>NZ_JAYFSJ010000006.1:0-161497 GCF_039708975.1 Chromobacterium indicum
ATTGAACAGACAAGAAAATGCGCATTCTATTCATACTATCCCTTATAGCCATACTAGCTGGATGCAAAGACGAAATGCTTGCTGTTCCGGTCGGTGCATATAACTATACAAACCACGATATTAGTATGGTGTGGGCTGATGGGCATTGGGTAGGTGGCCCAAGAGTAAATGGCGGGGGTGGAATTGCAGGATCAATTACCTTGCCAAGAAAGTACACGCCAGGAACTTCCGTAAAACTTGAATGGGAGAGGGGCGTTTGCATCCATGACACTCCAGAGTGTGAAAAAAGAGATGCCAGCGGTGGATTTATTCTAACAACTAAAAGCAAGACAGTAGTCGTTCCCCCATATGATGGGGAGACGATGGCAGAGGTACAGGTTGTTTTATTGCCAAACGATGATGCACGAATTTACGTTGGAAATATTTCTCTCCTCCATAAGGAGCATCCATCCCATAAAGAATTTGGCTCACTTATAGAAGATGGCCCAAGGCCGCTTGAGGGGATATGGCCACCCAATAACAGCAAGCCAAAGGATGCATCGAAATGAGTGTACAAAATGCTAGCTGCCCGGCACCTGAAAAAGAAAGCACCGCACAAAAAGCTGCGCGCTTTCAAACCAAAGCTGAGCTTGGCAACAATGCCAATAAAAAAATTGAACCAAGCTGCAAGACTAACATATGGTCAAGCTTCTTTTTCGATGGAACAAATAACAATCGTGATAGAGATTTAGTAGAAGCGGAAAAAAGTGGGAAACCACGATATCGGTGTGATCATTCAAATATTGTATCAATATACGACACAGCGATAGACGATCCAAAAATACACCACCACACCCATTACATGCAGGGTGTAGGAACTATCTTCAAAGATATTGGTGAAAATGAGCCGTTAGACTCTGGTTTATCCATGGCTGCCGGCGGCCAAGCAAGATTAAGTTATGCATACTATCAGTTATGCAATGACATAAGCGCTTCCTTTAATGGAAAGCTTATATTCACTGCCAGTGATTTAAAAAAAGAGCTAAGAGTATCTAAAGATAGAAATCCTAATCCTAGATTCCCTGACCTCTCCTCACTTGATGCAGTTCAAAAAAAACTAGCACTCAACATAGGGAATAATAAAAACACCCCTAAAATAGAAATCATCAATATTGCCGTATTTGGATTCTCACGCGGTGCAGCATTAGCAAGGGTATTTTGCCGTTGGTTAGAATTATCTTGCAAACGCCAAGGTGATATTTGGCTATTTGCCGGCTGCGTCCCGATTCGTCTTTATTTCTTAGGGATATTTGACACAGTTGCATCCGTCGGCATGGCACACTCAACGCCAGGCATAGGCAGATCGCCCGGCCGCTCGGCAAATGGTGTCGTAGATGGACAAAATAGTTGGGCAACGCCTGACATGCTAAAAGTAACCAGCTTCACAAAACAATGCCGCCATTATGTGGCCTCTCATGAAGTGCGTTACTCCTTCCCGTTAACCAGCATTCGGCATGAAGATGGCAGCATGCCTTTGAATGCAGTTGAAGTTGTTTACCCCGGCTCGCACTCTGACGTAGGTGGTGGCTATGGCCCTGGCGATCAAGGGAAGGCCGTAGGCCATAGACGAAAGCTTCTAAGTCAAATAGCTTTGCTCAATATGTATAACGACGCAAGAGCTGCAGGCGTTCCCCTTCGCTCTCTTTCAGCCCTAAAAAGAGACCCTGCCGCACAAGACTTTGAAATAGACCCACTTCTCATTAAACGTTTTAATGCCTATATGGCATGGGCCAGCGCAGGCGGCCGCATTGTAGAAGATGCACTATATGCCCATTTGAAAAAATATTGGCATTGGCGCATTGCTACCAGCGCGCAGTTTATGCAGCAAGATTGCATTCAACAGCTTAGCAAAGGCAGCACGCTGCGCAGCTCGCGTTCCGACAAACAAGATTTAGAGGACATGCGCGCTAGCGAAAAAGATTGGCAAGGCGACTTATCCAGAGCACGCATAGTACAAAGCGACGTTAATGAAGCTGCTGAGCTATTGCGGCTGCAATCTGAAGAGGCCAAGAAACCCGTCCCAAAGGATGTTCATGATTTCTTTGATCAACATCTTCACGACTCTCATGCCTCATTTTATATGATCGGCCCGACAACGGCATGGCAGCGACAACAACGCATCGCAGATGCAAGGTATAAGAGCAAGAGCGTAATATATAATCCCGCCACCGGCCTAACGCCAAAGAAGCTTAGCCCATTCGAACAGAAGTTAGTAAAGTGCGCGCCAGGTGACTCATCCGATCCCAATAAAATCGATAGCTCAAATTATCCCGTAGTGACGGATAGTGATTATTCCGATCTTGTCAAAGGGGATGGCGGCCCAGGTAGGTTTGCATCTGTAATGACGAATACCCGCCGTGAAGTCGGCGGACATGCCCATCAGCGCGCAACATTCGTCGGCAGCGACGAACGGTATGCCAAAACCACCAGTGCAATCGATTTTCTTGCACGCGACACACTAAAAGCCCGCCAAGATCAGCTAGCTTACGACTACAAAGAGCAAGTTAGGATGCGCAATCTTGCATTTGAAAACCAGAAAGCCATTCTGAAAGGTCAAGGTCTGCCGACAGACAAACTAGAGCAGGTTCATAAGCAGGATATGTTCCAGCTTGGCGTAAAATTCCGTGATCAACTCCAAAGCCTTTAAGTTTGTCCTAACACCGAGCAGCAACAGAAAAATCATGTGTTATAAAACAGTATCACTACTGCCTTTATTCCGTTGCTACACAAGCCCAACAGGTGTATGTTAGTAGCATGCCTCCACTTAATAAGTGAGGAAAAAAAAGGCCGCAAAAGCGGCCCAAAGGGGTAGATGCCTAAGTTAAAGCTCGTACAACTATAAAGCCTATAAAAACAGCCACATGATTGTGGCTGTTTTCTTTACAGCTCCCCATTTACTTCTACCACTACGCCCTCTTCCTTCTTACAACATCACTTCTTCCTCCAAAACGGCTTATCACTTCTTTACACACGACCCATAACTTACATCAACCACTTTGAACCAAACTCAGAGCCTTGGAGCTGAAAAGGCAAGTCCAAATCATCATCATTCGGCCAGCCAGGCGGATAGACAGGGTAAGTAAGCCAGAAACTTAGAGAGTCGCCATCAGGGGTCAAACTCCATTGATAAATGCCGCTTCCCGAGAAATAACAAACAGGCTGGCCATGTAGCGTGCCAATGATCTGTAAACGTTGATAGAAATTAGGCGCAGACAACATCTCTAAGGGCGAGATGTTTTCTATAAAGGTCAAATGACGAACTCGCCTTTCAATGGAATCAAAGGCTGTAAAGGAAAGTTCTGGAGAATGTGGAATTCCACTTTGTGCGAGTGCATGTAGCTGCTCCCACTCCAATGGATTTAGATGATCTTGGATGTGATTTGCTACAATCTGGCAAAATTCTGGCTGGAAATTTTCCAACGATAATTGTTCCGCATTAGCCATATTCAAACTCCAACAAATCAAAGTTTTAATATGGCTATTGTAGTTCCCCCCTCTGTATTAAAAAGGGGGGAAAACCACCTTACCAGCACAATAAAGCTATGTTACCATTGCAGGTTTTTTCTTTTCGCCTAATGTACTCAGGCTTTGAGCGCTTGCATTAATCACGATGCCCGCGACAACGACGAGAGAAAACAAAACCCTCTCCGCTGTGATTGCCTCACCTAGTACAATATGAGAGAAGAGTAACGCAAATCCAGGTACGAGTAAATAGCTAGGCGCACTCAAAACTAGCTGATTTTGACTTAACAACAAAGTCCAAAGGCCATAGCCAATCAATGTTGTCACATACCCTTGAAATGCAATAGCTAACCAAGCCTGCTGGTCAATCATGCCGATCGTGGATAAGATAGATTTTCCACTGGCAAGATTAATCGCAAATAACAAAACGGCAGAAACCAAACTTCCCCAAGACACAAATGCTAGCGGACGTTCAGTTCTAGAGAGCCTGACGGACAGATTAGCAAAGGTCCAGCTAAATGCTGAGCCCAGTACAAAAGCGATACCGGCAACATTGATCCCCCCTTCTTTAATCTTAGAAATGGAATAGATGCCAAACATCGCAATCAAACAGCCAACAACATTGAACTTGTTCCACCTCTCTTTCAATATCAGGATCCCCCCGGCCGCTGTAAATAATGAACCCGCCTGCATGATCACGGATGAAATGCCGGCATCAATACCTGTCTTAAGACCTTTGAAGAACAGGAATAAGCCTAAAGCGAACGCTACCCCATAGAGAAAAACATAAAGGAATTCATCTTTCTTGAGCCGTAAGAATAGGCATGCAGGCAGTGCTGCAAAAGCTACACGAAGCATGGCCGTTTCGACGGGATCAATACGGATGGAGCTGATCTTTGCGGCAACATAGTTAAAACCAAAGATGCCAGTAGAAAGAAGTACAATAAGTATGGTTTTACTGGGCTTCATATTATTCAACCAACAGATTATAAGTCATGTGCTCTTTGAAAATCGCACGCGAAAGAAGAGACTGATAGCCCATCTTCCTTGCCACATCAATCAAGTTCTGTTGATTCAAAGCACCAAATTTATCTTTTAGTGACTCCACCCTATTTTCAATAGTACGAGTGGTAAGATCAAAAAGCCCAGCAATTCTCTTAACTGGTACACCACGCAACAAAAGACATAGAACAGATAATTCGCTCTCATTCAGAGGAATCTTTATCTCTTTTTGCTCTTGAAGTTGGTTAAATGAAGCCGCAACCAACTTTTCAAATTTAACCATGGGCTCAATGCCACATAATATTTCACTCCAGAATGTGGTATCGCAGGTCAAATCTTCACCAGCAAATAGAATTATCTGGTCTTTATCATTTATCAGAGCAGGGAACTTGCGGAATTTATAGGCTCTTGGATCACCGCTGCGATGTGGATGAATACTGCCCATAATAATCCTCTTCTTTTTGTGCAATACAATCTGGTCTTGCTCAAAAAGTAATTTTGACAATACAGAAATACCGTTAGGCATATTTTCTGATTTTCGACCTACAATGTCGTCACGCGAAATTCCGTGAAAATCCGCATAGCTTTCATTGACATATAGAAAATTGTGATGTAGGTCTTTAGCTCCTGCCATTTGACCTATGCTCTCCAATTGGTCAATAAAGGTTTCTAGCTCTAAAAAATTTCTGAACGAGTAGGGAGGGTGCATGGCTAACTCCACTTATTTGAAATATCAAAGTTAAAACAAACCAATTGCATACATTATGCATGTTCAATTTGCCACATTCACACGGGGAAGGCAATTTGACCATCAGCACAGTTAGCGACCTCACTCCAAAAATCTGTCGACGTTTCACAAGAACTGGTATAAAGAACAGGTTGAATTTGTACAAACCTTTGCAAACCATCAACAATGTTTGAAACAGATGCCAAGACATTCATTGCAAAAGCAATATAAACATCTCGCGCAAACTCACTCGAAATCATTGCAAGCACACATTGCCCATGCGATTAAATACATCTATATATTAATTTCATGCGTACAAAATCCTGCACAGATTACCAAATAAATCATTCAAAGACCCAGATTAAATCCAGACGACACAGGCAATATAATGAGCACCAGAGGGCGCGGCTTTATCAGCAATAATTAAAAATTATCACGTTATTCGATCGTTATCAGGTCATTGACTACTGGACAAGCCGATTGTCCTGTGCAAAAGATGTCTCTTGCTTCTCCAAAAGGAAGCGGCACCTGTCATCGCAGGCGCCACCTCGTCGAGCAATCACTCCGGCAGGCACCCCAAACCCTTCAGCGTCGCCTCCACCGCCTCGTCCAACGGCGTCACCCATTCCCGACCCAACGCGCCGAGCAGCTTGCCGTTGTCCATCCGCACCGGCTTGCGCCATAGGTAGCGCATTTCCATCATTTCCCGCAGCGTGACGTTGAATGGCGCGATCAGCCGGATCAGCCACCAGGGGAAGGCATCCACCTTGGCGTTGACGCCGTGCTTTCGCAGCGCGCGGCGGATGGCCTGCGCTATCTGGGTGCCCTCCGCGTCCCAATAGCCGCCCAGATGGAAAGTGGCAAACGGCTCCAGCGATTCGCGCCGCTCCAGCAGCGCGACGATGTTGCGCGCCACGTCCGGCAGGTATGACCATTGGTGGCCGATGCCCGGCATGGCCGGATTCTGGATCCGGCGGGTGATCTTGCCTGGCTGGATCAGGCCTTGCGAGAACCAGTTATTGCCGGCCTTGGGGCCGAAAAAGTCGCCGGCGCGCACGATCAGCGCCCTGCCGCCGCCGGCCGCATAAGCGCGCAGGCGAGTCTCCATCTCCACCCGGATGGCGCCCTTGCGCGTCAGCGGGCGCTGCGGCGAATCCTCCCTTAGGATGGGGAAGGCGTCCGGCCCGTAGTTGTACACCGTGCCCGGCAGCACGATGGCGGCGCCCTCCCGCTTCGCCGCGGCGATGGTGCTGTCCAGCATCGGCAGCACCAGCTCGGCCCAGCGCTTGTAGCCGGGAGGGTTCACCGCATGGACGATCACCGCGCAGCCCTCGGCCGCCTTCGCCACATCGTCCGGCCGCATCGCGTCGCCCCGGATCCAGGCGATGCCATCGCGCGTCTGGACCGGCTGCTCCAGGCTGCGCACCAGGCCGCGCACCTCCCACCCCGCGTCGCGCAATTGGCGCGCCACCTCTCCGCCTATGCCGCCAGCCGCTCCCACCACCAGCGCCGTTTGTCGCGTCGTCATGATCTTGCTCCTTGGTTTGTCTTGGTGGAGTCATCTTATGGCGGCGCGGAACAATACGGAATTGACTAAAACAGCATACATTCCATACATTTACGTATGGATTCCACGATAGATTGGCAGCTGTACCGTTCCTTCCTCGCCGTGCTGCGGGAAGGATCGCTATCCGCGGCGGCGCGCGCGCTGGGCCAGGCCCAGCCCACCCTCGGCCGCCATATCGACGCGCTGGAGGCCGCGCTGGGCATCCCGCTGTTCACCCGCTCCCAGGGCGGGCTGCTGCCGACAGACGCGGCCCGGGCGCTGCGCCCGCATGCGGAGGCGATGTCCAGCCACGCGGCGGCGCTGGAGCGCATGGCCTCCAGCCAGGGGGATGCGCCGCGCGGCGTGGTGAGGATCACCTCCAGCGAGGTGGTGGGCGTGGAGGTGCTGCCGCCGATGCTGGCCGAGCTGCGCCGCCGCCATCCGGCGGTCACGATAGAGCTGGCGCTGAGCAACCGCGCGCAGGACCTGCTGCAACGAGAGGCGGACATCGCCGTGCGCATGCTGGCGCCGCAGCAGGCGCAGTTGATCGCCCGCCCGGTGGGCGCCATCGAGATCGGCTTGTTCGCCGCGCCAGCGTATCTGGCCGAGCATGGCGAGCCCGCTTCCGTGGATGATCTGAACAAGCACAGCCTGATCGGTTTCGATCAGCCCAGCGCCTTCCAGCGGGAGGCCGCCAAGAGGATGTCCGGCATGGCGCGGGAAAAATTCGCCTTGCGCAGCGACAGCGACCTGGCCCAGCTGGCGCTGTTGCGGGCCGGCGCCGGCCTCGGCTTCTGCCAGCTGCCGCTGGCTCGGCGCGACGGGTTGCGGCGCATTCTGCCCGAGCATTACGCGCTGCGCCTGGATACCTGGATCACCATGCATGAGGACCTGCGCCACAATCGCGCCTGCAAGGCCGTGTTCGACGCGCTGGTGGAGGGCATGCAGCACTACGCCGGCCACCGCCCGCCGGATCGGCCTAAATCAGGATAGCGCCCAGCTTCCATGAAAAAAGCCGCCCCGGCATGCGTCCGGAGCGGCTTTCACTTCAATGGCAGCGCTTATTTGGGCGATTTCGGCGGCGGCAGGCGCTGCAGCAGCGCGAAGGTCATGTTCTGCTCGCGCGGGCGATTCCCCGTCCACAACACCTGCCAGCCGGGCTCGGCCACGCCCTCCTCGCTGCTGCGCACCACCAGCCAGTAGTCGCACGGCGGCGTCTCCCCAGCTGGGAAGGACAGCAGGTCGATGCCGGCGTAGTAGCGCCAGCTTATCATGGCCAGGCTGTTGCGGTTTTCCGTGGCGATGCAGGTGGCGGTGGCCGGCAGCTTGCGCAGCATGCTGTCCACCACCGGACGGTAGCTCTTGGCGGCGTCGAACCAGGGCAGCCACAAGGTCATCCCCAGGCCCCACAGCAGCGTCAGGCCGGCCGCCCAGTTGGTGATCGCCTGGCGGCCCCGCAGGTGCGGCCGGGTCAGCGCCCACAGCCACACCAGGGTGGCGATCAGGCCGCCGGCCGCCTGCAGCCAGGACACGTGCGGATGGTAAAAGGGGCTGAAATACTGCGCGCGCCCAGCCAGGCCCTCCGGCCAGCCATAGTTCATCGCCGCCCAGCCCAGCCACACCAGCAGGCCGAACAGGCCGAAGGTCATCAGCGCGAACCAATTGAGGAAGGCGGCGGCGCCGCGGCGCAGATTGTCCAGCTCCACCGCGGCCAGCACGGCCAGCGGCAGCAGCAGCGGCATCGCGTCGGTGATGCTGGCGCGATCGGACAGCGTCAGCAGCACCGCGATCATCAACGTGAACAGCAGCGGCAGTTGCAGCTTGGGTGACTGCAGCTGACGGTTGCGGTACAGCGTCCACATCGCCAGCGGCCACGCGGGGAAGGCGAACCACAAGACGTTCAGGCTGTAATAGCCGAAGTCGTGAAACAGCCTGACATGGCGGAAGCCGCTGGAGCCGCCCAGCGCGTAATTGCCCCACCACTCGGCGTACACCGCCGGGTACAGACGCTGCAGCAGCATCGGCCACACCAGGATGGCAGGCAGGGCCAGCAGCAATCCCAGCAGCAGCGTGATCGCGTAATTCTTGCGCCGCCAGCCGCTGAAGGCCGGCAGCATCACCGCCACCAGCCAGATCAGCAGCAGGTCCGCCAGGCTGCCGCCCAGGAAGGTCATCACGCTGGCCGCGCCCAACAGCGCGCCGGCGAGGCCTGGCGAGCGCAGAGTCAGCGACAGCGCGTAGAAGGCGGCGGTAAGGCCGGCGAAACTGGCGACGATGGGGGTCAGCTGGTGCCCGGACTCCACCAGCCCGATGCAGCCTATCAGTATCATCACCACGCTGCGGCCGTGGCGACGGCCTATCAGGTCGCGGCCCGCCATGCCGGCCAGCAGCAGCGACAGCGACATCAGCAGCGGCGTCGCCAGCCGGGCGGCGTCATGCGCGGGCAGCAGCCAGGGCGAGAACAGCTTGATGCAGCCGGCGACCAGCCAGTAATACAAGGGAGGATTGTCTAGATAGGGCGCGCCATTGAGCATGGGCAGCAGCCAGTTGCCGCTGTCCAGCATGCCTTGCGCGATAGCCAGCACGAAGGGTTCGTCCGGCTTCCAGGGATCGTGCCCGAGGATGCCGGGCCACAGCCAGATGAAACACAGCAGCAGCAGCACCCAGGGTTTTTCAGTCGGCTTGGCCAGCGTGCTGGCCTGAGCGGAATAAGTCAGCATCCCGTTGCCACCTTGTTGTTCCTAAGGATCTGATGATTATCCCACGCATGCGGCGCAGGCATGAAAAAAGGCAGCCGCAGGCTGCCTTTTTCGAAGTCCAGATACGGCAACGCGCTTAGCGCTTGAAGAAGCCGCCGAATTTCTGGTTGAACTTGTCCACGCGACCAGCGGTGTCCACGATCTTCTGCTTGCCGGTGTAGAACGGGTGGCAGTTGGAGCACACTTCGATCGAGAAAGCGTCTTTGCCCATGGTGGACTTGGTCACGAACTGGCTGCCGCAGGAGCAGGTAACGGACAGTTCTTTGTAGTTCGGGTGAATATCGGTTTTCATCTCTCTACCTTTCATAACGGGTACAGGGGTTTTGCCTGTACTGCTTGCGAAACATGGCATTATCCGCCGTTTGGCCGCCGTTGACAAGCGCCAGCGGCCTAACCCGGATCAGGCGCGGCGCCAGGTAGTGCCGCCTGCGCCGTCTTCCAGCGCGATGCCCTTGGCGATCAGCTCGTCGCGAATGCGGTCGGACTCGGCCCAATTCTTGGCGGCGCGCGCGTCCTTGCGCGCCTGGATCAGCGCTTCCACCTGTTCCGCCGACAGCTCGCCCTCGCCCGCGCCGCCTTGCAGGAAGGCTTCCGGATCGCGCTCCAGCAGGCCCAACACGCCGCCCAAATCTTTCAGCAGACGAGCCAGCTGCGGATCGCGGCTCTTGTTCACTTCGCCGGCCAGCTCGAACAGCACCGCCACCGCCTCGGACGAGTTGAAATCATCGTCCATCGCCGCCTTGAAGCGGGCGGCGTAGGCATTGTTCCAGTCCAGGCCCGCGGACGCCGGCAACTCGATGCCGCGCAGCGCGGTGTACAGGCGGGTCAGGCCGTGCTTGGCGTCATTGAGGATGCCGTCGGTGTAGTTGACCGGACTGCGGTAGTGGCTGCGCACGATGAAGAAGCGGATCACCTCGCCGTCGAAGTGCTGCAGCACGTCGCGGATGGTGAAGAAGTTGCCCAGGCTCTTGGACATCTTCTCGCCGTCGACATTGATGAAGCCGTTGTGCAGCCAGTAGTTGACGTACTGGTGGCCATGCGCGCCTTCGGATTGGGCGATCTCGTTCTCGTGGTGTGGGAACTGCAGGTCCTCGCCGCCGCCGTGGATGTCGAAATGTTCGCCCAGATGGTGGCAGCTCATCACCGAGCACTCGATGTGCCAGCCCGGACGGCCCTTGCCCCACGGGCTGTCCCAGGACGGCTCGCCCGGCTTGGCGGCTTTCCACAGCACGAAGTCCAGCGGATCGCGCTTGTTCGGGTCCACTTCCACGCGCTCGCCGGCGCGCAGCTTGTCCAGCGTGCGGCCGGACAGCTTGCCGTAGCCTTCGAATTCGCGCACCGCGTAGTAAACGTCGCCGTTGGCGGCCGGATAAGCCTTGCCGTTGGCGATCAGTTGCTCGATCATCGCGACCATGCCGCCTACGTGATGGGTGGCACGCGGCTCGTGCGTCGGCGGCAACAGGCCCAGCGCGGCGGCGTCCTGGCGCATGTCGGCGATGGTTTCCTCCACCAGCTGCTCCGGGGTGATGCCGCGCTCCAGCGCGCGCTTGATGATCTTGTCTTCGATGTCGGTGATGTTGCGCACGTAATCGACTGCGTAGCCGGAGGCCTTCAGCCAGCGGTAGATGACGTCGAAGGCGGCCAGCATGCGCGCGTGGCCGATGTGACAGAGGTCGTAAACGGTCATGCCACAGACGTACATGCTCACTTTGCCGGGTTCGATGGGTTTGAACGCTTCCTTCTGGCGGGTCAGTGTGTTGTACAGGCTCAGCATGATCAAAAAAACCTATGGTTGGTGATTCAAAGGAAAGAGATTGTAACAGAGCGGCGCCGGCTTCTGTCATTCGAGCCGCGACATTACGCGCTGAAATGCGCAAACGGCCGCCGCGCCTCTCGACGCGGCGGCCGTCTCTCGCCATCAATCGCGAATCAGACCCGCGGCCAGGCGATCGGGCGGTAATCCGGCAGGCCGTCCTTGAACGGCGGGATGCGCTCGCCCTCCATCAACGGTTTCACGTAGTCCAGGAAAGCCTGGGTGACGCTGAAGCCGTCGGCGCCGATGAACTCCGGCGGCAGCCGTTTTTCCTTGTCGCCCACCGCCGACAGCGGCACCTCGGCCACGTCCCAACAATAGGGATGGTCGTTGAGACGCTTGATGCCGGCCATCAGCCCGGTTTTGCCGGCCAGCAGCCATTCCACCGCCTTCTCGCCCATCACATAGGCCTGGCGGACGTCGGTGGCCGAAGCCAGATGGCCGCCCGCGCGCTGCAGGTAATCCACCTGGGCTACGTGGGCGGAGATGCCGCGCTCGCGCAGGATCAGTTGGGCCAGCCAGTGGCCGGCGCCGCCCAGTTGCTCATGGCCGTAGGTTTCCGATTTCTTGGCCTCGGCGACGAAGCGGCCGTCCGCGCCGGTAATGCCCTCGGCCACCGCGATCGCGCACTGGCCATGCTTGGCCAGGCTAGCGTCCAGCGCGGCCAGGAAGCGCTCCTGCTCGAACGGCACCTCGGGCAGCAGCAACAGGTGCGGCGCCTCCTGCGGGCTGCGCGAGGACGCGGCGCAGGCGGCGGCCAGCCAGCCGGTGTGGCGGCCCATGGTTTCCATGATGAACACCCTGCCCCAGCCCATGCTGGCCATGTCCAGCCCCACCTCGCGCATCGCGCTGGCCAGGAACTTGGCCGACGAGCCGTAGCCGGGGCTGTTGTCGGTGCCCATCAGATCGTTGTCTATGGTCTTGGGGATGCCGATCACGCCCAGCTTGTAGCCGGTGTGCTTTTCAAAATCCGCCAGCCGCTCGGCGCAGCCCAGCGAGCCGTTGCCGCCGTTGATCAACAGATAGCGGATGTCGTGCTTGGCCAGCACGTCGCGCAGGCGCAGCCAGTCCTCCGGAGCCTCCTCGAACGTGCCTATCATGCGGCGGCTGACGCCGAAGCTGCCGCCCGGCATGAAGGCGAGCTGGGCGATGGCGGTGTCGGACACGCCGTCGGTGTCGCACAGGCGATCATCCAGCAAGCCGGCCAGGCCATCGTAGGCGGCGTACAGGGAAAGCCCCAGGCGGCGCGCGGTTTCAATCGCCCCTTGGGCGGAAGCGTTCAGAACGGCGGTGGGTCCGCCGGATTGCAGATATACAGCTCTTGGCTTGGTCATGATCGCAACCTGGATGAGAAACTGACGGAACAGGCGCAGCCGTCGTCCGGGCCGCGCCGATAACGCCACCACCATACCACTTGGACGAAAGCCGCCTCAAGACCGATGACCGCGGCAAAAAACGCTTCCTTGACCAGCGGCAAACTCGCTCGCCGGCGCGCCGAGGGAAAAGCGCGAAACCATGCCCCGCCCTAACGATCAGTACTTTTTCACGCTCAACGGCGGCAGGATGGCCGCGGCGACCGACACGCCATCCCGATACCCCTTCCCTCAGGAGGCACCATGTCCAAACGACACCCCGCGCTTTTCCCGCGCGCCCTTCACGCCCTGATCCCCGCCGCGGCGCTGGCCATCAGCCTCTCCGGCCACGCAGTCGCCGCCGACAAGTGGACCAGCCCTCAAGACGCGATCGGCCAGCTCTGGTCCGCCCGCATGCCGCTGGGCGCTCGCTGGACGCCGCAGCAGTGCAGCAATTACAACGCATTGCCGGCGGATGTCCGGGCCGTGGTCAGCAATACCGGCTCCGGCCTGGTGGTGCCCCAGGTCAAGCAAGATCGCGCGGTGCTGACCAACGGCCTGAGGCAGATGGCTTCCTCGCTGCTGCAATACCAGTTGGCCACCGTCGCCGCCGGCCAGTTCTATCCCCCGCAAGTGGACGGCCCGTTCCTCATGAACGCCGCCTACTGGGCCGAATATGCCCGCTCGCCGCACGGCAACGAACGCAACCACCTGCCGGCAGTCAACATCGCCGGGCTGAATCTGAATCAATGCCCCAATCTGGCGAATCTGGGACGGCAACCCGCGATGGATCTGCTGAATCGCACCGCCGGCATCAGCAACAGCCTGCGCTGGCATTGCTACGCCAACCGCTTCCGCACGGTAGGCGGCGCGCAGATCCCGCTGACCGGTTACGTGGAACTGACCCAGGCCGAGTACCCCGGCGACAATCAGTACGCCTACGCCGCGTCGGACGGACGCGTCGTCTACGACTACGTCAACAGCCGCGTCTACTACACGGCCGCCCATTACAAGCAATGGAGAAAAAGCGACTTCGCCCCGGACCAGACTGGCGGCTACGGCTGCACCCCGGCAGGCAGCTGCTGCGACCCGTTCTTTGAAATCACTCGCTGAACGCGTCTGCCGCCAATGCGAAACGGGCCGCTCCTTCCACAGGAGCGGCCCGTTTCACCCAAAGCCGCGGCGGCCGAATCTTATTCCCGCGCCACCGCCCCGGCCGGCGCGTAACGCTCGGCCCGGATCGGCGAATGCTTGGCCACGTAGTCCTTGAGCACTTCGGCGTCGACGAAGCCGGTGTTCACATAGCCCGGATGCTCCATCATCTTCGGATAGCCGTCGCCGCCGGAGGCCATGAAGCTGTTGATCGCCACGCGGTAACGCTTGGCCGGAGCCATGGCCTTGCCGGCCACTTCGGCCTGCTGCAGCTCGCCGCCGACGATGCGCAGCTTGACGCCGGCGAACTGGGCGAAGGCGCCTGCGCCCGGCGTCATCCGCGCCGCAGCCTTCAGGTAATCCAATGCCTCGGCCCCGCTCATGTCCACATAGGCCAAAGTGCTGCCAAAGGGGAACACCTTGAGCACGTCCTTGTAGCTGACCACGCCCGCCGGCAGCGAATCGCGGATGCCGCCGGAGTTGATCACCGCGAAGTCGGCCTGGGTTCTGGCCATCATCGCCTCGCCGACGAACACGCCCAGATTGGTGGGTTGGCCGCGCACCACGGAACGGTCGCCCTCCAGCTTGGCCGACAGCTCGCCCACCTTGACGCCCAGCTCGGCCTGGCCCTTGTCCTGGTAGGCCTTGAGGAAGCTGCGCAGCTTGTTGTCTTCCGGAATCAGCTCGGTGTACGGCACCTTCTCGGTTTTGCCGTCGGCGGTCTTCACCGTCTTTTTCAGATTGATCGGAATCAACTGGTATTTGACCAGCTTGAGCTTGCCGTTGCGGAATTCGAAATCGGCGCGGCCGACATATTTGCCCCATTCGTGCGCCTGCACGATCCAGGCGCCGTTCTGGCGGTCCGGCGCGCAGGGCGCGCCCGGCACGTAGGCGTCGTCGCGGACGTTCTCGGCCTTCATGCACACCGGGTTCTGGCTATGGCCGCCGACGATCAAATCCAGCCCCTTCACCGCGCGCGCCATTTCCACGTCGCCCGGCGCGTTGACGCCATGGTTGCCGTCCGCGTAATGGCCCATGTGGGTGGCGGCGATGACGATGTCGGCCTGCTGGCGCAGTTCCGGCACCAGGGCGGCAGCCTCGGCGATCGGGCTCTTGAACTCGATGCCCTTGATCTGGGCCGGGTTCACCATCTTGGCGGTATCGTCGGTAGTCAGGCCCATCACCGCCACCTTGACGCCGCCCAGGTTGAACATGGCGTAGGGATCGAACATCCGCTTGCCGTCCTGGTAGATGTTGGCTGACAGCATCGGGAAGTTGATCCACTTGCGCTGCTGCATCAGCACCGGCACCGGCTTGTCGAACTCGTGGTTGCCCACCGCCATCGCGTCGTAGCCGATGCGGTCCATGCCGCGAAAATCGGGCTCGGCGTTCTGCAGATCGGACTCCGGCACGCCGGTGTTGATGTCGCCGCCGGACAGCAGCAGCATGTAGCCGCCTTCGGCCTTCACCTCGGCGCGCACCTGGTCCACCACCGTCTTCTGCGCGGCGAGGCCGTATTCGCCGTCGCTGTTGGGCCAGAAGCGGCCATGGTGGTCGTTGGTGTGCAGGATGGTGATCTTGTAGACCTTGCCGCTGTCGTAATTGCCCTTGCCCGGCGGCGTGGCGCAGGCGGACAGCAGGCCGGCGGCCAGCAGGGATACAGCGATGGATTTGAGCTCGGTGCGCATTTTTTCTCCTTATGAGCCGGCGTTGCCGCTTGCGCATGCAAAAATGGCGAACCCTGGGGCTCGCCATCCGGCAGTGCTGCGATGATTTACTTCCAGCTGTCCTTCAGACCGACGGTGCGGTTGAACACCGCCTTGTCGCCCTTGCGGTGTTCGTAGCGGTCGGTGACGAAGTAGCCCAGGCGCTCGAACTGGAAGCGCGATTCCGGCACCGCCTGCAGCACCGAGGCCTCCACGAAGGCCGGCACCAGCTTCAGCGATTCCTGGCTGAGGAACTGGCGGAAGTCGACGTACTCGCCATCGTCGCCGCGCACCGCGTCGGGACGCTGCTCGGTGAACAGACGCTCGTACCAGCGCACGTCGGCCTGGATCGCGTGTTCGGCCGACACCCAGTGGATCACGCCCTTGACTTTGCGGCCTTCCGGGTTCTTGCCCAGCGTGTCGTGGTCGATCGAGCACTTCAGCTCCACGATCTCGCCGTTGGCGTCCTTCACCACTTCGTCGCACTTGATCACGTAGGAGTAGCGCAGGCGCACTTCGCCGCCAGCAGTCAGGCGCTGCCATTTCGGCGGCGGCACTTCGGCGAAATCGTCGCGCTCGATCCAGATCTCGCTGGCGATCGGCACGTCGCGCTCGCCGAATTCCGGATGGTGCGGATGGAACGGCGCGCTGCGGCTGGCGGTGACGGCGGCGTCGTAGTTGGTCAGCGTCACTTTCAGCGGATTGACCACGGCCATCACGCGCGGCGAGTCGTTTTCCAGCGTCTCGCGCACCGCGCCTTCCAGAATGGCCATGTCGATGATGTTTTCGCTCTTCGACACGCCGATGCGCTGGGCGAACAGCTTGATGCCGGCCGGGCTGTAGCCGCGGCGGCGCATGCCGGCGATGGTGGGCATGCGCGGGTCGTCCCAGCCGGTGACGGCGCCGTCGTTGACCAGCGCCTGCAGCTTGCGCTTGGAGGTCAGCGCGTACAGCAGCTCCAGGCGGGAGAATTCGATCTGCTGCGGATGGTGGCCGATGCTGATGTTGTCCAGCACCCAGTCGTACAGCGGGCGGTGGTCTTCAAACTCCAGCGAGCACAGCGAGTGCGTGATGCCCTCGATGGCGTCGGAAATGCAGTGGGTGTAGTCGTACATCGGGTAGATGCACCACTTGTCGCCGGTACGGTGGTGGTGCACGCGACGGATGCGGTAGATGGCCGGATCGCGCAGATTGATGTTGCCGGAGGCCATGTCTATCTTCAGGCGCAGCGTCTTGCTGCCGTCCGGGAACTCGCCGTTCTTCATGCGGGTGAACAGATCGAGGTTTTCTTCCGGCGTGCGGTCGCGGTAGGGGCTGTTCTTGCCCGGCTCGGTCAGATTGCCGCGGTATTGGCGCATTTCCTCGGCGGACAGGTCGTCCACGTAAGCTTTGCCGGCTTGGATCAACTCCACTGCGTAGTCGTACAGGCGGTCAAAGTAGTCGGATGCGTAGCGCACCTCGCCGTTCCACTTGAAGCCCAGCCAGGAGATGTCCTGCTTGAACGCCTCGACGAACTCGTCCGATTCCTTCTCCGGATTGGTGTCGTCCATGCGCAGATTGCACTGGCCGTTGTAGTCTTCGGCCAGGCCGAAGTTGATGCAGATCGCCTTGGCGTGGCCGATGTGGGCGAAGCCGTTCGGCTCGGGCGGGAAGCGGGTCACCACCGAGTTGCGGCGGCCGGTGGCCAGATCCTCGTCGATGATGCTGCGAATGAAGTTGTTGACAACCGGCGCGTTGTTTTCCGTGCTCATGTTCTGGCTGTGGGTATGGATAGCGAATCGGCCATTGTAACCGATTTTTCCGCCATTTTCGCCAAGCGGCCGATTCCTCGCGCCGCCCACCGCCCGGACGGAGCCGGCGGACTCAGTCAGACCGCTCCAGCGCCGCCTCCCACAAGGCTTTCGGCAACGCGTATTTGCCGCTGACATGGTGCTCCAGCGACAAAATGCGCCAACCGCCGGCGAACAGCTCGCGCACCGCCCGCTCATTGAAAAACCGCTTGGGCGCGCCGTCCACCAGGTAATAGTCCGGCGCGATTTCAGGATGGCCGCTGGCGCCGTAATGATGGTCGTCGGCCGCGTTCAGCCGGCACAGCAGCTTGCCGCCGGGCGGCAGACACTGGCGGATGCGCTCCGCGATCTCCACCGTTTCATCCCAGGGGAAATAATGCAGCGACAGGCTAGCCACCACCGCGCCCGGCCGAACGCCGTCCAGTGGAAACGGCTGCCGAACATCCCGGCAATGAAACTTGCCGCCGGGCGCGCGGCGAGCTGCGGCGGCAATCGAGTCGGCCGATAGATCGAAGGCGATCAACTCCAGTCCCGCGTCGAGCAGCTCGGCCGAATCCTCGCCCTCGCCGCAGCCTATCTCCAACACCGGCCCCAGCCTGCCCGCCTCCCGCAGCAAAGGCAGCCAGCGCGCCAGCCACGGGTCCCGGCTCTCTGACTGGTCAGGCCGGTTCACGGACCTCGCCCAGAAACTCGGCCAGCGGGCGCCGCTGTTTGCCGGCCGCGTCGAAATTGCCGCTTGCCAGATAAGCGGCATAAGCCGGCCGCAAGGCCTGCCATTCGCCATCCAGCATCGAAAACACGTGGGTGTCGCGGTTGCGGCGCTTGACCACCATGGCCTGGCGCAGGGTGCCCTCGAACTGGAAACCCAGGCGGCGGGCGGCGGCGGCGGAAGCGGCGTTGCGCGAATCGCAGCGCCATTCGCAGCGGCGGTAGCCCAGCTCGAACGCGGCCTTCAGCAGCAGGAACACGGACTCGGTGGCCAACCGGGTGCGTCGCAGCGCCGCCGAAAAATTGACGTGGCCGATCTCGATCGCCCCGTGAGCCTGGACCATCTGCCGATAGCCCAGAAAGCCCAGCGGCTGCTCCGAGTCTTTGGCGCACACGATGTAGAGCGCGGTGTCCGACTGCGCCACGGTCAGCGCCAGCCAGGTCATGAATCCATCTTCATCGGCGAACGGGCCATAGGGAAGATGCTCCCAATGCCCGTCGTCGCCGGTGAACAACCGGAACAATGCCGCGCCATGGCGGGGCGCGTCCAGCGGACGCAGGGACACGGTCTCGCCTTGGATGGCGGCCTCGGGCGCCTTGCCGGCGGAACGCCAGTCGGGCAGAAGCTGGATCGGGGAAAATATCTGCGGAGAGTGCATGCTCAGGCGACCGTTTCTGTTTTTTCCGTGGAAATGGCGGGCCCCGGCGCCGCGAACGCGGCGCCGGGTCGCGAAAACAAGGTCATTTTGCTACAAAACGGCAATCCGCGTTACCCATTTCGAGTCTGACTCGGAAAAACTCATGCCAGAATCCTGCCGGTCAGCCGCTCCAGCTGCCGCAGCGGCGACTTGGCCGGATCGTCCATTTTCTCCAGCGGCAGCCACAGCGTCTGCTCCAGCATGAACTGGCCGGACATCACCGCGTGGGACGCGTGGTCGGAGAAGCAGATCCAGGCGCCGCCCGGCGCGAACGGCACCGTCTGCTGCGGACAATCGCGCTGGTACGCCAGATCGGCCTTCATCGCGTCGTGCAGGTGCAGCATGATGTGGTCGTAGCCGCTGCGCTTGCGCTTGGTGATCTTCAGCGCGGCCAGCAAGGCGGCCGATCCTGGCCATTGGGCCGGCACGCGCGGCAGCATCTTTTTGGCCATATCCTCGAACGGCTCGCCGACGCGCCACACCCGCGGCTCGCCCGCCGGATTGATGTTGCAGAACACGCGCAGGATGCGCTCGCCATAGGTGGGACGGGACGGAAAGGCGTCCACGTGCAGGCGGCTGTCGTCCTTGCGCCAGGAGGTCTTGCGGTCTTCCACCCGCACCAGGCGCAGGCTGGTGGGCGCGGCGCGGGTCTTGCCCTGGTATTCCGGCAGCACGCGGGCCAAGAGGTCGGCCGCCGCCCGCTGGTAGCGGGACACCAGCGCCCGCACCGCCCGCTGCGCGTCGTCTCCGCCCAATACCCCGTGCAGCGCGCCGTTGTCCGGCTCCAGGCTGATGTTCTTGCGCTTGGGGTCGGCGATGGCCGGATTCAACAGCGCCTGCTCGGCGGCATCGAGCGTAAAACCGAAATCCGGCACATGCAGCACCGCGCCCGCTTCCAGCCTGCTCACCAACCCTTGGTCCCCGTCCTTCACTCCGACAATGCGTTCCGCCATGATTTCGTCTCCCATCCCGGCAATATCCAATATTTTACGAGAGGCGCGGGTTTGCCGCGCCGCGCAAACCGGCAAGGGTACACCCAAAGCCGCCGCGCCGGCAGCCCCGCCCCAGGGCAGGCCGGCCAGCGCCTTGATTCGCCTGAGAAATCCCCGCGCGCAAAGCCCCTACCGCCATGCGGGCTATTGGCGAGAATAAACAGTTGTTTATGCTGATTTTTTTACCAGAATGCGGCATAATGGCCGGCTGCCTGAATTCGACGTGAACGCATGACTACTCCGCAAGCCAAACCAATCGATTCCTACCGCAAGTACTGGGCCAGCCGTTTCGGCACCGCCCCGTTCCTGCCGATGACCCGCGCCGAAATGGACGAGCTGGGTTGGGACTCCTGCGACATCATCCTGATCACAGGGGACTGCTACATCGACCATCCGAGCTTCGGCATGGCGCTGGTGGGCCGCTTGCTGGAGGCGCAAGGCTTTCGCGTCGGCATCATCTCCCAGCCCGACTGGCACAGCGCCGACGCGTTCCGCGAACTGGGCAAGCCGAACCTGTTCTTCGGCGTCACCGCCGGCAATATGGATTCGATGATCAACCGCTACACCGCCGACCGCCGCGCGCGCTCCGACGACGCCTACACGCCGAACGCCGAGCCCAACAAGCGGCCGGACCGCGCGGTCACCGTCTACGCCCAGCGCTGCCGCGAGGCCTACCCCGGCGTCGGCGTGATGATAGGCTCCATCGAGGCCAGCCTGCGCCGCATCGCCCACTTCGACTACTGGAGCGACAAGGTGCGCCCGTCGGTGCTGGTCAACTCCAAGGCCGACATCCTGCTGTACGGCAACGCCGAGCGCGCGCTGGTGGAAATCGCCCACCGCGCCGCCAAGGGCGAAAAGCTGTCCGAGATGCGCGACATCCGCGGCACCGCCTTCATCGTGCCGCACGGCTGGCGCCCGGACGATGAATGGCAGGAGATGGATTCCAGCGTGGTGGATATCCCCGGCCGCGTCGACCCGCATCTGAACCCGTATCAGGAAATCCCTGAGCAGGCGGCTGAAGCCACCAAGGGCATCGATCCGTCCAAGCCGCAGGTGATCCGCATCGAATCGCGCGAGGAACGCCTGGCCAAGCGCCGCGCCGAGCGCGCCAAGACCGTGATCCGCATTCCGGCCTACGAAGCCGTCGCCCACGACCCGGTGCTGTACGCCCACGCCAGCCGCACGCTGCATCTGGAATCCAACCCCGGCAATGCCCGCGCGCTGGTGCAGATGCACGGCGAGCGCGACGTGTGGCTGACGCCGCCGCCGATCCCCCTCGTCACCGAGGAAATGGACTTCGTCTACGGCCTGCCCTACGCCCGCAATCCGCACCCGGCCTATGGCGACGCCCACATCCCGGCCTGGGAGATGATCAAGTACTCGGTCAACATCATGCGCGGCTGCTTCGGCGGCTGCACCTTCTGCTCGATCACAGAGCACGAAGGCCGCATCATCCAGAGCCGCTCGGAAGAATCCATCCTGCACGAGATCGAGGAAATCCGCGACAAGACTCCGGGCTTCACCGGCCACATCTCCGACCTGGGCGGCCCGACCGCGAACATGTACCGCCTCTCCTGCAAGGACCCGAAGATCGAGCGTTCCTGTAGAAAGCTGTCCTGCGTGTTCCCGGTCATCTGCGAAAACCTCAACACCGACCACAGCCATCTGATCCAGCTGTACCGCAAGGCGCGCGCGCTGCCGGGCGTGAAGAAGATCAACATCCAGTCCGGCCTGCGCTACGACCTGGCCGTGCGCTCGCCCGAGTACATCAAGGAACTGGTGCAGCACCACGTCGGTGGCTATCTGAAGATCGCCCCGGAGCACACCGAGGACGGCCCGCTGTCCAAAATGATGAAGCCGGGCATGGGCGCCTACGACAAATTCAAGGAACTGTTCGAGCGCTTCAGCCGCCAGGCCGGCAAGGAACAGTACCTGATCCCCTACTTCATCGCCGCCCACCCGGGCACCAGCGACGAGGACATGATGAACCTGGCGCTGTGGCTGAAGAAGAACAACTTCCGCCTGGACCAGGTGCAGACCTTCACCCCGACGCCGATGGCGATGGCCACCACCATGTGGCACACCCGCCGCAATCCGCTGAAGCGTTTGAGCCGCAGCTCGGAAAAGGTGGACGTGGTGCGCGACGGCTACCGCCGCAAGCTGCACAAGGCCTTCCTGCGCTACCACCATCCGGACAACTGGCAGATCATCCACGACGCGCTGATCCAGATGGGCCGCAGCGACCTGATCGGCCACAGCAAGCACTGCCTGATTCCGCCGACGCCGCCGGGCGACAAGGCCGCCGCGGTGCGCCACAAGATGGGCGCGCCGATGAACCGCGGCAAGTCTCCCGGCGCCCGTCAGCCGCAGCAAGGGCAGCGCGCCAAGCCGGCCGCAGCCGTCGGCGCGCGCGGACAGGGTGGCAAGCCGCAAGCTGGCCGCTCGCCGGCCAAACCCGGTGGCAAAACCGGCCGTAGCCGCTGACGCAACACGGAGCCACTCAGCACTCAAACCGGATGGCGCGGCGCGTGAAAACGCGTCGCGCCATTTTCTTATCTTGCTCACTCTGCGCATATAAAAACCCGGCAAGCTTGCTTGCCGGGTTCTCTGATTCTAAGTCCGAGAAACAGAAAAGAACCGATTTATACGAACAGCACGTTAGGTTTGTGCAACTCTTCGGGAGTCAGAGTCACATTATGCAGCACCAAAGAGCCGGCAAAACCGCTGTCCTGAGCAAACGTCAGCTTCACATCCCCGCCAGCCTGCTCCGCGCTGACCTTACCCGACAAATCGGTTTCCGCCGTTACCGCCAAGCCTTCCAAATGAATATGGTCCATGGTCTTGTTGAATTTTAATACCACTTTGGAAGCTGGATCAGCCTTTTGGATATCAAACTGATCCGCCTGCGTCGTCGTGGAATAGAAGGTTTTTACGGCGGCAGACACATTGCCGCCTTCATCAACCTGATGCGCTAGATAACTGCCAAATTGAGGCTTGAAGGGCAGTATCAGGGGCTTGATCCCATCCCACTGAATACCATCTACGCTGTACCACAATGACGCATGCTCTTCCGCTACAAAATTGATACTATTACCTGCTGCAAACGTGAAGCCTGGGGCATCGGGAGCCTGGGTATCAATCCTAAGCGACCCGCTAGTTGTATCCGATGCATTTCCAGCCCCATCAACCTGACGCACACTCACCGCCACCAGCTCTCCATTAAACGCCCCATCGCGAGCGGTATAAATGTCCCACTGCTTCGCGCCATCAAACGACTTGACAAACTTCGTCAAATCCACCCCAATCACCTCCGCCCCGGCGTCTACGCCAAATCCATGAGCAATGGCACGCCCGCCAACACTATATATTCCTGACGTGTGCGGCGCGGTAGTATCTATCTTAGGCTGGATAGTCGCCTCGGCCACGTTGCCGGCCGCATCCTTTAGGCTGGCACTAATAATCGGAGACTCGCCATTAAACACCCCAGCCTTGGCAGTGTAGATATATAGCTGGCCCGTACTGTCCACCGTTTTGTCAAACTTATCCAGCGGCCCGCTCACCTCCGCACCCTTGGTCACGGTGAAACCGCTGCTATAATCGCCTTTATGGGGAATGGCGTGCAATTCCACAACCGGAGGGGTGGTATCAAATGTAATCGACATTTCCGCCTGACCTAGATTGCCAACCTTATCCTTTTGGCTCGCAATAATCGTCACCTGCTCGCCATCAAATGCGCCTTTTTTCGCTTCATAATTATCCCAACTCCGGTAATCTGTCGTCATGACGAATTTTGTCAGATCCACACCCATCACTTTCGAACCAATCGTCACGGTAAAACCATGGCTAAAGCCCCCGCGCAGGCCCAAGGGAAACACACGCACATCCGGCGGAGTAGTATCCACCATGAATCGCTGAAATGCCTTACTCTCGTTTCCAGCGGCATCAATCAGACTGGCGTTAGCCAATAAAATCTCGCCATTAAATGCATTATTTTTGGCAATGTAAAAATCGAGACCATCGTGGCTGCTCTTATCAAACTTAGCCAGGTCCACACCAGTCACCGTCGCGCCCGTCGTTACCGAAAAGCCCTTGCTGTAATCCACCTGCCCTTCAAGATACAGTGCCCGGATATCCAGCAGAGGCGCGGTCCTCTCCAGCTCAAATTCGAACTCGCCGCTTGATGCGCTGTTGCCAGCCGCGTCGGTATCGATCACCTCCACCACATGCTTGCCATCCACCAGCTTGCCTGCATCATAGCCGCTTGCCTGAACGCCATCCACCTTGAACAAGCGGCTCACGCCATCCATTGCAGGACTAATATTCAGCGTGGCATCATTGGTAATTTTGTCGCCCACGACACCACTATCAAATGCCAAATCGACAGTTGGCTTAGCTAGTTTACTTGCCAAATACAGATCAAACTCATACTTCCCTGACACAGTGTTACCTATTGGATCACTGTCTTTCACCTCAACCACATAATGGCCATTTTTATCCAGCCAGGCCGAATTATAGTAGGGTAATTTATTACCATTCACCGAAATCTCGCGCGTCACACCCGGCGCAACTGGACTAAATTCCAACTCGGCATTATTGGTAATATTATCACCAACGACCCCGCTATCCACCTTCAGCGCGATGCCCGGCACCTCTGGCGCTCTCGTGTCTATGAGAAAATCCACAGCACTACTCTTGCCGACATTCCCCGCAGCATCAGTCAGACTTGCATTAACTGTTACCTTCTCACTCCCCCCAAAAATTCCCGGCTTGCCGATATAAGTATCCAGACCATCTTTGGAAGTTTTGTCAAACTTATCCAGATCAATCACGGCGCCATTCACGGTAACAATTACCGCAGCCCTCTCTGTAACAGTAAATCCTTTATGAATAAATACCAAATCATGGTTAGGGCTAATTAAGTTGATGTCGACCTTCGGCGGTGTTTTATCGACAACGATAGCTTTTTCTGTCTTAGCAACGTTGCCAGCCTTATCCGTGCTAGTTACAAAAACCTTGTACTCACCATCACTCAGCTCATTGACGTTAAGGTAATACCCCCCTTTATCATTAGCCTCCACTACCTTTCCATTGAATTCGACTGCAACCTTCTCAACATCCTTCGCCGCTTCAACCTGCAATACGATCGGCGATTTGGCCGCCTCTGCATTAATCAGCCCATCAACGATAACCTTGGTATTTTCCGGCGCAATATTGTCAATCACTAGGCTTAACTCAGGCGCATGACCTATATTGCCAAGCTTATCTAACAGTGTCGCATTCAATCTCAATGTCTCACCATCAAATACTCCGGCCTTGGCAATATAAGTATCAATGCCATTCTGAGAGTTTTTATCGAACTTGGTCAGATCCACGCCAGACACTACCGCCCCAGCAGTAACCACAAAGCCTTTACTGAAACCATTCTGCTCCCCCAGCACCTTCAGCTCTATCACAGGAACAGTCTTATCAAGCTCAAACACGAACTCGCCGCTCGACACGCTATTGCCGGCCGCATCTGTGTCGATCACTTCCACCGTATGCTTGCCTTCCGCCAGCTTGCCCGCGTCATAGCCGCTTGTCTGAACGCCATCCACCTTGTACACGCGACCCACACCATCCGCTGCCGGGCTGATCTCCAGCGTGGCGTCGTTGGTGATCTTATCGCCCACGGCACCGCTGTCGACCTTCAGCGCGATCGTCGGCACGGCCGGCGTAATGGTGTCGATCTTCAGCTCCAGGCCAGCCCTGCCCTCGTTACCGGCACCATCAGTCAAGCGTGCATCCAGCTTCAGCGCTTCATCGCCCTTGAACGCCCCCGCCTTGGCGATATAAGTATCAATGCCGTCCTTGCTGCTCTTATCGAACTTGGCCAAATCCACACCAGTGACGACCGCGCCGGCATTTACCGTGAAGCCATGGCTGAAACCACCCTCGCCTGCTATCGCCTTCAGCGCGACAACCGGCGCAGTCTTGGCCAGGTCAAAAACAAACTCGCCGCTCGATACGCTGTTGCCGGCCGCATCGGTGTCGATCACTTCCACCGTATGCTTGCCATCCGCCAACTTGCCCGCGTCGTAGCCGCTTGTCTGAACGCCATCCACCTTGTACACGCGCCCCATACCATCCGCTGCCGGGCTGATCTCCAGCGTGGCGTCGTTGGTGATCTTGTCGCCCACGGTGCCGCTGTCGACTTTCAGCGCGATCGTCGGCACGGCCGGCGTAATGGTGTCGATCTTCAGCTCCAGGCCGGCCTTGCCCTCGTTACCAGCACCATCAGTCAGGCTTGCATCCAGCTTCAGCGCTTCATCGCCCTTGAATGCCCCCGCCTTGGCGATATAAGTATCGATACCATCCTTGCTGCTCTTGTCGAACTTGGCCAAATCCACGCCGGTGACGACCGCGCCCGCATTTACCGTGAAGCCCTTGCTGAAACCAGCCTGGCCGCCCAGCGCCTGAATTTCCACTACCGGAGCAGTTGTATCGATAGTGATCGCCTGGCTGCTAATGGAAGCATTGCCGGCCTTGTCGGCGCTGATCACCTCCACCTTGTAATCGCCATCAGCCAGCTTGCTGGCATCGATGCTATAAGCGCCCTTGCCATCCGCAACCAGCACCTGGCCATTGAATTTGACTACTACGGTCTCGGCATCACGCGCCGCCTTAACCTTCAACACCAACGGAGATTTCGCCGCTTCGGCGCCGACCAAGGCTGCAACATCGATATGCGCTTTTTCAGGAGGAATTGCATCACTGGCGATCACTTTTTGAGACTCGGCGATCTTCTGAAAATCAGCAGCCGCATCAATAGCTTTCATCTGCCACTCAACAGTCGCAGATTTCTCGCTGCCCGCATGCTGCTCAACCAAAGCCTTCAACGTCTGGTTCAGATCTTGCAAAGAATTAGACTTGATCGATGCAACCAAATCGGCCAACACCTTGTCCGTAGCCGCTGAGACAGCGCCAATGCCGGCAATGACAATCGCCACCTTGACCGCGGCCTTGTGCGCTTCAAGATTCTTGGCCTCAATAGGATCTTGGGTCAGCAAATCCGCATCGCCCTTCAAGCTCAATGCCTTTTGCACCTGGGCTTCCGCATCCGCGTTCGACATGCCGTGCGCGGTGACCAGCTTGTGCACCAACGTGGTCAATGGCGTAACCATCACTTTGCCGGACTGGCCTGCCGGGGCATACAACTCCAAGGTATTAGCCGCGCCGGTATCAACGTTTACCCCGCCGGTGATCTTGACTGCCAGACCATCAGGGTTGTTGATGCTGAAATTACCCTTGTCATCGGTTTTTTGCCCAGTA
Source organism: Chromobacterium indicum (assembly GCF_039708975.1). Taxonomy (NCBI): domain Bacteria; kingdom Pseudomonadati; phylum Pseudomonadota; class Betaproteobacteria; order Neisseriales; family Chromobacteriaceae; genus Chromobacterium; species Chromobacterium indicum. The sequence continues at coordinate 27,055 of NZ_JAYFSJ010000006.1, forward strand.
GCGATTTCCTTGCCATTCCTATCCACCAGGAAGACATCGGCGCCCTTGATGTAGCCGTCGATAACGGTGCCTTTAAACTGAGCCGTCAGCTGCGGCGCTGGACCGCCCCCATTTTCTCCGTTGCTACCACCACCACCACCGCCCCCACCGCCACCGCCTGCTGCCGCAGCCAGACCGCCCACCAACGCCGTGCCGAGCAGCCACGGCGAATAACCGGTTTTGCCTGCGGCGACCGCATGTGATGCAGAAGCCGACGAATCAACTTGTCCTGCATTGCTGACTACCGAAGAAGCGGAAGATGCATCGGCTTGAGCCACCGCCTCATTTTGAGCAGCCGAAACAACGTGCTCTTCGGCAGCCATGCCTTTCGCATCCGCATCAGACTTGATGATGGCATCTGCTTCCGCTACCAGTATTTTCTTCTTAGCTTGCGTTTCTTGCTTGCCTACCGACTTTTCAACAAGCTGCGCTGCAACAATATTATTCTTCGTTTCGACAACACCAGAAACACTGCGAGCTGGTGCCGATTTTTTTATAGCCATGCCAGAAAACCCCTAAACAATTAATATTCATCACGAAAATAAAGGGCGATGTGCTTTAGCGCTCACCCATAGAATCCAACAAAGTCTTGGTAATAGGTTTTGTCAGATATTGCAGGACTGTTCTCGTCCCTGTTTTTATATCAACCTGAGCAGTCATGCCCGGTTGCAGTTCAATCAACTTCCCCTTAGCGTTCAAGAAATTCTGCCTGGGCAAACTAATCTTCACCCGATAGAACAATTGATCGCCATGCTTGCCCTCTTCCGCCAAGGTGTCGGCGCTGATATAGCTCACCACTCCTTTGAACGCACCGTAGATGCTGTAGTCCCAGGCATCAAACTTAACTGTGGCCGGTAGGCCTTTTTTTAGATATGCGATATCAGCAGGCTTGATCTTGGCTTCCACCACAAGCTCATCGCCAGCTGGCACAATCGACAATAACTCCTCGCCAGGCTTCAATACTGCGCCCGGCGTAGTCATTCGGACACTCTTGATCACACCATCGACCGGTGCGGTTAGACGAGTATTATTGAGCGCGTCCTGCCTTTGCGCCTTGATCTGCGATACAGAAGCCAAGTCCTCCTCCGCCTTGGACAATTCCGTTTGACTATCTTGCAAGTATTTATTTTTCCTATTGGTAATTTGCCCGCTCAGCTCAGCCACTTGACGCTGCAAGCGGAGAATATCCGCCCTACTGACATCTCCCTGCCTCACCAACGGCAGATTCATGTCCAATTCGTTCTTGACTATGGCTAGCGAAGACTGCAATGAGCTCAACTCCTCGCGTATTGCCGCCTGCCGCTTGATAAACAAAATGCTCTGGTTACGCTGAAACTCTGGATACCCTTTCACCTCAACCGGAAAGTGCGGCTTGCCCCCAAATACTTCTGCTTTCAAGCGAGAGATATTGGCATGCAGCGCCGCGGCCCTTGCCTCGCTTTCCTTAACCATCGATTCGGCTCTAGCTCGGTCCATCGCTGCTAAAAGCTGGCCACGCTTGACCCTATCCCCCTCTCGCACATACAGGTGCTGCATAGTGCCGCCATCAGCCGCTTGTACGATCTGGGTATGAGAGCTTGCGATTACTTGGCCCGGTCCGCGGGTAATCTGATCCAAAGGAGCATTCGCTGCCCAGACGCCAGCGCCAAGCACCGCCGCGGCACTGGCCCAAATCAGACGTCCGCCATGAGTTGAAGGCGGTTTCAATGTTCGTTGCTGTTTGAGGACATTCATGAAAATCAATTCGCTTCTACAGTTTGCTGCGCACGGGCATTACCCTGCAGTTTGGCCAGAACAATATCTCGAGGACCATCTAGAACGACATTGCCATTCGCGATAACAATCAAGCGATCAAACAGAGGCAGCAGACTTTGCTTATGCGTCACCACAACCATGGTGCGGCTGCTCCCCTGCTGTTTCAGCATGCTTAGTATTTTTCCTTCACTATTTCCATCCAACGAGGCGGTGGGCTCGTCCAACAGCCAAACCTTGGCATTGGCCAGCAACAAGCGGGTCAGGCCGATCAGTTGACGTTGCCCTCCAGATACCCCGCGCCCTCCTTCACTGATCAGCAGCGCCAAACCCTTCGGACTGGCATTGATCAATTGGATCAATCCCGTAGCGCGACAAGCATCAAGCAGGACCTCATCACCAGGATCGGCCAAACCCAAGGTCAGGTTTTCGCGCAGGGTGCCGCCTACCAGACGATAGTCCTGAGCCAAATAGCCCAAGTTGGCACGTACAAACCCCGGATTCAGATGGCGCATGTCCACACCATCGAGGCGGACCTGTCCTTTTTGCGGCTCATACAAACCTGCCAGCAACTTCAGAAGAGTCGATTTACCAGAGCCGACTTCACCGACGATTCCGACTTTGCAACCAGCACGGATGGACAATGGCGCACGCAACGCCACACTCGCGACAGAAGATTCGGCATAGCCAAAACCCAGTTCGTCAGACCAAATATCACCTGTGCAGAAATCGGGCATAAGTTGCTCGCTTTCCTCCGGCGCATCCGCCGGCAAAGCCAGCATCTGATCCAATGTCTGCAGCGCAGACTTCGCTTGCGACCATTGCAGCAACAATGAAGGCAATTGCAGAAGCGGGCTTACGGCGCGGCCATTCAAGATGGAACACGCCAGCAAGGCGCCCGTGGTGATGTAGCCATCCATAGCCAGCACCGCTCCGGTGGCGATCATCGCGACATAGCCAACACTTTGCAGCAGCGCGACGAGATAGCTGACATTTGAGTTATGATTTTTCAGCTCCAAGTCATCCAGAGCGACTTGCTCGACCAAATGGCGCCATTTGCCCAACAGCCGCCATTCACCGGCGCCTGCCTTGAGCGTTTCGCCCGCCTCGATCGCCTCGACCAGCACACCCATTTTGCGGTTGCTGTTGTGCAAGCTTTGCGCGCTCAGCCTCCTTACCCTCTTGGCGGCATACAATCCCAGCAAAATGCTGATCGCCACCACCACGATGGGAGCGATCACCGCCACGCCGCCCAACAAAGCAATCACCGCGATGAAAATCAATCCAAACGGCAAATCGATAGCGAAGAACAGCGTGGTCGACGTCATCAAGCCACGAATGTAATCAAAGCCCCGAACCTGGGCCGCCAAAGTGCCAACCTGGGCTGGACGCGCATCAAGGCGGCTGCCCAGCAGCCGGCCCACCAGCTGATTGGAAACCTCGCAATCCACTACTGCGCTGGCCTGATCAATGGCATGGCCGCGCAGCCACTTGAGCGCAAACTCGAACAGTGCCGCCAATACCGCGCCGAAAGTGAGCACTGTCAGTGTGGCCACACCTGAGGTCGGAATCACCCGGTCGTACACTTGCATGCTGTAAATGGATACGATCAGCGAGATCAGATTGACCAACGCCGTCGCCACCATGGCATGGATCAACGTTTGGCGATGTTTCAGCACCGAGGCCTTGATCATGTCCCACGACAAAGCGCCCGCCCGACTCTCCTTCTTGGGGAGGACAAAGCCTTGCAGGCGTGGCTGTTGCTCTTTGGCAATGGCTATTTGCTCTCCCAGACCATTCGCCACCACCAGTCGCCCCTGGGCATCGAGAGCTTCAGCCACCCCCCAGCCTGATTGCGGATGAAAAACCAACACAGGCAGACGGTCTGGGGTCAAATCGTCAAGCATCGCAGGCTCACCCGGCTGCTCAAGCCTGCGCCATAGCTCCGCAAGTTCTTCCCTCGCCCCGCTCGTCGGCAGACAAGTCTCGACCGCAAAAGTCACGCTGTGATGGTTGATCCGATGCCGCTGCAAACGACAGAGATATAACAACGCTGCGCCAAGATTATTCATTGCGGCTCCTTGCTTGTTTCGCCAAGACCAAAAGCCCGCAGGCGCAAACGCCACCAAGCCTGCGATCGCTGAGTTTTCGCATCGATAATGGAAAGGTCAGCCGCCACCGACTCGCGCACCGCGTTCAGCACGTCAAGCCAGCTTTTCCTCCCGGCGACAAACTGCCTGGCATAAGAAGCGGCCACCTCACGGGAAGAGATCTGTAATTGTTCGTAGGATTGGATCCGGCCCAAGGCAGAGTCATAATCGGAAAAATCGGTGTCCAGCATTTGCCGCAACTCCAGCTCGGCGCTGCGCCGCGCATCCTTGGCAGCTTGATAGTAGGCTTCCGAGGCCTTAACGCCGGACAGGCCGGACAAACCCGCGCCTGGCTGCGCGGACACTTGAAGGAATACGCCGGATCCCTTTCTAAACCCGGAAGCGTCGTAGTCGTAACGGACACTCACAACAGGAGACAACTGTCCACGCTTCACTCGGATCTCAGCGGCGGCCGCGTCGGCCTCCGCATCCAGCTTTGCCAAACCAGGGGCTCGCGCAATCGCTTTCTCGCGCCAGTCGACAGACGGGGCCTCTTCCACCAGCTGATCGGCGGAAGGGACTGGGAATGTGCTCAGATAATGGATTTGTGCGCCGGCCAACTGGACAAGCTGCGCATAAACATTGCGCTCGGCTGATTTAGCCTGCTGTAGATCGCCCTCAGCCTGCGACAAACGCGCCATGGCAAGTGTCAGATCCGCCTGCGCGCTCACCCCTTCCTTGACCCGTCTGCCAATCTGATCGCGCAGACGCTGATGTGCCTGCACGCTATCCATCAGCACCATCTTGCGCTCCCGCTGGCGATGCCACTCATACCAGACAGTGCTCAAGCGCACGCCCAGATCAACAGCCACTTGATCCAGATTGCCTTGGCTCGCGGTGTATTTCGCTTCTGCCTCATCAATGCCAGCATCAATCCGTCCGCCCGCGAAAATTGGCTGCTCAAGGGAAAACCGATTGACTGGCTCAGAACGGGAACGGTCCTGCGGCGTCACGCTCTGAAAACTGGGCATGGGATATCTTTGCCAGCGAGCGGCTTGGCGCTCACCGTCCGCACCTTCGCGCTGACTATGCGCCATGGCAACTTGGGGATGGGAGTAAGAGGCACGGTGTAGCAACTGTAGAAAATCGTTTGCTGTGGCGTGAGCCCATTGCCCTCCGAATGATAAGAAAAGCAAGACACACCACATCGGACTAGAGATGGCTAAAAGCAATCTCTTCAAATGGATAAGAAAATTCAAATTCATATGCAAATATTCTATTTATATAATATTTGCATTGGAATTGCAACACAAATTAACACTTTGCACACAAATTAAATGTCGCCGGCATATCAATTCGACAATTGAAAAACCCACCCCAACGCGCGAAAATCGTCCTGACGTATGCCTCCCAGAACTGGATGCATAACCGAGCAGCATTACGTCTTGTAAAACTTTTCAGTTAGCATCCAAGCCAACTCATCCAAAATCACACCAGCCATGATCCATATTCCCTTCGACCACAGTTACGCCCGCGACCTGCCAGACGCCTGGGCGCCGGTGCGGCCGGAAACGCCGCCGGCGCCGGAGCTGCTGTACTGGAACGCAGAGCTGGCAGACGAGCTGTGCCTGGATACCGAACACGCCAGCGAAGCCGAGCTGGCGCGGCTGTTCTCCGGCGCGGATGTCCCCGAAGGCGCGCAACCGATCGCCCAGGCCTACGCCGGCCACCAGTTCGGCGGCCTGTCGCCGTCGCTGGGCGACGGACGCGCGCTGCTGCTGGGCGAGGTGACGGACCGCAACGGCCAACGGCGCGACATCGCCCTCAAGGGCAGCGGCCAGACGCCGTTCTCGCGCCGCGGCGACGGCAAGGCCGCCGTTGGGCCGATGCTGAGGGAGCTGATCGTCGGCGAGGCGATGCAGGCGCTGGGCATTCCCACCACCCGCGCGCTGGCGGTGACGGCCACCGGCGAGCCGGTCTACCGCGAGCGCCCTCTGCCCGGCGCGGTGCTGGCCCGAGTCGCATCCAGCCATCTGCGCGTCGGCACCTTCCAGTACTTCGCCATCCGCGGCGAAACCAGCATGCTGAAAAAACTGGCCGACTACACCATCGCCCGCCACTATCCGGCGCTGGCCGGCCAAGACGGCCGCCACCTGGCGCTGCTGGCCGCCGTGGCGGAACGCCAGGCGGCGCTGATCGCCCGCTGGATGCATGCCGGCTTCATCCATGGCGTGATGAACACCGACAATATGGCGCTGTCTGGCGAAACCATAGACTACGGCCCCTGCGCCTTCATGGACGCCCACTACCCCGGCACCGTGTTCAGCTCGATAGACCACCAGGGCCGCTATTCTTACGGCAACCAGCCGGCCATCGCCCAATGGAATCTGGCCCGCTTCGCCGAAACGCTGCTGCCGTTGATCTCCCCGGAAGATCCGGCCGCCGCCGTGCCGGCCGCGACTGAAATCGTCGAAGGCTTCGAGGAGCAATACCAGCGCCGCTGGCTGGAGCAGGCGCGCCGCAAGCTGGGCCTGGAGGGCGAGCGCGACGGCGATCAGGCGCTGGCCGACGATTGGCTGGTGCTGCTGGCAGCCCACGGCGTCGATCACACGCTGGCCTGGCGCTATCTGGCCGACGAGGCGGAGGGCAAGCCCGAACGGCTGGCTGGGCTCTTCCCATCTCCGGACGCGCTGGCGCCGTGGCTCAAGCAATGGCACGCCCGCCACGTGCCGCGCACCCGCCGCCCGCCCGACATCGCCGCCGCGATGCGCCGCGAAAGCCCGCTCTACATCCCGCGCAACCATCTGGTGGAAGAAGCATTGGACGCCGCCAGCGAACGCGGCGACATGAAACCGGCGCTGAAGCTATTGGAAACGCTGCGCCAGCCGTTCGCAGAACGCGGAGACCTGGAACGTTACACATTGCCGGCGGAGCCGGAGCTGGCGGAGGGATATAGGACGTTTTGCGGGACATAATAAAGAACTCGCCGCATACCTATAAAGAGCAAGCATTTATGCTTGCTCTTTTACTATAACCAGCAGTAAGCAACCGATCAGCCCCAAGTAAGGGAGGAGTGGAAATTATGGCTCATGAAGCCACCCTCAACCTCAGCGAAAAAATCATCCTGCACAAAGACGTAGAATTTGAGATAAAACTTGATGGTGCCAAACTGGGAACGTTGCTGATCAGCAAAGGAAATATAGAATGGCTACCCTCTGGGAATTCGATCAATAAAAAGCAAATAACTTGGAGGCGCTTCTCGGAAATTATGAAACTGGAAGGAAAACCAACCAGATCCAAAAATAAAAATATCAATTTTCCCTTACACGTTTTTCGCCATCACATAATCATCCATCACAAAGCCGTTGCCGATATCGGCCGTCACCTCCCCTCGCATGCGGAAACCGCGTTTTTCGTACACGGCGATCGCCTCGGCGTTGTGGCGGTTGACGGTCAGCCTCAGCGTGGCGCAGCCCATCGCGCGGGCGGCGGCCTCCGCCTCATCCATCATCCTGCCGCCCAACCCTCTTCCCCGCATCTCTTCCAATAGATACAGCTGCTCCAGCTTCATCTCGCCGTCCTGCCCGCTCAATGCGTAGCTGCAATAGCCTACCGGCCGCCCCTCCACCCGCAGCAGGCGGAACCAGCGGTCCGGCGCGTCCAGATAGCGGCTGAGCTTTTCCGGCGTGTAGCGGCTGGAAACCATGTAGTCGATCTGCTCCCGCGTGATCATGGAGATGAAGTGCTTGCGCCAGATGGCGGCGCCCAGCAAGGCGACGGTTTCGAAATCGTCGGCAGTCAGCGGACGGAGGGTGAAGGCGGCATTCATCAACGCAAGCTCCTGGGGGCGGGTGGCATGACAGGGGGAACGCACTGCGGGATAGGGCGAAAACATTCTCGAATGGCCTGTCCAGGCTGTCCAGCGCCGCGCGCCGTGGACATTACCGACGCAGACCGTCATTGCGAAAATTCAACCCGCCGCGCATAAACAAAACATCGCCAACCTGCCTGCCGGCAATGGAGCGCCCATGGCCGCTACCCTCAAGCTGTCGCAACTGATCAGTTCGCTCAGCTACGCGCTGGACATCACCGAAGGCCAGCCCGAAGGACATTGCGTCCGCAGCTGCTGGATAGGCATGCATATCGGCCGCACGCTGGGCTTGGCGCCGCAAGAGTTGTGGGACCTCTACTACGCCATCCTGCTGAAAGACCTGGGCTGCAGCAGCAACGCCGCCCGGATCTGCGAGCTCTACCTGACCGACGACCGCAGCTTCAAGCAGGACTTCAAGCAGGTGGGCGCCAGCCTGCCGCAGATGCTGGGCTTCGTGTTCAGCAACACCGGCACCCACGCCGCCGGCTGGCGCGAGCGCGCCGCCTCCATCGTCAACGTGCTGCGCCGCGGCAAGGAAATGGCGGATGAGCTGATCAACACCCGCTGCCACCGCGGCGCGGACATCGCCCGCCAACTGCGCTTCAACGAAAACGTGGCCAACGGCATTCAATATCTGGACGAGCATTGGGACGGCTCCGGCCGCCCGTTGGGCCTGCAGCGCGACGCCATCCCGCTGAACGCCCGCATCGCGCTGCTGGCCCAGGTGATAGACGTGTTCCACGTCACCCACGGCCGCCACGCGGCGCTGGACGAGGCGGTGCGCCGCGGCGGCGGCTGGTTCGATCCGGAGCTGGTGGCCGCCTTCCGCGGCGCCGGCCGCGATACCGCGTTCTGGCAGCGGCTGGAATCCGACGACATCGAACGCGCAGTGCTGGAGCTGGAGCCGGCCCAATGCACGGTGCCGCTGGACGACGACTACATGGACGAGATCGCCGAGGGCTTCGGCCAGGTGGTGGACTCCAAGAGCCCGTTCACCGCCGGCCACAGCCTGCGCGTCGGCCACTACGCCGACCGCATCGGCGAGGAACTGGGCCTGAATCCACAGCGGCGGCGCTGGCTCAAGCGCGGCGCCTTGCTGCATGATGTGGGCAAGCTGGGCGTCAGCAACACCATTCTGGACAAGCCGGGCAAGCTGACGCCGGAAGAATGGGAGGCGGTGAAACTGCACGCAGGCCACACCGAGACCATACTCGGCCGCATCGAATCGTTCTCCGAACTGGCCAAGGTGGCCGGCGCCCACCATGAGCGCCTGGACGGCAAAGGCTATCCCCGCGGCCTCGCGGCCAATGAGATCGCGCTGGAAACCCGCGTCATCACCACCGCCGACATCTTCGACGCCATCCATGCCGCCCGGCCCTATCATCCGGAGAATCCGGTGCCGGAAACGCTGGCCATCATGCGCGAAAACCTGGGCAGCGCGCTGGACCCGGCCTGCTTCGAGGCGCTGGAGGCCGTGCTGCGGGAAGAGGACGCGCTGGAAAGCGATGTCATCTGCCTGACCTGAGCCCGCCGGCCTCCCTTCCGGCTTTCCGATGCGCGACAAATTAGACCGCCTCGCCGCTGACCTCAAGCTGGATTCGCCGGAGCGGGAACCCCTGCGCCTGCGCTTCGGCCTAGCCTGCGCGCGGCGCGTCGCCCATCTGCTGGAAAGCGAAGACGCGCGCGCCTGCCTGGACGGACTGGAACGCTATCTGGGTGGAAAACTGGACCGCGACGCCCTGAACGCGCTTGCCGCCCGCGCGGCGGCACTGGCCGGCGCCCATCCCGGCTCCCCCTCGCTGGACGGCTGCGGCCATGCGGCGGTATCGGCCAGCTACGCGGTTGCCCGGGCCCTGGCCGGCCAGGCGCGGCAAGCGGCCGAATACGCGGCCTACGCCGCCGTCTATGGCCAGGGCGGCTACGGCGCGGCGATGGAACCGGAGTCGTTCGAGCCTGAGTTTGAATGGCAGGTGGCTTGCCTGGCCGAACTGGCCCGCGCGATGAAAATCGGCTGACAATAGGCCTTTTCTCCTCCGGACCGTTCACGCCATGCCTGCGCACCGGATACGCCAAGCCAACCCCGCCGACCTGCCCCAGATGAACCAGGTGGCGTTCAAATCCAAGGCCCACTGGGCCTATACCGCGCGCCAGCTGGAAGCATGGCGCGAGGACTTGACGACGCAAGCCGACACCCTGGCGAGCCATCCCACCTTCGTCGCGGAAATGAGCGGCACAGTCGTGGGCTTCGTCCAGCTGAACCCGCGCGCCGCGCCATGGCGCCTGGAATCGCTGTGGGTGCTGCCGGAATGCATGGGCCGCGGCCTGGGCAAGGCGTTGCTGGCGCAGGCGCTGGACATCGCCCGCGCCGCCGGCCAGACCGACATCGCGATAGACGCCGATCCCAACGCGCTGGGTTTTTACCTGTCCCGCGGCGCCCGCCGGCTGGCCGACGTCGCCGCGCCTATAGACGGCCAGCCCCAGCGCGTCAGGCCGCAATTGCTGCTGGCCACCTTGCCGCCGGCTTAACCGAGCCAAGAAATCAGGCGTACGCGTCGATCCCGCGCGCGGGAGCCCGCGCAACGGCGGGCCCCTCACCGGGGTGGCTGCTCCGCCAGTTCTGATAATCCTTCCACGCCTGCCCCAGCCGCTGGCTGGCGCTGCTGTCGCCCTGCATCGGCGTCAGCTCCACCCCCAGGCGATGCAGGATGCGGAAGATGCCGTCCACGTCCTTCTGGCTGCGAAACTCCGGTTCCGCAGCCTCCGCGTTGCGCGCGCCTTGCTGCTCGACATGGGCCCATCTTTCGAAAGCAGCCTGGTCGCCGGCCTGACCCAGGCTGTCGGTCGCGGCCGCCTTCACCCTATAGTCGCCCTGCAGCGCCTGGTGCAGCGCCTGCAAACGCTCCAGCACGCCCTGCCCTTGCTGGTCGTTCCGTACCCGCCCCTCCACATTGGCCAGGTCGGCCATGCCTCCCGCGGTCGCGTATTGCGGGGTCAGACCCTTCGCCTTCATGTCCGCCAGCCAGCTCAGATCGCGCTTGTAGTAGCTCATCGGGTCCACCATTCCGCGCTGGGTCAGCGGCAACAGCGACTCCGCGTCGTCCTCGGACAACACGCCGCCGGTTCGCAGCAATTGGCTGTATTGCTTGACCTGCTCCACCGACAAGCTCGCGATATCGGCGCCCTTGATCAGTTGCAGCATCGACAGACTCATGCCGTACTGCGCCTGCGCCTGCTGCCCCGCCAGCGCTTCGGCCGCTTTTTTCGCCGGGCTGGCAGGCGCTTGCTGCGGCAACTGCTCGCCCACCGCTTCCGTCGACGGCTTGGCCGCCTCCTTGAAAACCTTCTTGTCCGCCTCGTCCGCCGGCTTCAGATCGATGCCGAGCTTGTCGCCCGGGTGCCGGAACTGCCACGTCCGATGCGCCTGCAGCGCCTGCCGGGCCCAAGTGCCATCTTCCAAATCGGAAGATGGCGGCGGCAGCTCCATGCCTGCGCGCCGCATAGCCCGGCCTATCGATTCCGCGGTTTCCTGGTCCACAACCAGCGCTTGACCATTGGCATCGGCCTTCTCGGCCGATCGCGCCCAGCGTTCCAGGTTCAGCAGATCCGTCGCCTGCGACATGCCGTCGGCGGTGGCGGACTGCACGTCGTCCTCGCTCTGCAAGGCATCATGCAGCGCCGCCAGCTTCTCCAGCGTTTGCTGCGCCCTCTCGTATCCCTTGATCGCATAATCGGCGAAACGCAGCGACACCTCTCCCGCCTTGACGCCGGCCATCTCGTCATCGCGCCGCTTGGAAAAAATCTCCAGCGTGTTGACCTCGCCGGAGCCCTTCCAGCCTTTGTTCGCGATGTCGGCGCGAATCACCGCAGCCGTCTCGCCGTCCATCTCGTCATTCGCGCCCAGGATCTCCGTCAGCGCGTACAAATCCCGTCCGGACATGCTGCGCACGTCGTATTGCTTCAACAGTTGCAGCGTCCTGGTGCTCAAGCCGTAGCGCGATTCCGGCGTGCCGACAACGCGGCCGTTGAGATCCTGCAACGGTTCGGGCTTGCCGCCGCTTTCGTCCGCGACGCCCTGGACCCGGCTGCTGAAAACGGCGGCCGCTTGCGGCCGGAAGGAGACGGTCAAGCCATTATTCACAATCACGATTCTGCCCCTGAATATTCAACCACTTTTCATATCGGCCATTTCAATGCAATATTTAGTCAAAATTTAAACAAAATCAGCAATCCAGAAACCAAACAGCGCGCCAGTGCGCACTATTCACAAAACCGCTTGCAGCCATGCACTTCATCTTCGACATAGACGGCACCCTCTGCTTCAACGGCGCCAGCATCAGCCCGGCCATCCAGGACGCGCTGGCCGAGCTAGAACACCAGGGCCACCGGATAGGCTTTGCCTCCGCCCGCCCTTACCGCGACATGCTGCCCTTGCTGGACGAGCGCTTCCACGACGGCCTCTTCGTCGGCTCCAATGGCGCGATGACCTGGCGCCGGCGCACGCTGGTGGATCTCACGCCGCTTCCGGACGACACGCTGGAACAGCTGTTCGAACTGACCGAACGCCATGCCGCCTCCTGGCTGGCGGATCTGGACTGGCATTACCACTACAGCGGCGACCCCGCCCATCCCTTCATGAGCCTGGTGGATCCGGGACGGCTGGCCCGCCACGTGGAACGCGGCGCTGTCCGCCGGGCCGCGAAGCTGTTGGTCACCGACTGCGCGGACAGCGACGGATTGCAACAGGCGCTGGCGCGGCGATCCGACATCCGCATTCATCACCACTCTGACCAACAGATCGTCGACATCACCGCCGCCGGCGTGGACAAGGCGGCCGCGCTGGCCCGCCACGGCATCGCGGCGGACGAAATGGTGTGTTTCGGCAACGACAGCAACGATATCCCGATGTTCGCCGTCGCCCGCCACTCGGTGCAGGTGGGCGAGCACGCGCAGCTCGGGACGCTGGCGACGGAACGGATCGCGCGGGGCGATGACACCGAGGAACAGCTGATCGCAACCATGCGCCGCCTGGGCGAGCGCTTCGCCGCCGCTTAGGATTCGGCCAGCGCGCCCAGGCTCGCAGCCCTCACCATCGCCAAACCGGCCAATTGCAGGGGCAAGGCGAAGATGCTGTCGCGAGGCTTCGGCATCGGCGCTGAAAGCCGCGTAACCCTCGGCGTACCGGATCTGGCCATGCGACGGCCCGGTGGCGGCAACGGATTGCGGTTTGTCCCTACTTCCCGGCAGCCCCTCCCCGCCGCCGGCCTTGCCGGTCAGGCGGCGATGTATACTGCAGGCATAATCACGACAACAAGCCGCAGCCGCCATGATCCTCGTACACACGCCCAATCCCAAGGAAGTCGCCGCCTACCTCGATCTGTTCCAGGCGGCCATGCCGGAGGAAAGCTTCGCCAGCCTGGACAAAGCCGATCTCGGCCAAGTCCGCCACCTGATCGCCTGGGGCCTGCCGGATGGGCTGATCGCCCGCCTGCCCAAGCTGCGGGCGGTGTTCGCGCTGGGCGCCGGCGTGGACAAGCTGCTGTCCCGCCCCGACCTGCCGGCCGATCTGCCGCTCTACCGCCTGCTGGACAGCGGCATGGCGGCCCAGATGACCGAATACATCCGCTACGGCGTGCTGGGCTACCAGCGCAATATGGACGTCTACCGCCGGCAACAGGCGGCGGGACAATGGCGGATGCTGGCGCCGCGCCTGCCCGGCGATATCCGCGTCGGCATCCTGGGCCTGGGGGAAATAGGCTCGGCGGCGGCCAAGGCGCTGAGCAAGGACGGTTATCAAGTCAGCGGCTGGAGCCGCAGCCCCAAGCACATCCACCATGTGCGCAGCCTGCATGGGGATGCCGGCCTGGAAAAGCTGTTGGAAAACAGCAACGTGCTTGCCTGCGTGCTGCCGTCCACGCCCCAGACCCAGGGCCTGCTCAACGGCGAACGGCTGTCGCTGATGCCGCCGGGCTCCATGCTGATCAACGCCGGCCGGGGCGACCTGCTGGACCAGGACGCCCTGCTGGCCCTGCTCAACAACGGCCACATCCGCTGCGCGCAGCTGGACGTGTTCGCCCAAGAGCCCCTGCCGCACGGGCACCCCTTGTGGCAACACCCCTCGGTCGCCATCACGCCGCACATCGCGGCGATCACGCTGCGCCAGCAGGCGGTGGAGCAGATCACAGCGAACCTGCGCAAGCTAGCCGCCGGCCAGGAGGCCGATGGCCAAGTGGTGAGAAGCCAGGGCTACTAGCGCCTGTCGACGCTTAATTTAGAGCCGCCGACAAACCCCTGACGCCGCGTTGCGCCGACTTGTCTCGGGTGTTCCACAAGGGTTTGTCAGCGGCTCTTAGGCGCGACGGCCAGATGTCGCCGGATGCTGCGCGCGCAGTAAGCCATGTGGCCGGCCACCTGTCCAAACAGGCAATTGACCTTGCCTTAATTCATACAATCGTTTTACAAGAAACTGAAACCAATAGACATTTTTATTATTAAAATAAAATGTCAAATGCATAGTAACAAAGTACAGTAGCGCCTCTTCCCGCCGATTTCTACCATGCCGCCATTTCTCTGCTGCAACGCACAAAGGGGTATGAAATGGCCCGCATCGCTCAATCCATCCGCGTGGAACCCGCCAGGCTGCCCGACCATGAAAGGGAAGCATTGGCGCGCGAATTGTTCCAGGTCCACGACGCCATCTTCGCCGGCACCGACCTCCCCACCTTCGCCAATCTAGTGATGGCTCCGCCCTCGGAACACAGCAGCCTGCTCCTGCATCGGGACGAAGCCGGCCGCCTGGTGGGTTACTGCACCATGCACCGCTTTCGCCGCCAGATAGGCGGACGCACCTGCAGCGTGCTGCGCGCCCAGTCCGGGCTGTACAAGGAGTTTCGCGGCAAGAACAGCAACATCACCTTCCTGATGCGGCAAGTGATGTACCACTGGCTGCAGCACCCGCTGCGCCCGCTGTATTTCTTCGGCGTGATGTTGCACCCGTCCAGCTACGCGGTGCTCCACCGTTTCTCCCACCGTTTCTGGCCCGCGCCCGGCCAGGACAACCGCCACCCGCTGGCGGCCAAGGCCTGCGAACTGTTCGCCAGCTTCAACATCACGCCGGTATCGCCGGACCGCCCCTTCATCGCCAACCTCGGCATCCTGACCCGGGAAGGCAAAGACGACCACCAGCTTTGGCAGAATTCCACCAAGCCCTCTGACCGCTTCTTCCTCAGCGTCAACCCCGGCTACCGCCAAGGCGACGGCCTGCTGGCGCTGGTGCCGCTGTCGCCGCTGGCGGTCGGCCACGCGCTGGTGCGCTGGGTGAAAATGCGCAAGCAGAAGCGCGCCCGCTGAACGTTTCAGCCGTCTTCGGATGCCCGAGGGCGTCCTAAGACGGCTGCTCACCCCCACACCACGCCGTCGGTCAGTACCGCCTCCGCCCGCTGCAGCGCGCTGGCCAGGTCTGGCTGCAGATTGTCTTCGCCCAGCCGCTCCGCCAGCCGGGATCCCTCCAGCATCGCCATCACCTCGTCCGCCGCGCCGCATAGGATCAGCGTCTTGCCTTGTTCCGCCAGCCTCGCGCGCAGCGCCTCCAGCGCCAGCAGCCCGGTAGTATCAAGCAACACCAGCCGGTGCAATTGCAGGATCACCGCCCGCGCCCGCGGCGCGTCCCGCAGGATGATGTCCACGCTGTCCGCCGCGCCGAAGAACAGCGCGCCCTCAACGCGAAAGGCCGCGCAACCGTCCGGCACGCTCTTGCCGGCCATGCTGTGCCTCTCAAACAACTGCGCGTGCTCCGGCAACAACCTGTGGATGCCGGTATGGCTGGCCATGCTGCGGATGAAGAACACCGCCGCCAGCAACAGTCCGATCTCAACCGCCACCGTCAGGTCGAACGCCACCGTCAGCGCGAAGGTCACCACCAGCACCAGCGTGTCGTGGCGCGGAAACTGCCTGGCCTTGCGGATATCCCAATCCCCCATCTTCAGCGCCACCGACACTAGAATGGCCGCCAGCGCCGCCAACGGCACATGTGCAGCCAGCGGCGCGGCCAGCAACAGCACCAGCAGCAGTAGCGCCGCGTGAAAGACGGCGGCGAGCGGCGTGCGGGCGCCGTTGCCGATATTGGTGACCGAGCGCACCACCGCGCCGGTGGCCGGTATGCCACCGAAGAACGGCACCACCATGTTGGCGATGCCCTGGCCGATCAGTTCCTGGTTGGCGTCGTGCCGGTCCGCTGTGAGGCTGTCCACCACCACCGCGCACAGCAGCGATTCGATCGCGCCCAACAGCGCGATGGTAAAAGCCGGCGCCAACAGGTCCGACAGGTGCGCAAGATTGAGATCCAGAGCGGCCGGTGCCGGCAAACCCTGCGGAATGCCGCCGAAGCGGCTACCCAAGGTCGCCACCGGCAGGTCGAACAACATCGTGACCAGCGTCGCCAGCACCAACGCCGCGAACGGAGAAGGCAGCAGCCGGTTCAGCCGCTTGGGCCACAGCAGAATCAGCAGCAGCAGCGAGGACGACAGCAACGTGGTTGGCCAGTGAAGCCCGGCGAAGTGCCGGCTCAGCTCCGCCATCACCGCGAAGAAGCCTGACGGCATCTTCGCGATGGGCAAGCCGAAGAAATCCTTCAACTGCGTCAAAAAGATCAGCACCGCAATGCCGTTGGTGAAACCAGTGATCAACGGCATCGGGAAAAAGCGTATCACCTGCCCCAGCCGGAACACGCCCATCAGCACCAGCATCGCGCCGGCCATGAAGGTGCAGATCAGCAGGTTGGCCACGCCGTACTTGCTGACGATGCCGTACAGGATGACGATGAAGGCGCCGGTGGGTCCGGTGACGCACAGCCGGGTACCGCCCAGCGCCGCAGCCAGCGCGCCGGCGATCACCGCGGTGAAGATGCCGGCCTGCGGCGGCACCCCGCTGGCGATCGCGAAGGCCATCGCCAGCGGCAGGGCGACGATGCCCACGGTCACGCCGGCCATCAGGTCGGCGCGCAGCATCGCGCGGTTGTAGCCGCGCAGGGTTTCGAGCAGGCGGGGACGAAAGGCAATCGCGGACATCGGGCGCTTTCGGGGCCACGCGGCCTCGCAAACGGGAGACGCGCATGAACCATGGGTTGTTTCACCCAATCATAGCTGCAAACCGGCTCCCCTTACCCGATATGGCTGAAACCTCCCATGCCGGCGCAGCCGCGCGGCTCGCTGCGCCAACTCGAATATCCTGGGCATCGCCGGCTCGCCGTCCATACAAGGCGCCTTCTTCCTCCAACGCGCGGCAGTGGGCAGAGCAACCGGCGTGCCCTGGGGGCAGGCGGGTCAGCTTGGCGCCCCGCCTGCCCTTCCGCTCGTCCAGAAACGGCGTCAGCGGCTGGTAGGCGCCGCCCAGCGCCCCCTCCCGATAATCCTTTTCCGCCACATTCCGATGTTCACCACATTGGCGGGCCGGCCTCCCATGACGATCTCCCTGCTGGCCCGGTCCGGCCGCGCCAAAACGCCGGGCCATCAGGGCCTCATATCCATCCGCGGGGAGCCCCCACGCCGCCATCGACACCCCGTGGTAGCCGGCGTACGATAAAACCATGTCATCCAAATGGGAAAGTCCGGCCATGATGCAAGACAAAGATTCCGACTTCGCTCCGCTCGAAACCGACGCGCCCGCCTCGCCGGCCAAGCCGCGCCGTCAGTCCGCGCGCGAGCGCAACGTCAAGCGGGTGCATGACGAGTCGGTCCAGATCATCGAGCAAATCAGCCAGCAGCCGATGGCGCTTCAGGTGGCGCTGGCCCCGCACGGCAGCGACGAGGACAGCTCCAGCGCCGAACTGCCCGCAGATTATCCCTACCGCGTCCGGATGCGCCGCGCCGAGTACGAGCGGCTGAAACAGAAGTTGCAGATCGAGCTCTTGAAAGTGCAAAGCTGGGTCAAGGAGACCGGGCAGAAGATCGTGATCCTGTTCGAAGGACGCGACGCCGCCGGCAAGGGCGGCACCATCAAGCGCTACATGGAACACCTGAACCCGCGCGGCGCGCGGGTGGTGGCGCTGGAAAAACCGTCTGACCTGGAACGCGGCCAATGGTATTTCCAACGCTACATCGCCCACCTGCCCAGCGCCGGAGAGATCGTGTTCTTCGACCGGTCCTGGTACAACCGCGCCGGCGTCGAACGGGTGATGGGCTTCTGCTCGCCCCACGACTACCTGGAGTTCATGCGCCAAACGCCGCAACTGGAGCGGATGCTGGTCAACAGCGGCATACGCCTGTTCAAGTTCTGGTTCTCGGTCAGCCGCGAAGAACAGCTGCGCCGCTTCATCTCCCGGCGCGACGATCCGCTGAAGCACTGGAAGCTGTCGCCGATCGACATACAATCGCTGGACAAATGGGATGACTACACCTCGGCCAAACAAGCGATGTTCTTCCATACCCACACCGGCGACGCGCCCTGGACGGTGGTGAAATCGGATGACAAGAAACGCGCCCGCCTCAATTGCATCCGCCACTTCCTGTCGCGGCTGGACTACCCCGGCAAGGACCTGCGCGTGGCCCATGCGGCCGACCCGCTGATCGTAGGCGAGCCGTCCGCCATGCTGGGACGGGAGGAGCAGGACGCCTTGAGCTTCTGAGCGGCCTACCCCTCGCCAGGCCTACGCGTTGAGCCGGTCTGGCGCGGATCGTACCTGTCCTTTCGAACTAGCTAGGTCATTTTCCTGTTGTGATCGTTTAGATCAAATGCATAATCAGCATTCCGCATTGTTCGCGGCGGCATTACGCAACCTCGCCCCAGTCAGGCATCAAGGCAGCAGAAAACATGGACTCCAACACACCTTCCGGCCATCGCGCGCGCTCCAAACCGACAATCCACCGGCTCTTCGCCTCAACATTGTTTCTGGCCGCAAGCCTGTTAACCGTTTCTGCCGCGCAGGCTGCCGGCGTCACGCTCACGATCAGCGGCAATATCGGCAAATTCACCAATCAATCCGTCCGCAATTACGTCTTCAGCGAAGCCGAATTCAACGCGCTGCCGATGCGCGAAATCAGCACCGCGACCGACTGGACGCCCAAGGGCACCTTCCGCGGGCCGCTGGTGCGGGAACTGCTGGCCAGGGTCGGCGCGCAGGGCCGCCAGATCAAGTTTTACGGCGAAGACAACTACAACGTCACCATTCCCGCCAGCGACTTCAGCAAATACGACGTCATTCTGGCCAGAACCTGGAATAACAAACCCCTGCAGTTGAACGACTTCGGCCCATTCTGGGTGATGTACCCCATTCAAGACATGTCGACCTCCGAAACGAGCGGAATCTTCATCGCCAAGCTCGCCTGGCAAGTCACCCGCATAGAGGTCAAATGACTCGTTATTTCCGTCTCGTGCTCAGCAGCATAGGGGGGCTGGAACGCGCCTTCCTCGCCCTGTCGCTGCTCGCGACCGTAATCATTTCCTTCACCTTGTACGCCGCGGTCATCAAACGCCCCATCACCAACAAAGCCTCCGACCTGTACTGGATGGTGGCGCAGATGCAACTGACCTTCAATCGCCTGGAAATGGATGCCTGGCGCTACCATTCCGGCCAGATCCCCCGCGAGGAAACCGACAAGAGCTACGCCATCGCCGACAGCAAGTACCAGTTGTTCACCCGCTCGTCGGTGGTCAACGCCGACCTGCAAAAGATAGAAGGCTACGACCAGATCAAAGATCTGCTGATCAAGATTTTCCAACATCCGCCGCGCCAGTGGACGAAGCAGGACGCGCTTGAACTGTCGAGCGACATGGAACAAATGCGCCCGCTGCTGGCCGACTATGGCGTCAGGGCGCGCTATGCGGAAAACAGCCTGATCGTGCAGCAGATGCGCATGGTGGAGCGGCACCAGACCATGTATCTGCTGGGCCTGATGTGCTGGTTGGTGTTTCTCGGCATTTTCTGGTTCGTGCTGCACCGGCTGGCTGATATCAAACGCCACTCGATGCAGCAACAGCAGGTTCTGGAACGGGAGCAGGCGGCCAGGGCCGCGCTGGTTCAGACCGAGCTGGCTCGCGACACCTTCCTCGCCACCATCAGCCACGAAATCCGTTCGCCGCTGCAAAGCATCCAGACCTGCACCGAGCTGCTGGAATACAGCATCCCGGCCGACAATCCCGGTTACCCTTATCTATCCCGCCTCAAGCAGAGCAATGCATACCTGCTGGCGCAAGTGCGGGACATCATGGACATCTCCGCGCTGAAAAACCATCAGCTCGCGCTCGACCCCGCCGCCACGGACATAGAAGAATTGGTGGCCTGCATCATCGCCGTGCATCAGGGCAATGCCGAGGCCAAAGGCCTGGCGTTGACCGTGGCCGTGCCGCCGATGCCCCTGCTGTGGCTGGACGGCAACCGGCTGCGCCAGATCATGTGGAACCTGCTGTCCAACGCCATCCGCTACACCGACCAGGGGCAAATCCGCCTGGAAATGGAATACCGCCCCCGAAATCTGACGCTCAAAGTCGCGGATACCGGGGTGGGCATTCCCGAGGACATCAAAGTCCAGCTGTTCCGCCCCTTCACCCGCGGCAAAACGCGCCGCCCCGGCAGCAGCGGCCTGGGCTTGGCCATCGTGCACGAGCTGGTCACCCTGTTCGGCGGCCAGATCGAGGTAGACAGCCAGGAAGGCCGCGGCACCACCTTCACGCTGAACCTGCCGGTTCAGGAGGCTGCCATACCGGAAAACAGCGATGCCGCCGGCAGCGGCCAAAACCGCGTCCTGCTGCTGGACGACGATGATCCGATACGCGAGTCCTACGGCGCGCTGCTGCAGGAGAACGGCTACAGCGTAGCCAGCTTCGCCACGGTCAACGACGCGGCGGCCCAGGTCATGCGCCACCGCTTCGATGTTCTGCTGATAGACCTGCAAGTCGGCGCGGCCAGCGGCTACGAGGTTGCCGAGGCTGCCCGCCGCTTCGGCCCGAATCAGCATACGCCCATCATCGGCATGACGGCGTTCCAGCAAGAATTCAACGACGCCCGCAGCGCGCTGCTGGCAGGCAAGCTGGAAAAACCGTTCAGCTTCTCCCAACTGGAACAGCTGCTGTCCATGCATCTGCCGCGCAACAACGCCGGCGCGCCCGCGTAGTTCACGACAACCGCATTGTGACCGTAAGGCCACACAGGATATGGTTCGCCCAGCGCCGCCCGCCACAAAACCCTGCCCAGAATAAAAAATATCCTTTTGCTTTCAACAAAATACCCCATCCCCGCCCGCCAAGGAGCATACTAGTGCTTGCCCGTTTCCCCAAACGCCGCCACCCGGGCCCGGCCAGTCATTCGGGGAGAGCCACATGCACGATCTACAGTTCATCCGAGAACACAAGAGCCAGATCAACCACGCGCTCAAGCCCTTCCACCTTCATCACCTGCGCTACGTTCCCGACGTCTACGCCGGCAGCGCGGATCTGGTCTTGCTGATCGCGCCATCGCCGGACACCTCCTATTTCGACATGTTCCAAATGGAGGAAAGGCTGATGGAACAGCTGGGCGTCAGCGTGCAGCTGATCAGCGAGAACGGACTCAGCCAGCAGGAGCGCCGGCAGTTGCTGGAAATCGCTCAGGAAATTTGAGCGCTTGCCTGCGCCGCCGCGCGCGATGCGGGATGTTCCGCCAACCGCGGGCGGCGGCGAACGGCTGCCTTCCTCTCCCCTGAGCGAAACCATCCGCCCCGGACAAACCACGGCAACCGGCTTCTGCGCTTGATCGTCGTCGTTCGCATCGCCGACACTCTCTCCGGATGTCCCCGCCCCGGCCCATGGCGTCCAGTCTCCTCCCCAGCCCTACTCGCCGCGCGAAATGCACAAGCGGATTGCCTGTACCGCTACGCAACCGTTATATTCAATTCAACTAAGAAACTTTACTTAGTTGGCTAGCGCAGCACTCGCCATCCACGCAGGAAATCGCCATGAGCCGCACGCACGCAAAATGGGGCCATCTGAGCACCCGCATCACTCTGGTGGCCGCCGCCGCCATTTCCCTGGCTTTCGCGGTCATGATCGCGCTGATCGCTCGGCTCAACTACACCTCGGCGCTGGACACCGGCTACCAGCTCTCCTCCGAGCAAGCCGACAGCTACGCCAAAGACGCAGAGAACACGCTGTCGCAGGGCTTCCTGCTGCCGCGCCACCTGGCGGACACCGTGGCCGGCATCAAGCGCGCCGGCAAGCCGGACCGCAAGCAGACCGACAACGTCATCCAGGAAATGCTGGACCATGCGCCGCAATCCATCGGCCTGTGGATGCTGTGGGAGCCCAACGCCTTCGACGGCGACGACAACGCCTTCCGCTTCGACTGGCCGCGCCATGACCCCACCGGCCGCTACCAGCCCTACATCACCCGCAACGCCCAGGGCAAGGCGCAGATGGACGTGATGATGTCGGCCGACCGCATCAAGGACTTCCCCAAATACAAGGAACATCCGGAAACCTACAAGCCGGACTACGAAAAACCCGGCTGGGGCGATTTCTACTACGTGCCCAAACAACGCGGCCGCGACACCGTCACCGAACCCTTCCCCTACGAGGTGCAGGGCAAAATGGTGCTGGAAAGCTCCTTGGCTGTAGTGATCAAGGACGCCGCCGGCAAGATGCTGGGCGTCTCCGCCACCGACGTCGCGCTGGACCAGCTGCAGAAGCGCTTCGGCCAGATCCAGCCCGGCGGAAACGGCTTCGTCCGCATCGTTTCCGAAGGCGGGCTCTACGTGGTCAACCCCAAGGCCGAGACGCTGGGCAAAGCGGTGACCAAGGAGGACGCGCTATTCGCCCACCTGGCCGACATCAAAAAAGGCGAGGATTTCGTCTACGAGGACGGCGGCTTCACCCACTTCTTCCACCCGATACGGATAGGCGAGACCGGCCAGTTCTGGTCGCTGGGCATCAGCATCCCCACCGCCGCGCTCACCGCCGACGCCCGCAAGGCCATGCTCAGCGCCATCGCCATCGGCGTGGTGGCGCTGGCCCTGATCCTGCTGCTGCTGGCCGCCGCGATCCGCTCCCAGACCCGTCCGCTGAACCGGCTGGCAGAGACCATGGAACAATTGGCCGGCGGCGGCGGCGACCTGACCGTCCGCATAGACATCGCCAACCGCGACGAAATCGGCCGCACCGCCGACGCCTTCAACCGGCTGCTGGACAGCCTGCGCGACATGTTCGTCAAAGTGCGGGACCAGAGCCGCCAGGTATCCGAATCCGCCCTGACGCTGAGCCAGTCGGCCAGCCAGGTGCACGATGCCTCGGCGCAGCAGTCCGACGCCGCCACGGCCAGCGCCGCCAGCGTCGAGCAGGTCACCGTCGGCGCCCAGCACATCGCCAACACCGCGCAGCAGGCTGGCGACATCGCCCGCGAAACCGGCGCGCTCACCGAGCAGAGCGTGGCCAAGGTCAATCGCGTGACCAGCGAAATCCAGCGCATGACCGACAGCATGCACGCGCTGGCCGAGCGGATGAACGGCCTGGGCGAGCGCTCCAGCGAAGTAACCACCATCGTCGGCGTGATCAAGGACATCGCCGACCAGACCAATCTCTTGGCGCTGAACGCGGCGATCGAAGCGGCGCGCGCCGGCGAAATGGGCCGCGGCTTCGCCGTGGTGGCGGATGAAGTGCGCAATCTGGCCGGCCGCACCGCCGAAGCCACCATCCAGATCACCCGCATCGTCCAGGCGATCAGCAGCGAAACCCAGCAGGCGGTCAGCGACGTGCGCCACAGCAGCCAGCAGGTGGATCTCAGCGTCGGCATCGCCGAGGAGGCCAATCAGTCGATGCGCGAGGTGCAGAGCTACAACGGCCAGCTGGTGACCAGCATCGTCGACATCGCCTCCGCCACCCGCGAGCAATCGAGCGCCAGCGTGGAAATCGCGCAGAACGTCGAGCGCATCAGCAGCATGGCGCAGAGCAACAACCAGACCGTGCGCGAGGTCAGCGACGCGGTGGGGCGGCTGCGCGAGCTGTCCGGCGAGCTGGAGCAACTGGTCGGCCGCTTCAAGCTGTAAGCGCCCACCTCCCCGCTCCAAGCCCGGCCTCGCCGGGCTTTTTCATTGCCGCCCGTCCGCTCAAATCCCCGCCGCGCGCCAAGCCAGCAAGACGGCGAAACCCAACAGCAGCAAGCCGCAGCCTGCATCCAGCCATCGCCGGCCGCGCGCGCCCAGCCGGGACAACAGCGCGCCGCCGCCATAAGCCAGCGCCAGCCACCACGACGCGGAGCCGCAGAACACTCCGGCGACGATGGCCAACTGCTGCGCGCCGCTGGCCGGCAGGCCGCCGGACAAGCCGGCCGCCACCGCGGCGAAGGACAGAATGGTCATCGGGTTGCTCAAGGTCAGCAGCAGCGCGCCGGCATAGGCGCGCCGCAAGCCAACGCCGCCCTCCTCTCTATCCGCCGCCTCAAGCGCCGGACGCCGCAGCGTGGCCATCCCCATCCAGGCGAGCAGCAAACAGCCGGCCCAAGCCAGCGGCCGCGCCAGCTGGCCGGCGAGATGCAGCGCCATGCTGCTGCCCGCCACGCCCGCCAAGGCGAACAAGGCGTCGGCGCTGGCCGCGCCCAGCCCGGTGGCCAAACCCAGCCGGGGCCCGCCGCGCAGGGTGCGGCTGATGCACAACAAACCTATCGGCCCCACTGGCGCCGCGATCGCCAAACCTATCAAGCCCGCCTGCCAGAACATGTTTTTCCTCCCTCGGCCATAGCCATAGTGTGCCGCCGCGCCAGCCCCAAGCCCATGCGCTTTTTTCGCCTAACCGCTATGCTGGCTTTTAAAGCTGAGGCCAAACAGCAAAAGGAGTTTACGAATGGAAGTTGACGCCAAATCCTGGGCGATATTGGCCGCCCTGCAAGCCAATGCGCGGCAATCGCTGACCGAACTGGCGCAGACCGTCGGACTGTCGGTGCCCGCGGTATCGGAACGGGTGCGGCGGCTGGAGGAAGCCGGCGTGATCCAGGGCTATCACGCGCATGTGGCGCCGCTGCGCGCCGGCTACGCACTGTCGGCGCTGGTGGGCATCACCGTGCCGCAGCCAGACAAGAAGACGCTGCTGGCGCGGCTGGAGGCGATGCCGGAGGTGATGGAATGCCATCACGTCACCGGCGTCGACTCCTATACGTTCCGCCTGCTGGCGCGCGACGTCTCGCACCTGGAACAACTGGTGGCGAGCCTGAACGACCTGGGCGAGACCCGCACCGCCATCATCCTGTCCACGCCCATCCAGGGGCGGCCGGTGCGTCCGCCCCGCTGAGCCGGTTTACAAGTCCAGCGCCACCTGGTGGCGCAGCAGCCACTCATTCAGGCCCAGCGCCATCTCCAGCCCGGCGCGCTCCGGCGAGGTGCTGGTCTTGCCGAACGGCCGGTCCAGCAGCTTCCAGGCCGCCGCCTTGTCCAACAGCGGCAAAGCCGGAGAGCGAGAGTCGTCCAGCACCCGAGTCAGGCCTTGGCGCAGCGCCTGCTCGTAGGCCGGGTCCTGGGTGGCCGGATACGGGCTCTTGACGCGCTGGACGATGGAATCCGGCAACACATCCTTGCCGGCGGCCCGCAGCAAGCTCTTTTCGCGGCCGTCGAAATTCTTCATGCTCCACGGCGCGTTGAACACGTATTCGACCAGCCGGTGGTCGCAGAACGGCACCCTCACCTCCAGCCCCACCGCCATGCTCATCCGGTCCTTGCGGTCCAGCAACGCCTGGACGAAGCGGGTCAGGTGCATGTGGCTGATCTCGCGCATGCGTTTCTCCTTCGGCGTGTCCGAGGCCAGCCTGGGCACTTCGGACAAAGCCTGCGCGTAACTGTCGCGGCGGAAGCCGGGCATGTCCAGCTCGCGCAGCAATCCCGGCGCGATCAGCGACTGGCCGTCGAAGAAGGAGCCGCTCGACCCGGCCAGCCACGGGAAGGTGTCGCCATCCACAGCGGCGGCGTCGTGGAACCAGCGATAGCCGCCGAACACCTCGTCCGCCGACTCGCCGGACAGCGCCACCGTGGACTGCGCCCGGATCGCCTCGAACAGCTTGTACAGCGACGGCAGCATGTCGCCCCAGTAGGCCGGCGGCAGGTCCTGCGCGCCCAATACCGCGGCGCGCAAGCGCGGATCGGCGAGCTCACGGCTTTCCAGCAGGATTTCCTGGTGATCGGTGCCGGCGTGGGCGGCCAGATCGCGCACAAAAGGCGCGTCCGGCGAGCCGCGCAGATAATCGGCCTCGAACTCCACGCCGTGCTTGACGAAATCCACCGAGAACGAGCGCACCTTGCCCTGGCGCTGCATGCTCTTCGCGGCCAGCGCGGTGACCACCGACGAATCCAGCCCGCCGGACAGCAAAGTGCACAAGGGCACGTCGGCGATGATCTGACGCTCGACGATGTCGTCCAGCAGCTCGCGCACGGTGCGGATGGTGGTGGGCAGATCGTCGGCGTGCTCCCGCGCCTCCAGCTGCCAGTAGCGGCGCTTGCGCAGACCGTTCCGGTCTATCGTCACCACTTGGCCCGGCCGCACCTCATGCATGCCGGCGAATACCGCGGCTTCCGGCGTTTTCACCAGATCCAGCATTTCGCGCAGGCCGTCGGCCGTCACCCGCCGCTCGGCTTCCGGGTGGGCCAGGATGGCCTTGGGCTCGGAGCCGAACAGCACGCCGTCGGGCATCGGATAGTAGTAAAGCGGCTTGACGCCCATCCGGTCGCGGGCCAGCAGCAGCCGCTGCTCGCGCGCGTCCCACAGCGCGAACGCGTACATGCCGTTCAGCCGCTCCAGCATCGCCTCGCCCCATTGCAGATAGGCGCGCAGCACCACCTCGGTGTCGCTGCGGGTGCGGAAAGCGTGGCCCAGGCCCTGCAGCTCCCGGCGCAACTCCTGGAAGTTGTACACCTCGCCGGTGTAGACCAGACACGCCAGCGTCTTGCCGTCCTCGTCGGCGGTCATCGGCTGGCGGCCGCCTTCCAGATCGATGATGGACAAGCGGCGGTGCCCCAACGCCGCATGGCGGTCCAGCCATAGCCCCTCGTCGTCCGGCCCGCGCAGGGCCATTGTCCGCGTCATCGTCTCCGCGACCGCGCGTTGCTCGCGCAGATCGCGCTCGAAACTCACCCATCCGGCAATTCCACACATGATTCGGCTCTCCTCTTGTCAGCGGCCGGACGGATGATCCGCCCGGCCCGCGTTATGCATAACGCATGATCAGCCCGAAGGAGGCCGCCGCGGAGGCGGAACTGGTAATAAGAATGGAATATTGACGTATTCAGGATAGGCCCGGCTCTTCGCCGGGCCTGGACGTCAGCCCGCCTGGCGGCAGGCTTTGTCCGGCGCCTGATATAGGCGGGAAACGTCCAGCGGCGCGGCGTACGGGGAAGACCAAGTCTGCTCGTGGAGCGCGGCGATGCGCCTGGCCATGGACTCGCTGCGCAGCGCCACTTCCAGATTGCGCGACTTGTCCATATAGCCGCCGCTCCAGTTGCTGGTGCCCACCCAGGCTATCTTGCCGTCTATTTCCATGGTCTTGCTGTGAATGACGCGGGCGAAGGGGATGCACACGCCGTCGCGCGGAATGGTCACCACGCGAACCTCCATGCCGGGCAGCACGGCCAGGCTTTTCAAATAGTCCACGCCCGGCTTTTCCAGATTCCAGTCCGACACCATCAGCTTGACCCTGACCCCGCGCGCCAGCGCGCCGCGGATGGCGTTGTCGAACACCGGGTAGTAACTGCGCGGCTTGCCGAAGCTGAGCGGCGCGTAATCCAGCAACTGGATGCGCACCTCGTCCTTCGCCTCGGCCATCAAGCGCGGCAGCGCCTGCTCGGAATCGCCGACGCCGTCCGGGTTATAGGCGTTGGGGCTGGCCAGCAGCACCGCCGGCTGAGACAGATCCGCCGCCTGCTCGGCCTCTCGCAAGGGCTTGGCCTTGCCGCCGGCGGCCAGCGTCGCCTGCGCCGCCCAGTCCTGTTCGAAGATGGCCTGCATGCGGCCGGCCATCGCCGCGTCGTCAACCTTGAGGCCGGTCTCATGGATGTGCTGCAGCGAGCGCCAGTCGAAATTCTGGCTGCCCACATAGGCGGACTTGCCGTCCGCCACGATGAATTTGGCGTGGATGATGCCGTTGCCGGTCAGCTGGTTGTAGTCCAGCTGGCGGTATTCCAGATTGGGGATGCGCTTGAGCCGCTCGATGGTCGCCGGATCGCTGGCGAACATGCCCTTTTTCTCCATCAGGAAGCGGATCTTCACGCCGCGCCGGCCGGCGGCGTCCAGCTTCTCGATCACGCCGTCCATCAGGCTGCCGGGCTGTCCCGCAACATAGAACTGCTCCAGCGCGATTTCGCGCTTGGCCGAATCGAACAGCTGTCCCCACACCGTGGCCGGATCGCGCAAATCCGGCGTGTCCAGGCCGGCATGCTGCGGCGCGGTGTGCGCCAGCTCGAAGCCGGGAATGGAGAAATCGGCGCGGGCCAGCGAGCACGCCATGATCAGGGCCAGCGGCCACCAGCGTTTGGACATTGCTGCATCCTTTAGAAAAGGGCGCATCATGCCATGGACATGTTAAGCGGATGTGTAGCCGGCATGAAAAAAGGCCGCCCCGGAGGGGCAGCCGTCAAGACGGGCCCGCTGTGGTCCGTCAACGAAGCGAAAGCAGCGAAATCACGCGATAGCGGCTGATGCCCAGCAGCGCCGGCACCAATTGCTGCAGATGATTGAAATCGGCGGTCTGATTGAGCCGGGCGTTGAAATCGCTGACGAAGCCGCTGGCCCAGCTTTGCTCATCGGTGCGGGCCAGCTGCCCTATCGATTGCCTGGCTTCTGCGATGGCGCTGCCGATGGCAGCGCGGGTTTGCTGCAGCTGGGCGATGGAGCGCACCACGCCTTGCAGGGTCTGGCGCACCTGGGCATGGTCGTCCAGCTGCCATTGCCCCGCGTCCAGCGCCGCCGGCTCGGCCTGGGCCGGCAGCGGTTGCGGCATGCCGCCGGGAAAGCGCATGCCGCCGCCGCGCACGGTCAGGCTGTCGCGCAGTCGCGCCCAATCCTGCTCGCTGCAGCTGAAACCCAGCCGGCCATGATCGTCCAGCTCGCAACGCACGCCCAACGGGCCCAATGCCTGGTTCAGCCGGCGCAGCGCGGCGTCGCGGCTGATGCCGTCGCCCACCCGCACCGCGGCCGGCGCGGTCTGCCCATCCAGCGCGAACACCAGGGTCTCAGGCTGGCCGCCGGTCAGGCTGTCCAGGTCCAGGCCGCGCGCGGTGAAGCTTTGTCGGGCGGGCGCGCCCAGCGACAGCCGCAACTGGCTGTCCAGGCTGCCCGCGCTGTCGGCCTGGCGACGTTGCCAATTGGCCTCCAGCTCGCCGCGCTGGAACTTGAGGCTGCCGCTGTCCAACTGGCGCTGCGACAGCTGCCGGCTGAGATTGCCCTTGAAGCTTTCCATCTGCCGCAGCATGCCGTCGACGTAGCCCAGCGCGCACTGCGCGGCGCTCAGCTGCTCGTTGAGCTGGGTGCTGTAGCGCCAGCCGCTGGCGGCTCCGGCCGATGGACGCGGACTCTCCAGCGCCGGGCGCCCGGCGGCAAGCGCGCGCGGGCTGGCCGGCGCGACGGCCGCGCCGTCCTTGCTCCAGCGCTTGTCGCCGCTGGTCTGCTTGATGCCGCTGAACGTGGTGGACATGGCTTAAATCACGTCGAACAGCGTCAGCTGGCTGACCTTGCCGTAGGCTTTCTGGCTGGTCTGCAGCGCCATCGACAGATTGTTCATGTCGATATAGGCGGTGGCGTAGTCCAGGCTGCCCAACTCGATGATGCTTCCCTGGTTGGCCAGGCTCAGACTGTCATGGTTGCCATCCAAAGTCTTGAGCACGTTCTGCGCGCCGCCCAGCTCGGAAATGGTGCCGCCGATCCGATCCAGCGCGGTGTCCACGCCATTCATCACCTCGCGCATGGTGGCGCCCACCGCCGGGTCCTTGCTGTCCAGGGTCGGGCTTTGCAGCGTGGCGATCGCCTTGTCCAGCTGGTTGAGCAAGGGGGCCATGGCCTCCAGCGTGACATTGGATGTCTGGGTCACGCCCTCGCCCACGGTCACCTGCTGCCGGTCGCTGTTGCCGTTGTAGCGGTAGCGGCTGCCGGCCGGCTGAGCGTCGTCCACGGCAATGGTAGCGCTGTTGACCGCGCTGCCAGAGAACATGTAGCGGCCTTCGCTGTCCTTGGTGTTGGCCGCGTACAGGATGCTGTCGCGCAGACTGACCAATGGCGCGGCCATCGCCTTCAGATCGTCGGTCGCCGGCTGGTTTGCCGCGGCCACCAGCAGGTCGCGCGCGTCGCGCAAACTGAAACTGATGCCGCTCAGCAGCGTTTCGTTCTTGGTCAGCTGCGACTTGAGCGCGCCGATATTGTCGCGGTATTGCTTCAGCGACGCCTCTTCGCGCTGCAGACGCAGCAGGCGCACGCTGGCGATGGGATTCTCCGACGGCACGAGCATGCTCTGGCCGCTGGACATCTTCTGCAAAAGCTCTGACATGCCGGAACTGCTGTTCTGCATGGCCAGCAGCACGACGGATTGGTACTGGTTGCTGGAAATACGCATGCTAAGTCCTTACAGGATGGCCAGGGTGCTTTCGAACAGCTGGTTGGCCACCGAGATCACTTTCATATTGGCCTGGTACATCTTCTGGAATTCGATCAGGCTGACCGCCTCTTCGTCCCGCTGGACGCCCGAGGTCGCCTGCCAGCTCTTTTCCGCCTCGGCGCGGATCACATTGGCGGTGTCCAGCCCGGCCTTGTTCGCCTGGCTGGAAATGGCGAGGTGGCCGATCATCTGCGAATACGCGTCGCCCAGCGTCACATTGCCGACGCCGGCCAGCGGGAAAGCTTGCTGCTTGACCTTCAACACCTCGAGCAGATTGTCGTTGTTGCCGGGCTTGGCCGGATCGGCGGAAAAACCGAGCTCGGAGGCAAGGATGCCGGTGCTCTGCAACAGGCCATGGGCGGCGCCGGCATCGTACTGGAACAGCGGCTTGCCCGGCTGGCCATTCATGTCGTAGCCCTTGGCCAGCTGGGCGTTGACGCGGGTGGCCAGTTCGCCGGCCAGCGTGCGCACCTGGGCCTGGACCGGCCGCAGGTTTTCCGCTTCGAAGCGGTTGAGCCCGCCCAGCTGGCCGCCGAGATCAGAACCCGCCATCGCGTACTTTTCGGTGCCGAAAGCCAGCTTCAGTTGCTGGCTGCCATCCGGCTGGGCCTCGCTGGACAGTGTGGCGGCGCTGTCGGCGGCCACTAGCGGCAGGCCATTCTTCAGCGAAATGGTCTTGCTGCCGTCCGGCTGCGCCACCACCCTCACCTCGATCAGCGAGGACAACGCGTCGATCTGGCGATCGCGCTCGTCCTCCAGGCCGGAGGTGTTGATGCCCTGGGCCTTGGCCGACGTCAGCTTCTCGTTCAGCATCGCCAGATTGGCGGTGGCGCTGTTGATCTGCGTCAGCGTGGCGTTGCGCTGTTCGGCGATGGCCCCCAGCTGCGAGGTGAGCACGCCGTCCAGGTTGTTGAAGCGCTGCGCCAGCGCGCCGGCCGAGCGAACCACTTGGTCGCGCATGGTGTTGGAGTCCAGGCTGGCGGCGTTCAGCGCGGCGAAGAACTGGTCGAAGCCTTCGGACAGGCTGCTGCCCTTGCTGCCCATCACCTTTTCCAGCTGAATGAAATACGGCTGGGAAGCCGACATCGAACCGACGTTGGAGCCGGCCTGCCATTGCAGCAAGTTCTTGTAGTCGTCGCTGAAGCGGCGAACGTTGCTGACGTTGACGCCGTAGCCGGCGCTCAGCGGATCGCCGGCGCCCGGGGCCTGGGTGGCCAGCACCACGCCCTGGCGCGAATAGCCGGGCGTCTGCTGGTTGGCGATGTTCTGGCTGGCCGTGTTCAGCGCGACCTGCGCCGCCTGGGCGCCGGACAGCGCGTTATTGATCATGCGCATGGTTGGCTGTCATCACTTGGTGAGTGGGAACATGGGCGGGGCGAAGGCCGCCAGCCCCTGGCCGGCATCCCGGCCCTGCTTCAGACTGGCGACGGCGGCGTCCACATCCTTAACGGGAATATTCCCATCCTCCGGCAGCAGCTGCGCCAGGATGACCTTGGCGATGCCGAAGGTGCGCTGGCTGGCCAGCTGGTCGGCCAAGGCGCCGTCGGCGATATCCAGCATGTCGGCGTTCATGGAGTTGGCGAAGACGCTGTCTTCGCCCGCTACTTCGCGCGTGGTCTTGCGCATCTGCTTGAACATCTCGCGGACGAACTGGGCCTCGAACATCTCCGCCGCCTTTTCCGCCTTCTTGCGGTATTCCGGACTGGCGGCCGCCACCGGCGCGTCGCCGCCGGCTCCGGCGGACGGGTTCTGCAAATCGTTGTTCAGCATCAGATCACCACCAGTTCGCCGTCTATCGCGCCGGCCTGGTCCAGCGCCTGCAGGATGGCCATCACGTCGTCCGGCGTGGCGCCGGTGCGGTTGACCGTATCGATGATGGCCCGCAGGCTGGCGCCGGCCGGCCACTTGAACATCCGTCCCTGGCCCTGCTCCACTTGCACCCGGGAGTCGGGCACCACCTGGGTGGTGCCGTTGCTGAACGGGCCGGGCTGGCTGACCTGGGACGACTCGGAAATCACCACCCGCAGGCTGCCGTGCGACACCGCCGCCGGGCGCACGGTGACGCCCTCGCTGATCACCACGGTTCCGGTGCGGGAATTGAACACCACGCGCGGAATTTCCGCGCCGACGTCCACGTTCAGCCTCTCCAGCCGCGCGACGAAAGCCACGCGCTCGGTCGGGTCGCCCGGCGCCCTCACCTCGATGGTGGTGGCGTTGCGGGTGGTGGCGATCTTGCCGTAGCTGCGGTTGATGGTCCGCACCACGTTGGTGGCGGTCTCGAAGCTTGGGCGGCGCAGGCTCAGGCGTATGCTGTCGCCCTGCTCGAAATCGCTGGGAATCTCGCGCTCGATCGACGCGCCATTCGGAATGCGTCCGGCGGTGGGCGTGTTGACGGTGACGCTGGAGCCGCTCTTGCCCTGCGCCGACAAGCCGCCTATCACCACGCTGCCCTGGGCCAGCGCGTAGACTTCGCCGTTGGCCGCCTTCAACTGGGTGAGCAGCAGCGTGCCGCCGCGCAGGCTCTTGGCGTCGCCCAAGGACGACACGGTCACGTCTATGGTCTGGCCGCGGTTGTAGCCGGGCGGCAGGCTGGCGCTGACCATCACCGCGGCCACGTTCTTGACGCGGGTGTCGGTCTTCTCCGGCATCTTCAGGCCAAACTGCTTGAGCATGTTGGCGACCGACTGGCCGGAGAACTTCACCTGCGAGTTGTCGCCGGTGCCGTCCAGGCCCACGACGATGCCGTAGCCTATCAGCTGGTTGTCGCGTATGCCTTCCACATTGACCAGCTGCCGCAGCGGACGGGCCGCGGCCGGCAACGACAACGCCGCCAGCAAGGCGGCGGCGATCAGGCTTCGAATCTGTCTCGATATCATGAAAAACCTTAGAACGGCATCAGCGGGCTGGCGAAGAAGCGCATCAGCCAGCCAGGACTGTTGGCGTCGGCCAGCGCGCCGCTGCCGGAATAACCGATGCGGGCGTTGGCGATGCGCAGTGAGGAGACGCGGTTGTCGGTGTCGATGTCTTCCACCCGCACATAACCGGCCAGGCGCAGCATTTCCTCGCCCTGGTTCAGCGCCAGCTGCTTCTCGCCCTTGACCTGCAACAGGCCGTTGGGCAGCACCTTGTGCACCACCACGGTCAGCGAGCCGGCCAGCGCGTTTTGCTGGGTGGAGCTGGACGAGCCGTTGAAGTCGCGGTTGGCGTCGATGCCGACCTGGGCGTTGAAGGTGGTGTTGCCGATCAGCGAGGGGCCGATCTTGGCGCCGGACTTCTTGCCGAAGCTGGTGCCAGCCTGCTTGCTGGCCTGGGTGGTTTCTTCCAGCACCACGGTCAGCACGTCGCCGGGGCGGAAGGCGCGGTTGTCGGAGGTCAGCGACAGCGAGCCGCCGGACGTGAACACGCCGCCGCCGATCGGCTGCGAAGTCTGCTGCCGCATCAGTTCCGGCAGCGGGTCCGGCTCCGGCGGCGGCGGCTGAAACTGGGCGCAGGCCGCCAGCAGCAAGGCAGCCAGCGGCGCGAGGCGGGCAAGCGTCATCGTACCGACTGGCCCAGCTGCTGCAGCATATTGTCGGCGGCGGACAGCACCTTGGTGTTCATCTCGTAGGTCCGCTGCGCGGCGATCATGTCCACCATTTCTTCCACCACCTGCACATTGGAGCCTTCCAGGCTGCCTTGCTTGAGCTTGCCCAGCGCGCCGCTGCCCGGATCGCCGGCATTGGCGTCGCCGCTGGCGTCGGTCTTCTGGAACAGGTTGTCGCCCAGCGCCAGCAGGCCGGCCGGATTGATGAAGCCGGCCAGCTGGATGCGGTCCACCGCCTCCGGCGTGGTGCTGGTGCCGCGGGTCACCGACACTTCGCCGGTTTCGCTGATGGAAATCTTGGAGGCGTCGACCGGGATGCGGATCTCGGGCTCCAGCGGCAGACCCTGGGCGGTCTCCAGCACGCCGTCCTTGCTCAGGCTCAGCTGCCCCGCCCGGGTGTAGCCGGTCTCGCCGTTGGCCATCTTCACCTGCAGGAAGCCCTGGCCGATGATGGCCACGTCCAGGCTCTGGCTGGTGGTGGTGATGTTGCCCTCGGTGAACACCTTCTGGCTGCCCACCAGCCGGGTGCCGTTGCCCATCTGCACGCCGGACGGCGAAGCATTGTTGTCGTCCACCTTGCTGCCCGGCTGCTTCTCGACCTGGTAGAACAGGTCTTCGAATATCATGCGGTCGCGCTTGAAGCCGGTGGTGTTGACGTTGGCCAGGTTGTTGGCGATGGCGGTCAGGCGCGCGTCTTGCGCCTGGATGCCGGTTTTGCTGATCCAAAGTGCCGGATTCATCGTATCTCCCAATCAGTCGGGCGTTCAGCCGCGCACCAGGCGGTTGCCCGCTTCGTTCATGTCGCTGGCGGCGTTGAACAGCTTCATCTGCATCTCGAAATTGCGGTTGAGCGTCATGGTGGACACCATTTCCTCCACCGCGGACACGTTGCTGCGCTCCAGATGGCCGCTTTGCACGCGCACGCTGTCGTCCACCGGCAGCGGACCGCCCTGGCGCGCGGCGATCAAGCCGTCAGGGCGCTTGCCCACTTCGCGCGCCTCCGGCTTGACCAGCTTGAGCTTGTCCACCGGCTGCATCGCGGTGTCATCCGGGTTCAGCACGGAAATCGTGCCGTCGGCGGCCACGCTTGCCTTGAGAAAACCTTCGGGCAAGCGGATCTGGCCGCCGTCGCCCAGCACCGGGTGGCCGTTGACGCTCAGCCCGCCGTCGGCGCCCACCATCATGCTGCCGGCGCGGGTGTAAGCCTCGCTGCCGTCCGGCGCGGCGACGGCGAAAAAGCCGTCGCCCTGCAAGGCGATGTCCAGCTCGCGGCCGGTCTCCACCACGGCGCCGTTGCGGTCGGACAGCGCGGTCGGCGCGTTCAGGCTCAGCAGGCGGGCATCGTAGCCGTAGCCGGGCACTTCCTGGCTGACGGCGGTGTCGATGTCGGCGCGAAAGCCGCCGGTTTCGGCGTTGGCCAGGTTATTGGCGTGGATCTGTTGCGCGCGCAGCATCCGGCCTGCGCCGCTCATCGCGGTGTAGATCAGCTTGTCCATGGCCTTACACCGCCTGCATCAGCGCCTGCATCACCTGGTTTTCGGTGGAGATCACCTTGGTGTTGGCCTGATAGTTGCGCTGCGCGGTCATCAGCGACACCAGCTCGGAGGTGACGTCGACATTGGATTGCTCCAGCGAGCTGGTGACCAGCTTGCCGGCCATATTGCTGCCGGCCGGCGACAGCAGCGCCGGACCGGAGGCGGTCGACTCCTGCCAGCTGGTCTGGGAGGCCGCGGTCAGCGCGCCCTGGTTGGCGAAGTTGGCGATGGCCAGACGCGCGACCACCTGCTTCTGATCGTTGCTGTAGCTGACGATGACTTCGCCCTTCTCGCCCAGGCTGACGCCGGTGCGCGCGCCCGGCGGGTAGCCGTTGGCGGCGCTGCGGGTGGTGCTGCCTTCGCCGGCGTACTGGGTGGTGCCGCTGTAGTCCAGCGCCACTTTCAGCGCGCTGGCGCCGGCCGGGGAGCCCAGATCCAGGTCCACCGGAGCGGTAGGCTGCGTCATCTTGCCGTTGGTGTCGAACTTGAGATCGGTGGTGGCGGCCAGCATCTTGTCGCCCAGCTGGTAGTGGACGGTGATGGTGCTGTCGGCGCTCTTGCAGAAGTACTGGGTCAGGTTGTGCTTGTTGCCCAGCGAGTCGTACACCGAGGATATCGTGGAATGGTTGAAGCTCTGCGACAGGCCCTTGTCGAACGGCAGCTTCTGCACCTCCCAGCCGGCCGACATATTGCCGGAGTACTTCAGCTGGTCGCTGGGCTTGGCCGGAATATTGCCGGTGGGAATCTGAATGTCGCCCAGCGCGCCCAGCACGCCGCCTTCGGACTGGCCGTAGCCCTGCACGCGGCCGCCGTAGTTGTCGATCAGATAGCCTTCTTTGTCAGTGTCGAAAATGCCCACCCGGCTGTAAGTCACCGCGCCGGCGGTGCTGCGCGACACATAGAAGCCGCGGCCGTCGATGGCGGCGTCAAGCGCGCGGCCGGTATTGACCAGGCCGCCGTTGCGGCCGATGTTCTGGCTGTTGGGATTGGCGTTGACGCCCATCGCCTGGCTGCCCGCGTAGGCGGAGGCGAAAGTCACCCGGCCGGACTTGAAGCCGTAGGTGCCGGAGTTGGCGATGTTGTCGCTGACGCTGCCCAGCTGGTTGTTGACGGCGTTGATGCCGGAAAGGGCGATCTCGAAGCTCATGGTTATCTCCGGGGTGACTTATGCGGAAAGCAAGGCGGATACGGAAGAAGCGGGGAAGTCGCCGATGCCGGCCAGGCTCAGCACCGGCTCGCCGCCGTTGACCGGCAGGCGCACGCCGCCGACCTCGGCCTTGAGCTCGAACAGCCCCTTGCTGCCGGACGCGGTGGACAGCTCCAGCTGGTAGTTGC
Source organism: Chromobacterium indicum (assembly GCF_039708975.1). Taxonomy (NCBI): domain Bacteria; kingdom Pseudomonadati; phylum Pseudomonadota; class Betaproteobacteria; order Neisseriales; family Chromobacteriaceae; genus Chromobacterium; species Chromobacterium indicum. Next base: position 63,839 of record NZ_JAYFSJ010000006.1, read on the forward strand.
CGGCGGCGAGGTGGTAATCGGCCAGCTTGATCTTGAAATCGGACGCGCCCGCCGCGCGCTTGCCCAGCTCGATGCGGGTGCGCTGGCCGGCGGCGTCGGTCAGGATCAGCGTCGCGCCGTCCTCCTGGCCTGCCAGCGTCAGGCGGCCGTTCAGCTCGCCCTGGCCGTCGCTGCGGATGCGGTCGGTCTGCACCAGCACCGGCTTGCCCACCTGCGCGCCCAGCGCCACGCCCTGCAGCTCGCGCAGCATCGCGCCCTGGCTCTGCAGCTGCTTGAGCATGTCCTGGGTGCTCTGCATCTGGCTCATCTGCGCCAACTGGCTGACGAACTGCGACGGATCGGCCGGGTCCAGCGGACTCTGGTTGCGGATCTGCGCCAGCAGCAGCGTCATGAACATGTCGTTGGTCGGCTGGCTGCCGTTTTTGGCCACGTTCTGCGCGCCATCCTTCTGGCCGCCGTTGGCGGCGAGTTGCCTCGATTGCGCCTGTTCCACGCTCATGCGGTATCTCCCAGTTTCAGCAGGTCCTGCTGCATGGTTTTCACTTTGGCCAGCACCTCGACATTGGTCTGGAAGGCGCGGGTGGCGGACAACATGTCAGTCATCTCCTCCACCGCGTTGACGTTGCTGTAGAAAACATTGCCGTCGGTATCGGCCAGCGGGTTGCCCGGCTCGTGCGCCTTGCGCACCGGCTCCTGGTTCTGCACCACGTCCAGTACCTGCACGCCCATGCCCTCGCCCTGCATCTGGCTGCTGAACACCGGCTTGCGGCCGCGGTAGGCGGCCTGCTCGGTGCCGGCGGAGGTGTCGGCGTTGGCGATGTTGCTGGCCACGGTGTTGAGACGCACCGTCTGCGCGGTCATGGCGGAACCGGCGATGCGCGAGATGTCGCGGAATGACATGGTTTATTGCCCCGCTATCACTTTGGCCAAACCATGCAGCTTCATGTTGATGAAGGTGAGGCTGGTCTGGAATTCGGAAACGTTCTGCGAGAACTCGGCCTGCTCGACGCTGAGCTCGACGGTGTTGCCGTCGCGGGACGGATGGTTGGGAAGGCGGTACAGCAGATCGCCGCCGCCGTCGTCGAACGCCAATGGCGAATCGGCGGCCGCCGATGCCAGCGCCGCCTTGAAATCGATGTCACGCGCCTGATAACCCGGGGTGTTCTCGTTGGCGATGTTCGACGCCAGCACCCGGGTCCGATCCGCCCGCAGCCGCAAGGCCTCGGGATGGATGCTCAGGGCCTTGTCCAGATGCATGCCCATTGCCTTGACCCTATCAGTTCACTACCATGTTCAAGCTATTTACTATGAATAGCTATTCAATTGGAAAGCGATACTAATAAGCGCGCCCGTCATCGTATACGCAACAATTACCACGCATTTTGTAATGGAAAAATTCGCCAAAACCCGCTACAGCCTCGGCTGCCTGCTGCTCGCCATCGCCCAAACCGCCCTGGCGGCCTCCCCGGCCGAACAGGAAGTGGAGCGCCAGGCGCAGAAACTGGTCCGCCAGCGGCTGGCCGACGCCGGACTCGACCAGCCGGACATCCGGCTGCAACTGCTGCCCCCGCGCGACCTGCCCGCCGCCTGCGCGGCGCCGTGGCAGGCCGACGCGGCCGATAGCCGCGCCTTCAGCCGCATGCGCTTCGATCTGCGCTGTCCCGCCAGCGGCTGGCGCGGCGCCGTCATCGTCCGCGCCGCCGTCGGCGCCCGGGTGGCGGTGGCCGCGCGCGGCTTGCGCGCCGGCGAGCCGCTGCGGGAAGAAGACATCGCCTGGGCGAATCGGCCGGTCAGCGACCCGGCCGATCTGTTCGGCGCCGCCGCGCCGCCGCTGGGCCTGGCTTCGCGCGCTGCGATCGCCGACGGCCAGCCCTTGCGCCGCCGCCAGTTGCAGGCGCCGCTGCTGGTCAAGCGAGGCGCCGAAGCCCGCATCGTCGCCCGCCAGGACGGCGTCGAGGTCAACGCCGCCGGCGAGGCGCTGGACAACGGCCATCAAGGCGAAACGATACGCGTGCGCAATCTTTCCAGCGGCAAGGTGATCCGCGGCCGCGTCGGCCCCGGCGGCGAGATCGAGCCGCTGGACTGAGCGCCGCGGATGGCGGTGGTGTATATCTCGATCAGGCATCCCGCCTCAAGGAGAACGCCATGAAGAAAGCGCTGACCGCCATCCTCGCCCTGCTGCCGTCGCTGGCGCTGGCCGCCCCCGCCGCCTCCGCGCCGCACGGCCGCGACCCGGCCCGCTTCGGCGAGATGAAAGCCAAGCAGCTGCAGATGCTGTCTCAGCACATCCAGGTGCTGCAATCCGCCCAGCGCTGCGTGCAGGCGGCGCAAACGCCGCAGGCGCTCCAAAGCTGCCACGAAGCGCTGCGCCAACAGGTCGAGGCGATGCGGCCAGGCCATTAAGCTACCCCCCCGATTTTCGCATCCCCCACCCTGGCTGGCGGCGAACCGCCGCTCATCCCATTCCGCCGCGCCGGCCAGGCTCAAGCCACCCGCAAGTCTCAAACCGCCTGCCGTTCGAGGGCCGCGGAATCCGCGCGCAATATCCCGCCAAGGGAATTTACTAAGCGGAAACTTTCATTTCACATATCCGTTTCGCATCGATACATTCTGCATATCAGCTAATTATGTATTTTGTATCCACCATGCAAAGCATCAAGCACTCCCCTTCCGCGCGGCCCATCCGCTGTCGCAGCCTGTCCGGCTAATCCCTTCCGGACAGGCGCACCGCTTCCTCCCATAACAAAGAAAGTTTCGTGATGATCAAACACACCCTGCTGCTGGCCGGGCTGGGCGCCGCTTTGCCTTTTTCCGCCCACGCCGCCGATGCCGGCGACAATTCGCTGGAGCGCGTCACCGTCACCGGCTCCAACCTGCGCGCCAGCTCCAAAGCCAAGACCAATCCGGTGCAGGTCGTCAGCGCCGCCGACATCGAGCGCAGCGGCAAGACCAGCCTGCCCGACGTATTGCGCTCGCTGGCCGTCAACAGCGGCAACAGCTTCAACGAGCAGTACACCGGCAGCTTCTCGGCCGGCACCGCCGGCGTTTCGCTGCGCGGCCTGGGGCAACGCAACACGCTGGTGCTGGTCAACGGCAAGCGCGTGTCCAACTACGCCACCGCCCAGGACCTGCAGGAAACCTTCGTCGACTTGAACTCGCTGCCGCTGAAAGCGGTGAAGCGCATTGAAATCCTGAAGGACGGCGCATCGGCCATTTACGGCTCGGACGCCATCGCCGGCGTGGTCAACATCATCCTCTATCCGTCCTACCAGGGGCTGGAGCTGGGCGCCGACATCGGCCGCGACACCAGCACCGGCCAGGACGAGCGCCGCGTGAACCTGCTGGCCGGCAAGGGCGATCTGGACAAGGACGGCTACAACGTCTGGTTCTCCTTCGACGCCCAGAAGCGCGACCGGCTGGACCAAAACGGGGTGGACTGGCTGAAGGACAACGATTTCCGCGGCCAGCCAGGCGGCAAGCTGGTGCGCACGCCGACCAACTACTACAACGGCAACCCGACCCAGCGCTTCCCCACGGCGACCGGGCCGTTGCAGGACCTGGACTACGGAGCGGTCAACCCCGGCAAGAGCGGCCGCATCTGGGCTTACAATCCGGCGCAATACACCACGCTGATTCCGGGCATAGAGCGCTATCACGCCGCGCTGCACGGCAGCTACCGGCTGAACGCCTCCACCGAGGCCTACGCCGAATTCCTGTACGGCGCCAATCACAGCACGCAGATCTTCGGGCCGCCGCTGTCCGTCTCCGGCAGCCTGCGCGCCTGGGACGCGGCCTCGCAATCGCTGACGTCGATCAGCAACGTGCTGCCGGCCGGCAATCCTTCCAACCCGAACGCCGCGCCGACGCCGATCACCGCCAACCTGTTCGATCTGGGTCAACGAAACAAGACCGATAGCGTGTCGTTCCGCCGCCTGCTGCTGGGCGTCAAGGGCAGCGGCGACGCCTGGGACTGGGACGTGTCCGGCCTGTACTCCGACAGCCGGCTGCGCGAATACGCGTATAACTTCGTCAACCGCTACGCCTACGAGCGGCTGCTCGCCAACGGCGGCTACAACTTCATCGACCCCTCGCGCAACAGCGAGGCGGCGCGCGACAGCCTGCGCATCAGCACCATGCGCCCTGCCTGGTACCGCGTCGCCAGCCTGGACGCCACCGCCAGCACCGAGCTGGCCCAGCTGCCGGCCGGCCCGGTGGGTTTCGCCGCCGGCTACCAGCTGCGGCGCGAGATGATGAACGCCGGCACCTCGACGGAAGTGGCCAGCGGCACAGAGCTGCGCCCGGCGCTGGACCTGATCCGCGGCGGCCGCACCATACAGGCGGCCTACGGCGAATTCAACGTGCCGCTGCACAAGACCCTCAGCCTCAGCGCCGCCGCCCGCGCCGACCACTACAGCGACTTCGGCAACGCCTTCTCGCCCAAGCTGGGCCTGCGCTACCAGCCGCTGCAAAGCCTGACCCTGCGCGGCTCGGTGTCGCGCGGCTTCCGCGCGCCGTCGCTGCCGGAAATCACCAGCAGCACCGCGGTCAGCTACAGCGCGGCGCAAGACCCGTACGATCCGCTTACGCCCGGCCAAAACGTCGCCTTCACCCACCTGATCACGGCTAATCCGAACATCAAGCCGGAACGATCCACCAACGCCAACCTGGGACTGGTGCTCGCGCCCAGCGCCGACACCAGCGTCAGTCTGGATTACTACCGCATCCGGCAACGCGACGTTATCGGCCTGGAAGACGTCGGCAACATCATCCGCGACCCCGGCGCGAACCCCGGCGCCATCGTCCGCGACGCCCAAGGCCGGCTGCAAACCATCACCCAGCAATTCACCAATCTGGGCGACCGCGAGACCTCGGGCTTCGACATCGAGCTGCGCCAGGGCTGGAAACTGCCCGGCGGCAAGCTGACCCTGGCCGCGCAATGGAGCCGGCTGCTGTCGTTCCGCCAGCCGCTGCAGCAGGGCGGCGACATGCAGGAAGGCGCGGGCAGCAATCTGCTGGGCGCGCTGCCGCGCTGGAAAGGACAGACCTCGGCCAGTTGGGACGCCGGCAACTGGTCTTCCACCCTCACCTGGTTCCATACCGACGGCTACACCCAGACCGGCAGCGACACCACCCAGCAGCGGGTGGACAGCCTGGACACCTTCAACCTGAGCGCCAGCTACGCCGGCATCAAGCGCACCACGCTGACCGCCGCCGTGCAGAACCTGACCAATCGCCGGCCGCCCTGGGACTCCAACGCCAGCCACTATTACGACGCCACCCAGTACGATCCCGGCGGCCGCGCCTTCACCCTGGGCGTGCGCTACAAGCTGGACTGAACCTCAAGCCACCGGCATGACGGCGCTCGCCAAGCGGGCGCCGTTTTTATTGCCGCGGTATCAAAGATCAGTAAATCTACCTATTCTGTATTAATCTGCACTAGACAGTACTCATAAGACCGCCCGCCCGAGGACGGCTTGAACACGCTACTCGCCCTAGTTTTGATTGAAGGAATGCAGGAATGGTCTTTTTCACCCGATCTCTTACCCGACAGCTTGAAACCACCCAGCACAGTCTGGCGCAAGTCCACAGCAGGCTGGCCGCCATCGAACGCTCGATGGCGGTGATCGAATTTTCCGCCAATGGCGACATTGTTCAGGCCAACGACAACTTTTTGAACGCAATGGGCTACCGCGCCGACGAGATCGTCGGCCGCAACCACCGCATGTTTTGCCCGCCCAGCTTCGCGAACGGCGCGGACTACCGGGAGTTCTGGCAGAAGCTAGGCCGCGGGGAGTTCCAATCCGGCCACTTTCTCAGATTGCGCAAGGACGGCGGCGAAATATGGCTGGAGGCCAATTACTCGCCCATCGTCGACGAGGCGGGCAAGGTGACCGGGGTGATCAAGGTGGCCACCGACATCACTGCCCAGGTGCAGGCGGAACAGGACAGCAAGGCGTTGCGCCAGGCGATAGACCACTCCATGGCGCGGATCGAGTTCGATCTGGACGGCAACATCCTGGACGCCAATGACAATTTCCTGAAAGTATTCGGCTACCAGCGCGCCGAAGTGCTCGGCAAGCAGCACCGCATGCTGTGCGAGGCCAGCTACGCGCAAAGCCCTGAGTACGGCCAGCTGTGGCAGCAACTGCGGCAGGGACGCTTTCTGGAAGGGCAGTTCCGCCGAGTGAACCGGAACGGCGACGTGATCTGGCTGCAGGCCACCTACAACCCGGTGCTGGACCCGAACGGCCGGCCGGTGCGAGTGGTGAAGTTCGCCAGCGACATCAGCGAGCAGATGACGAAGTTGCGGCAGCAGGCGGAAAACGCCCAATCGGCGGTGCACGCGTCGGAAAACACCGAGCAGCTGTCGATACAGGGCAGCTCGGTGCTGGAGCAAGCCACCACCGAGATCAACCGCGTGGCCGGCAGCGTGGAAACCTCGTCCGGCATCCTGTCCAAGCTGGGCGACAGCTCCGACCAGATCGGCAGCATCGTCAACACCATCAGCGACATCGCCGACCAGACCAATCTGCTGGCCTTGAACGCGGCGATCGAGGCGGCGCGCGCGGGCGAAATGGGCCGCGGCTTCGCGGTGGTGGCCGACGAAGTGCGGAAACTGGCCGAACGCACCAGCCAGTCCACCGGCGAGATATCCGGCATCGTCAAGAGCATCCAGGACGATTCCCGCTCGGCCATCGACGCGATGCGGCAGATGCAGGAGCTGGCCGGCAACAGCCTGCAACTGGCCGACCAGGCGCGCAGCGCGATCCAGGAGATCCGCACCGGCGCCCGCGACGTGGTGCTGGTGGTGAAAGAAGTGTCGGAATTGCTGCAACAGAGCTGAAACGCCGAAGCGTCAAAAAAAACGGGCCGCGATCATGCGGCCCGTTTTTCATTCCATCCGGCTGCGCCGGAGGCGGATCGGCGTCAATAGCCCAGACCCAGCGCGGCGCGCACGTCGTTCATCGTCTCGCGCGCCACCTTCTCGGCGCGGGCATTGCCGTCGGCGAGGATTTCGGACACCAGCTTCGGATTGCTCAGGTATTTTTCCGCGCGCTCGAACATCGGCTGCTGCTCGCGCACCACGGCGTCGATCACCGGCTGCTTGCAGTCAAGGCAGCCGATGCCGGCGGTGGTACAGCCGGCCTTCACCCACTCTTTGGTCTCGCCGTCGCTGTACACCTCGTGCAGCTGCCACACCGGACACTTGGACGGCGTGCCCGGATCGGTGCGGCGCACGCGGGCCGGATCGGTCGGCATGCCGCGGATCTTCTTGCTCACCGTCTCCGGCGCTTCGCGCATGGTGATGGTGTTGCCGTAGGACTTGGACATCTTCTGGCCATCCAGGCCCGGCATCTTGGACGCGGCGGTCAGCTTGGCCTCGCACTCCGGCAGGATGATCTTGCCCTTGTTCTCCAGCCAGCCGTACAGGCGCTCGCGATCGGCGGCGCCCAGATTCTGGCTGGCCGCCAGAATATCGCGCGCCTGCATCAGCGCTTCCACTTCGCCGTCCTGCAGATAGCGGTTGCGCAGCTGCTCGAACAGCTTGCCGGCCTTGCCGATTTTCTTCGCCGCGGCCTTCGCCAGCTCTTCGAAGTTGGGTTCGCGGCCGAACATGTGATTGAAGCGGCGCGCCACTTCGCGCGTCAGCTCGATGTGCGGCACCTGGTCCTCGCCCACCGGCACCAGCCCGGCCTTGTACACCAGAATGTCGGCCGCCTGCAGCAACGGGTAGCCGAGGAAGCCGTAGGTGGTCAGATCCTTGTGGCTCAGCTTCTCCATCTGGTCCTTGTAGGTCGGCACCCGCTCCAGCCAGCCCAGCGGCGTCACCATCGACAGCGCCAGATGCAGTTCCGCGTGCTGCGGCACCTTGGACTGGACGAACACGGTGGACTTTTCCGGATCGACGCCGGAGGCCAGCCAGTCGATCACCATCTCATTGATGGACTTGCCGATGATGGACACATCGTCGAAGTTGGTGGTCAGCGCGTGCCAGTCGGCCACCATGAAGAAGCATTCGTGGCTGTGCTGCAGCTCCACCCAGTTCTTGATCACGCCGTGATAGTGGCCAAGGTGCAAGCTGCCGGTGGGGCGCATGCCGGAGAGAATGCGGTTGGCGGACATATTGTTATGCTCTCGGTTGCGCGGGAAATGAAAAGCCGCCGGCTCCATCCGGCGGCCAGGCCCGCTCAGGGTTCTAGAAAAACAATTGCAGCAGATGATACATCAAGACATACAGCGGCTGCAGGATGACGCCCAACAGGCCGCTGGCCATCAGGATCAGCAGCAGCCACATGCCCCAGGTCTCGGTCTGCGCGTAGCGCCAGGCGATGCCGGGCGGCAGCAGGCTATAGACGATGCGGCCGCCGTCCAGCGGCAGGATGGGCAGCAGATTGAGCAGCATCAGCGAGATGTTGATGCTGATGCCCGCCTTGCTCATCAGCATCAGCGGATCGCGATAGGCGCCGTCCATGCCCAACGCCAGTTTCAGCAAAGCCACCCAGGCCAGCATCATCGCCAGATTGGCCAGCGGCCCGGCCGCCGCCACCCAGCGCATGTTCTGGCGCGGCTTGCGCAAAGCGTTGAAGTTGACCGGCACCGGCTTGGCCCAGCCGAACACGAAGCTGCCCAGCCAGATGGTCAACAGCGGCAGCAGCACCGTGCCTATCGGATCGATGTGCTTGAAGGGATTCAGCGTCATCCGCCCCTGCAGATAGGCGGTGTCGTCGCCGAAGCGGCGCGCGGCGTAAGCGTGCGCCGCTTCGTGCAAGGTGATGGCCAGCAATACCGGCAACGCATAAATCGTGACTTGCTGCACCAGCTGATTGGGGTCGAACATGTCCGTTCTCCGCGCTCCGCCACGTTATCAACATGACAGCCCCGCGCGGATTTGGCAAATCCGGCCGCAATCGCGCCGCTACAGAACCAGGCTCAGAATCAGCATGTTGACCAATTTGAGCAGCGGCATCAGCAAGCCGCCCAGCACGCCGGTGAACATCAGCAGCAGCAGGATCCAGAAGCTGTAAGGCTCCACCTTGGAAAACTGCCAGGCCGCGCGCGACGGCAGCAGCGACTGCAGGATGACGCCGCCCGGCAGCGGCGGCAGCGGAATCAGCGTGAAGATCATCAGCGCCACATTGACCTTGATGCCGATCAGCCCCATCCATTGCAGCGGCGCGCGGAAATAGTCCGGCGCGTAGGCGGAGGCGGCGATCGCGCCGGCCCACAACAGCGCCATGACCAGATTGGCCAGCGGGGTGACCACCGCCACCTTGGCCAGGGCGGTGCGCGGCTTGCGCATCGCGCCCGGATTCAGCTGCAGCGACTTGGGCCAGCCGATGATGAAGCCGCCCATCGCCACGCCTATCATCGGCAGCACGATGGAGCCGATGGGATCGATGTGGGCGAAGGGACTGAAGGTGCGCCGCCCGGTCATGTAGGCGGTGCGGTCGCCCAGGCGGTCGGCCATGAAGGCCTGGGCGCCGGCGGGCATGGTGATGGCGAACAGCACCGGCAATATCGACACCGCCAGCGTCTGGATCAAAGAGAGTTCCTGCATGATTTCCTAACAGACGAAAAATGAATCAAAAACCGAACGGCGCGAGCGCGCCCTTGCCCTCGCGAACCAGTTCCACGCCGTCGGTCATGTCGATCACGGTGGTCGGCTCGGTGCCGCACCAGCCGCCATCGACGACGGCGTCCACCTGGTGCTCCAGCCGCTCGCGGATTTCATAAGGATCGGAAATCGGCGCGTCGTCGCCCGGCAGCATCAGGGTACAGGACAAGATGGGTCCGCCCAGCTCTTCCAACAAGGCCAGCACCACCTTGTGATCGGGCACGCGCAGGCCGATGGTGGCCCGCTTGGGGTGCAGCGTGCGGCGCGGCACCTCCCGCGTGCCCTGCAGGATGAAGGTGTAGCTGCCCGGCGTGGCGCTCTTCAGCAGCCGGTACTGGCGGTTGTCCACCTTGGCGTAGTTGGCCAGCTCGGACAGATCGTGGCACACCAGTGTCATCATCCGCTGCTTCAGGTCCACGCCGCGGATGTCCAGGATCCGCTCCATCGCCTGCTTGTCGCCGAGCGCGCAGCCCAGCGCGTAACAGGAATCGGTGGGATAGGCGATCACCCCGCCCTCGCGCAGGATCTTCACCGCCTCGCGGATCAGCCTGGCCTGGGGATTGTCGGGGTGAATGATAAAAAACTGAGCCATGTTTACCGTCGCTTCAAAGCCGTGTTTCAGTACGGCCACTGCTATTGATCAGATAATCGCTCTGCACCAGCCCGCTGGCAAAAGCGCGAGTGGACTGATGTTGCAACGCCACCTCGCGCCCGAAGCTGCCAAACAGGGGAATGCCGCCGCCCAAAAGGATAGGCACTCGGCTAATGATGACTCGGTTCAACACTCCCGCCGCCAAAAAAGACGTGACCAAGCGTCCGCCATCAACATACACGCAGCGCGCCCCATCTGCTGCAAGCCTTGCCGCAAGCTCAGCCGGCGCGTCAGCGCTCACCGTCACCTTGTCGCGCAGCGCCGCTGGCAAGTCAGCCTCGCTCAAACTGGAGCTGGCCACCACGACTTTCACGCAAGGATATGGCCACTCGGCAAAGCCCATCACTTTGGCGAACGTGCCGCGCCCCATCACCAGCGCATCCACCGTCGCCATAAAAGCGCTATAGCCATAATCCTCGCCCTCAAGAGCCACCAGGTTCAGCCACTCCAAGCCGCCATCTTCCCGGGCAATATAACCATCCAGACTGGTAGCCATATACGCTACGCAACAGACGTCACCATGAACGCTTTTCATACCATCCCTCTTGAGTTCCGGGACTACGCCCGGATAACGCGCGCTTCCAGCTCGCGCCAGATCGGCTTGCAGATGGGCGGCAAGTCCTCGGTATGGCCGACGTCGCGCCCGCCCTCGCCCGGCGCGTGGAAATCGCTGCCGCTGCTGGCGTAAAGCCCGTGGCGGTTGGCGTGCAGCGCGAACTTGTGCATGTCGTCCAGACTGTGGCTGCCGCAAGCCACCTCGATGCCCTGGCCGCCGGCGGCCTGGAAGTCCAGGATCAGCCGCTCGATCAGCGTCTTGCCCATATCGTAGCGGCCGGGATGGGCGATCGCCGCCATGCCGCCGGCGCCGACGATCCAGCCGACGGCATCCGCCAGGCTGGCCCATTCGTGCGCGACGTAACCCGGCTTGCCCGGCGTCAGGTATTTGCGGAACACGGTGCGCACGTCCTTGACCGCGCCGCTGTCCACCAGATGGCGGGCGAAATGGGTGCGGCTGATCATTTCCGGATTGTCGCACCAGCGCATCGCGCCCTCGAAGCAGCCGGCGATGCCGGCCGCCTCGAGCGAAGCCCCCATCAGCCGCGCCCGCTCCAGCCGGCCGTCCCGTATCGATTTCAAGCCAACGGCCAGCGCGGGCTCGTCCGGATCTATGCCCAGGCCGACGATGTGCACCGTGTGCCGGCCCCAGGTCGCCGAGATTTCGACGCCATTGAGGAAGGGGATGCCGTGCCGTGCGGCAGCGGCCGCGGCCTCGGCCAGGCCGCCGGTGCAATCGTGGTCGGTCAGCGCCAGCAAGGACGGCGCGCGCGCAGCGGCGCGGTCTATCACCTCGGTCGGCGTCAACGCGCCGTCCGAAGTTCTGGAATGGAAATGCAGATCAATATTGGCCATCGTCGCCTCCCGCGGCCCGCCGCTCCGCCTGGCGTTTCTCCCAGGCGGCCAGCCGCGCGCGGTAGGCGCGCAGCTCCTGCTGATGGATATCCAGGATGCACGGTTCGCAGCCGCTGCCGCAGCACATGTCGTCGCCTACCTCGAACGGCGGCTCCGGCATGATGTCGGCGGGGTCTTCCATGTCAGGCCGCCTCGACCGCGATCAGGAAGCCGCCGCCGCTGACCTGCTGGCCGGCGCGGATCTTGCAGGTCTTGCGCAGCTCGACCTGCCCGTCGACCGACACATTGCCCTCGGCGATGAAATGCTTGGCCGCGCCGCCGGAATGGCAGACGTTGCAGGCTTTCAGCAGATCGCACAGCGCGATGTACTCGCCGGAGAGTTGGTAAGTTTCCTTCATGTTTTGCACACTCGTTCTGGACAGGCTTGTGAGCGGCCTGTGGACAAGGCCGCCAAGCCCTTAATCTGTCTGATGTTTTCTTTGCCGCCCATTTTTTAGGCAGCCTCGCCGGACTATCCACGCCGCCGGCGAACAATATTGTGGAGCCGCTGTGGACAAGCGCGGCAAACCGCTGATTCGCTTATCCATTTTCAGGCCGATCATTTTTTAGGCAGCGAGCAACGGCAAAAGTGCCGCCATCGCCCGCGCCAGCCGCGCCTCATGCGCGCCGGCCAATTCCACCGCCGCGATGCCCTGCCGCGCCAGCTCCTGCCGGTGCAGCTCCAGCAGCCAGTCGCGCTGGGTGGGGTGGCTGCGCAGCGGGTCCGGCTCCCAGGGGATGTCCGGACAGGCCAGCACGGTCAGCGCGTAATCGCGCGGCCGGTACAGGGCCAGCAGCGCGTCCGACGCCTGCCCATGGTCCACTTCGGCCCAGATCTTGCAAGTCAGCGCCGTGGTGTCGCACAGCAGGATTTCGGCTCCGGCCTCCGCCGCGCGCCTCTCCGCCGCCAGTTGCCCGGCGGCGATCGCCTCGATGTCGGCGAGGCTGGACACATAGGGCCTGTCCGCATAATAGGCCCGGGAATACTCCTCCACCCACGCGGCGCTCATGCCCAGCTCTCGCAATCGGCGCGACCAGTCGCGCGCCAGCGTGCTCTTGCCGCTGGATTCCGGCCCGACGATCGCCACCCGGATAGGCCCAACGGCCCTTTGCTGCCCCATCATTCGTCTTTCCCGGCACTCGCCGGCCATTGCTCAGGCCAAGCCGGACATTATACCCCGACGGACCGTGGTTTCCCGGATTTTCACAAGCGCCGGGGACAGCCCTGTGAACCGGCTGTGGACAATAGCCGCAAAGCATTGAATGCCTTGACCTTTCCCCGCGCTGATTATTTTTTAATCATTTCAATATTTTTTCCCCACCGCCAGTGCAGAGCCGTGTGGACCGGTTGTGGATAGTCGCGGCAAGCCGCTGTATGGGAAGGAAAAACCAGCGCCGCCTGTTTTTTAGGCAGTTTTGCGTGCCAGCGGACTGGAGTCATCCCCCACGCCGGTACACAAAGCTGTGCGCGGCATGTGGACAAGTCACCCAAGCGCCTGATTTTCCATGGCCCGCCGCTGTCTGATTATTTTTTAAGCAAAAATGCCGCCCTTACCCCATGGACGCAAAGCCGGACCATCGCGCCGGTTTCCCACACTCGCGGTGCAAAGCCATGTGGAAGCGTTGTGGACAAGCCGCGCAAGTCCCTGAGCGCAAAGCATGAAAAAAGGCTGCCTGTTTTTTAGGCAGCCTTTCATTTCAACGGGGAAACTCAAACCGTCATTTCGCCGCGCAGCGGGCGGACCAGCTGCTTGCGCAGCTCTTCGCCGGACGCCCCCGCCGACAGCAGCGCCTGCAGCTTGGCCAGCGCGGCCTCCGGCGTCAGATCCGCGCCCGGCAGCGCGCCGGCGCGGGCCAGCGGCTGGCTGGCGGCGTACGCGCCCACCTCCACCGCGCCGCTGGGCGCCTGGGTCAGCGTCAGCACCGGCGCTCCCCGCGCCGTCATCGCCGCAATGCCTTGCAGCAGAATGGGATCCGCCGGCGCGTTGCCGCTGCCGTAAGCCAGCAGGACGGCACCGTCCAGCCCGCCGTCGCGCAGCGTCTGCCCCGCCAGCGCGCTGCCGTAGCCCGGCGTCAGCATCAAAGCCGCCAGCTTCAGGTCTTCGTTTATCCGCAGAGGCCGCCATTCGCCATCCGGCTTCAGCCAGCGCTCCTTGCGCCAATGCGCGTGGATCGCGAACTCGGCCAGCGGCTCGGCATTGGGGCTGTTGAAGCCGGCGAAACGCTCGACGTCCATCTTGCGGGCGCGGCTGCCGCGCAGCAGCAGGCGGTCGAAGGCGACGGCCACTTCATTGAGGTCGGGCTGACAGGCCGCCTCCAGCGCATCGGCCAGATTGCTCCAGCCATCGGAGCGCGGATGCACCAGCGGCAGCTGGGCGCCGGTCAGCACCACCGGCTTGGCCAGCCCGCGCAACGCGAACGCCAGCACGCCGGCGGTATACGCCATGGTGTCGGTGCCGTGGATGACGACGAAGCCATCGTAGTCGTGGTAGCGGGAAACCAGCGCGTCCAGTATCTGGTTCCACTGGCGCGGCGTCAGCGCGGAAGAATCGATCAGCTGTTCGAATTCGACGATGTCGAACTCCAGGCCCGGGCGGGCGAAACGCTGCAGCAGGCGCGGCAGCAGGTCCGGCACGGGGGCCAGGCCTTCGGGGGTGTGGTCCATGCCTATGGTACCACCGGTGTAGAGCACCAGGATTCGGCTCATTGCATACTCCATCGCACTTGGTCTGCGGACGATGGTAGCGCAAGCCTCACCCGGCGTCACACGCCGGCGGGACAGGCGGGATCAGCGCAGCGCGTCCGACACCGCCTCGTCGATGGCGCGGCGCGCTTCGTCGATGTGATGGACGATGTCGCGCTGCAGCGAACGCAGATAGGGATCGTCCTCGCGGTGGGAGGCATCCTGCCGGGCCTTGTCCAGCAGCGTCTTAGCCTGGTGGAAGCGGTCTTCCGGCCGCCAGCGCGCGTCCGGCTCAGCGCGGTCGTAGATGTCCTTGCCGTCGTCAATGGCGGCGTCGCGCATCTTGCGCATCGCCTTGTTGATTTCATCGACGGCGCGGCGCTCGTCGTCCATCACTCGCGGATAGTCCGGACGGGCCAGCAGATCGCGTTGCCGGCGGCGGCCAGCGCCAGAATGGCCAGAATTCCACGCAGTTTCATGATTGTCTCCTCGTATGATCGAAATCGGCCCGGCGCTCAACGCAAAGCGTCGTTGATGGCTTGCTGCACCGCGTGATGGGCGGCGTCGACGTGATGCAGGATGCGGCGCTGCAAATCGCGCACCCAAGGATCGTCTTCCTGGTGGCCGGCGTCGCGGCGCGCGGCGTCCAGCAGCGCCAGCGCGCGGTGGAAGCGGTCGGTCGGGCTCATATGAGCATCAGGCTGCTCGTAGCGCCAAGGATCCTTGCCGTCCTCGATGGCGGCATGCTGCATCTCGCCCAGCGCCGCGTCGATCTCGGCCACCGCGCGGCGCTCGTCGTCGGCGATCTGCGGATAGTCAGGGCGCGCCAGATAAGCGCGCGCCTGGCGCAGATCGCTCATCGCATGCAGATAGTAGGGATGTTCGGCGGGCCGCCAGCTGCGCGGCGCCTCCACCTGCACCGTCACCGGCCGGTACACCGTTCGAGGCGGCGCCACCACGCAGGCGCTGAGTCCGCACGCCGCCGCCAGCGGCATCAACCGGACGAGGCCGGCAATCGTCGTTTTCACCATTCGTCTCCTGGATTTCGGGCCGGATCGGTTCAGCCGTCCGGCCTGCTGTAATCAGTTCCTTGCAAAGCCGATTACAGCTTGACCGCTCCCGGAAATGAATTCAGCAGCATTCAGGTTTCGGCGTGTAAGCGTTTGTAGCCGCCCAAGCCAGGCGGCATAACCGTTTTTCCCGCCGATGTCCGAATTTGTCCTCTTGGTTAACGAACATGAAGCGCGTTCGGATCTGCATATATACAGTCGGCAAAAAAGTAACAGACAGACTATCTGTTTGTCATTTTTGTAGAGTTTAAATTCAAAAATTGACATGAGTTAAACAAATGGCAGTTTCATAATGCTAAAACGAACTTTGCTTGCATTAAGCAAGTCCATTTGCATCAAATCTGAAAAGCATTGAGCCGACAAGCGAACAAAACCTGTATCGCGATCACGAACCGGGGCGATGGCGGAACCCCGGCTTCACGGTAAGAAACCGCCAGCTAGCCAAAACCAGCAAGGTGCACCATGTCCTTACATCGCAGTCACGATATCCAGGCATTGCAGGGCCAGACCCTGACGATACACATCAACGATCAACCCGTCGTAGCCGCCAGCGGCGAAACCGTGCTGAGCGTGCTCAGCGCCGTCGGCCTGCGCCAGCTCAGCCGCAACGACAACCAGCAGATCGCCGGCTCCTATTGCGGGATGGGCGTGTGCCATTGCTGCCTGGTCAAGATAGACGGCCGCCACAAGCGCCGCGCTTGCCAGACCGTGGTCAGCCCCGGCATGAAGGTGGAAACGGCCCATAACCGCCTGAACACGGAGGGCCTGAGATGAGCGCGAAACCGGTGATCGTCGGCGGCGGCCCGGCCGGCATGTCGGCCGCCATGGAACTGGCCCGCCACGGCGTGGACAGCGTGCTGCTGGATGAAGCCTCCCGCGTCGGCGGCGTGGTCTACCGCGGCCCTCTGCGCCAGGGCGTGGTGCTGGACTACCTGGGCGAACGCTATCGCGAGAACATGCAGGCGCTGCACCGCGAGTTCGAGCAATACCGCAACCGCGTCGACATCCGGCTGGACACCCGCATCGTCGGCGGCGGCGACGGCGAGCTGTTCGCGCTGACGCCGGACGAGCAGGTCGAAGCCATCCCCTACTCCCAGCTGCTGCTGGCCGCCGGCTGCCATGAGCGCAGCGTGCCCTTCCCCGGCTGGACCCTACCCGGCGTGATCATGCTGGGCGGCCTGCAGCTGCAGATCAAGAGCGGCGTGGTCAAGCCGCTGGGCCGCACCGCGCTGGTGGGCACCGGCCCGTTGCTGCCGCTGGTCGCCTGCCAGCTGCACCGCGCCGGCGTGGAAGTGGCCGGCGTCTACGAGGCCAGCGCCTTCGGCCGCCTGGCCAAGGAGGCGATCGCCCTGCTCAACCAGCCGCAGCTGTTCCTGGACGGCCTGAGCATGGTGGCCTACCTGAAGCGCCACGGCGTGCCGCTGCACTACGGCTGGGGCGTGGTGGAGGCCCACGGCGACGCCGAACTGGGCGAAGTGACCGTCGCGCCGTACGACGCCGAATGGCACGCCGACCTGACGCGCAGCCGCCGCCTGCAGGTGCAGACGCTGGCCGTCGGCTACGGCTTCATCCCGCGCACCCAGCTGACCCAGCAGATGGGCCTGGAGCACCGCTACGACGACGACGGCTACCTGAAGCCGGTCAACGACGACTGGCAGCGCAGCAGCCGCGACAACGTCCACCTGGCCGGCGACATCGGCGGCCTGCGCGGCGGCGACGCCGCCATCGTCACCGGCCGCATCGCCGCGCAGTCCATGCTGCTGCAACTGGGCAAGCTGGACCAGGCGCAGGCGCTGAGCCGGCGCCAGGCCTGCTTGGACGAGCTGGCCTCCATCCTGCGTTTCCGCAAGGGCATAGACAGCTTCACCCGCCGCGGCCGCGGCCAGCTGGCGCTGCCGGCGCGCGACACCGTGATCTGCCGCTGCGAGCACGCCACCCGCCAGGACATCGACACCGCGCTGGAACAGGGCGTCAACGACCTGATCAGCCTGAAGATGCGCACCCGGGTCAGCATGGGCGACTGCCAGGGCAAGATGTGCGTCGGCTATTGCAGCGACCGCCTGCGCGAGCACACTGGCAAGCGCGACGTGGGCTGGATACGCCCGCGCTTCCCGCTGGACCCGCTGCCGTTCTCGGCGTTCTCCGCAATCGATGCCCAACAGACTGAAGAGATTTGACATGAGCAAGCAATACGACATCGTGATCGCCGGCGGCGGCGTGATCGGCGCCTCCTGCGCCTACCAGCTATCCAAGAACCGCGACCTGAAGATCGCGCTGATCGACAGCAAGCGTCCTGGCAACGCCTCACGCGCGTCGGCCGGCGGCCTGTGGGCGATCGGCGAGTCGGTGGGCCTGGGCTGCGGCGTGATCTTCTTCCGCATGACTTCGGCCAAACGCAAGCGCGACGCGGCCGGCGCGGCGGTGGCCGTGGACGCCACCACGCCGCACATCCTGCCGCAAAGCTTCTTCGACTTCGCGCTGGCCTCCAACGCGCTGTACCCGACGCTGCACCAGGAGCTGATGGAAAACCACGGCATGGACTTCAAGTTCGAGCGCACCGGGCTCAAATACATCATTTACGATGAGGAAGACCAGCTGTACGCCGAGCATATCGCCGCCCAGATTCCGCATCTGGCCAGCGAAGTGCGCTGGCTGGACCGGGCCCAGCTGCGCGCGGACGAACCCTACGTCAGCGACCAGGCGCAAGGCGCGCTGGAATTCCTGTGCGACCACCAGGTCAGCCCGTTCCGCCTGACCGACGCCTACACCGAAGCGGCGCGCCAGAACGGCGTCGACGTGTTCTTCAACGTCAACGTCACCGGCGTCACTCGCCAGGGCAGCCGCGTCACCGGCGTGAGCACCGCCGAGGCCGGCGACTTCTCGTGCCACACGCTGATCAACGCCGGCGGCTCCTGGGCCGCCGAGCTGTCGCGCTGGGCCACCGGCCGCACCATCCCGGTCAAGCCGGTCAAGGGCCAGATCGTGCTGTCCGAGAAGATGCCCAAGCTCTTGCGCGGCTGCATCACCACCAGCGACTGCTACATCGCGCAGAAGGACAACGGCGAGATCCTGATCGGCAGCACCACCGAGGACAAGGGCTACGACACCACCATCACCTATCCGGAAATCAACGGCCTGGTGCAGGGCGCGATCCGCTGCGTGCCGGAACTCGCCAACGTCAACATCAAGCGCTGCTGGGCCGGCCTGCGCCCCGGCACCCCGGACGAGCTGCCCATCCTGGGGCCGGAAGACGGCGTCGAAGGCTATCTGAACGCCTGCGGCCACTTCCGCACCGGCATCCTCACCTCTGCCATCACCGGGGTGATGCTGAACGGGCTGGTGCGCGGCGAGCCGCTGCCGCTGGACGTCACGCCCTTCCTGGCCGGCCGCTTCCCCAACCGCACCGAAAAACAGATGGATTTCGCGCTGCACGCTTGATCAAGTTCCTCTCACTGAGCCGCCACGACCTGATGGTCTGGCGGTTTTTTTTCGCCCGCGCCGGCGGACATCGGCGGATGAAACCGTTTTGTCATATTAATGACGTCGTTTTGTCATCAATCCCTCATACCATCGCATCAGTTTTTCGATAAATAGGCCACCGGCCGCAGAAGGGGAGCAATGATGAAGCACAAACTGGGTTACATCGCCGTCGCCGGCGCCTTGGGTCTGATCGCCAACGCGGCCATCGCCGACAATCTCGCCGCGCTGGTCCAGGCCGCCAAGAAGGAAGGCGAGCTGAACACCATCGCCCTGCCTCACGACTGGTGCGGCTACGGCAATGTGATCGCCGGCTTCAAGGCCAAGTACGGCATCAAGGTCAACGAACTGAATCCGGACGCCGGCTCCGCCGACGAGCTGGAAGCCATCAAGGCCAACAAGAACAACAAGGGCCCGCAGGCGCCTGACGTGATCGACGTCGGCCTGTCCTTTGGCCCGCAAGCCAAGGCCGCCGGCCTGCTGCAGCCGTACAAGGTGTCCACCTGGAAGAGCATTCCGGACAACGTCAAGGACAAGGACGGCTACTGGTACGGCGACTACTACGGCGTGCTGACCTTCCAGGTCAACCGCGACCTGATCAGCAAGGCCCCGGCCGACTGGTCCGACCTCTTGAAGCCGGAATACAAGAACGCCGTGGCGCTTGCCGGCGACCCGCGCGCCGCCAACCAGGCCATCCAGGGCGTGTTCGCCGCCGGCCTGGCGCAAGCCAAGGGCGACGTGGGCAAATCCGCCGACGCCGGCCTGAAATTCTTCTCGCAGCTGAACAAGAACGGCAACTTCGTGCCGGTGATCGGCAAGGCCGCCTCGCTGGCCCAGGGCACCACCCCCATCATCGTGCGCTGGGACTACAACGCGCTGGCCGACCGCGACACGCTGAAGGGCAACCCGAAAGTGGATGTAATCGTGCCGAAGAGCGGCGTGGTGGCCGGCGTCTACGCCCAAGCCATCAGCGCCTACGCGCCGCACCCGAACGCCGCCAAGCTGTGGATGGAGTACCTGTTCTCCGACGAAGGCCAGGTGGCCTGGCTGAAGGGCTACTGCCACCCGATCCGCTTCAACGACCTGACCGCTAGGAAGAAGATTCCTTCCGAGCTGATCAGCAGGCTGCCGGACGCTGCCGCCTACAAGAAAGCGGTATTCCCGACCATCGAACAGCAAGAGGCCTACAAGGCCGGCATCACCAAGCAGTGGGACAGCGTGGTCGGCAGCAACGTGAAGTAAAACGATCTCCCAGTCTCACCCCGGGGCCGCCGCTGGCGGCCCTCAGATTGTTGACAATGCCCCCTCTCGCCTTCACGAAGGCGAGGCTCCCTTGCAGGGAAAGGGCGGGGGGATTGGGATTCGACATTCAGGCTGTGGACTCAAGCACTTATGTGGACAGGCCCGGCTTTGCCGGGTCCTGCAGCACCTGACCGAATCACTTTGCCAACAGCCTGAAGCCGCCACTGGCGGCCCGTTCACCTAGAGAAACACCGATGTCCGCATCCTCAGAATCCATGCCGACGCCCTCTTCCCGCACAGCCAGTCAGCCCAGCGCCGCCCGCGCCTCGCTGCTGTCGTGGCTGGGCGTCGCGCCCTTCCTGATCTTCGCGCTGCTGTTCCTGATCCTGCCCACCGGCATGCTGATGGTGGGCGCTTTCCAGGACGCGCAGGGCCATTTCACGCTGAACAACATCGTCCGCCTGTTCGACGACAACATCCTCGGCGCCTACAAGATCAGCCTGCAGATCAGCGCCGCCTCGGCCATTCTGGGCACCTTGCTGGGCCTGCTGCTGGCGCTGGCGGCGATACGCGGCGGCCTGCCGGCCTGGATCCGCCCAACGCTCACAACCTTCTCCGGCGTGGCCTCCAACTTCGCCGGCATCCCGCTCGCTTTTGCCTTCCTGTCGACGCTGGGCCGGATGGGCCTGGTGACGATGCTGCTGCGCAAGTATCTGGATGTCGATCTGTACGCCGGCGGCTTCTCCATCCTCAGCTTCGCCGGCCTGACGCTGACCTATCTGTACTTCCAGGTGCCGCTGATGGTGCTGATCATCGCCCCGGCCGTGGAAGGCCTGAAGGACGAATGGCGCGAGGCCTGCGAAAGCCTGGGCGGCTCCGGCCTCGCCTACTGGCGCCACATCGCGCTGCCGGTGCTGTGGCCCAGCATGGTGGGCGCCGCGCTGCTGCTGTTCGCCAACGCCTTCGGCGCGGTGGCTACCGCCTACGCGCTGACCGGCAGCTCGCTCAACATCGTCACCATCCTGTTGTACGCGCAAATCCACGGCGACGTGCTGCACGATCAGAACCTGGGCTACGCGCTGGCGCTGGGCATGGTTCTGATCACCGGCAGCGCCAACGCCGGCTACATCTGGCTGCGCAAGCGCAGCCACCGGGAGGCCGCATGAAACCCACCGCCACCTCGCGCCTGGGCGCCTGGATCGCCATCCTGCTCGGCAGCGGCTACTTCCTGCTGCCGCTGATCGCAACTTTCGAATTCAGCCTGAAGATGAAGCGCGAAGGCTACAGCTTCGAAGCCTACAAAGTGGTGCTGTCCGACCCCGGCTTCCAGGCGAGCTTCGGCTACTCGGCGCTGCTGGCGCTGCTGACCATCCTCGCCGGCATCCTGCTGGTGGTGCCCACCGCGTTCTGGATCCAGCTGAAGCTGCCCAGGCTGCGCCCGCTGATCGAATTCATCACCCTGCTGCCGCTGGTCATTCCCGCCATCGTGCTGGTGTTCGGCTACCTTCGCCTCTACGGCAGCGGCGGCTGGCTGCCGTTCACCGGCAGCGAGCGCGGCACCGACGTGTTGCTGGTGTTTGGCTACGTGACGCTGGCCCTGCCCTATCTGTACCGCTCGGTGGATACCGGCCTGTCGGCGATAGACGTGCGCTCGCTGACCGAGGCAGCGCAAAGCCTGGGCAGCGGCTGGTTCGACATCCTCAGGCTGGTGATCTTCCCCAACCTGAAAACCGCCATCCTGTCCGGCGCCTTCCTGACCTTCGCCATCGTCATCGGCGAGTTCACGCTGGCCAGCCTGCTGGCCCGCCCGGCCTTCGGCCCCTACTTGCAGCTGATCGGCGCCAACCGCGCCTACGAGCCAGCCGCGCTGGCCATCATCGCCTTCCTGGTCACCTGGGCGGCGATGGGGCTGATGCAGGTGTTCAGCCGCAACCGCGCCGCCCTCGGCGCCGACGAACATTGAATTGGAAACGGAAAGCATCATGGCATTTCTGCAAATCGACCATCTGAACAAACGCTTCGGCCAGCAGGCCGTGGTCCACGATTTCAACATGAAGGTGGAGGCCGGCGAGTTCGTCACCTTCCTCGGCCCGTCCGGCTGCGGCAAGACCACGGTGCTTCGCATGATCGCCGGCTTCGAAACGCCCAGCGGCGGCGCCATCCGCCTGGCCGGCGACGACATCACCCACCAGTCGCCGCAGAAGCGCGGCATCGGCATGGTGTTCCAGAGCTACGCGCTGTTCCCGAACATGAACGTGGCCGACAACATCGCCTTCGGCCTGAAGATGCAGAAGCGCTCCGCGGACGAAATCCGCCGCAAGGTGGGAGAGGTGATCGCGCTGGTGGAGTTGAACGGCCGCGAGCGCCACCTGCCGCACCAGCTGTCCGGCGGCCAGCGCCAGCGCGTGGCCCTGGCCCGAGCGCTGGTGGTGGAGCCGCGCGTGCTGCTGCTGGACGAGCCGCTGTCGGCGCTGGATGCCCGCATCCGCAAGAACCTGCGCGAGCAGATCCGCGACATCCAGCGTCGCCTGGGACTGACCACCGTTTTCGTCACCCACGACCAGGAAGAGGCGCTGACGATGTCGGACCGCATCTTCGTGATGAACCAGGGCAAGGTGGAGCAGGAAGGCGCGGCGGAGACCATCTACACCCAGCCGGCCACCGAATTCGTCGCCCGCTTCATGGGCAACTACAATCTGCTGACCGCCGAGCAGAGCCACGCGCTGCTCGGCCTGGAAATCCGCGGCCACCTGGCGGTTCGGCCGGAATCGATAGAACTGCTGGGCAACGATGACGCCGCCGACGATCAGGCGCTGCCGGCGGTGATCCGACAGCACCAACTGCTGGGCAACATCATCCGCTACCAGGTGGACGCCGGCGGCGCGACGCTGCAGGTGGACCGGCTCAACCGCCACGCGGCCGACCTGCTGCCGGCCGGCGCGCCGGTGCGGCTGCGCTTCGACCGCGACAATCTGCGCGAGGTGCGCTGAGCGTCAATCCGCGGGCCCGGTCCCCTGCTGGAAGTAATGCATCTGCTGGCGCAGGCTGTCGGCGCGCATCGCCACCTCCTGCGCCGCCGCCGACAATTCCTCGCTGGCGGCGGCGTTGTCCTGCGACAGCTGGTTCAACCGCCGCATCGCCTGGTTGATATTGCCCACCCGCTGCGCCTGCGTCGTCGCCTCGCTGGAAATCCCCTTCACCAGCACCAGGGTCTGGCGGCTGGACTCGACGATGTCGCTCAGTTGCTGGCCGGCGTTTTCCGCCAGTTCCACGCTGTCTATCGCCACCTTGCCGATTTCCTTGGCCGCCGTCTGGCTGCGCATCGCCAGCTTGCGCACCTCATCCGCCACCACCGCGAAGCCGCGGCCGTGCTCGCCCGCCCTCGCCGCCTCTATCGCCGCGTTCAGCGCCAGGAGGTTGGTCTGGTAGGCGATGTCGTCGATGATGTCGGTGCGTTTGGCGATCTGGCGCATCGCCGCTATCGTCTGCTGCACCACCCGATTGCCTTCGGCCGCCTGCGCGCTGGCGGTGTCCGCCATGCCACCGGCGTGATTGGCGTCGCCAGCCATGCTGAACATGCTGCAGGCGATGTCGTCGATCGCGCTGCTGCTTTCTTCCGCGTCGGACGAGGTGCGCGCCGCGCCCTGCGACAGGCCCTGCGACGCGGAATTCAGCTCGGTGGACGCGTTGGCCACCGCGTCGGCGTCCTCCTTCACTTGCAGGATCACGCCGGACAGCCGCTCACCCATCTGGCGGATGTGGGCGGCCAGGCTGTGGTCGTCGCCGCGCCGCAGCGGCAGGAAGAAGTCCAGCCGGCCGGCGGACAGCTCGCGCATGCCCCGCGCCACCTCGTCCGGCTCCGCGCCCAAGGTGCGGATGATATTGCGGCCCACCAGCACAGCCAGGCCGATCGGCAACAGCAGCAGCAACAGGCCCAGCAGCACCAGGTAGCCGTACACCCGCGCGCTGCTCGCCTGCGCGTCCAGCTGTCCGCGGATCTGCTGCAACAGCTGGCCCTGCAACTGGTACAACTCCGCCACCCGCAGGCCGGCGACGCGGAACCATTCGTCCGGCGTCTCGCTCTGCATCGCGCCGGCGCCGCGCGCCAACACCGCGTCGCGGGCCGACTCGAACTGCCGGCTGCGGTCCATCGCCGCCCGCAGCGCGGCCTCGTCGCCGCCGT
Organism: Chromobacterium indicum; assembly: GCF_039708975.1. Taxonomy (NCBI): domain Bacteria; kingdom Pseudomonadati; phylum Pseudomonadota; class Betaproteobacteria; order Neisseriales; family Chromobacteriaceae; genus Chromobacterium; species Chromobacterium indicum. Next base: position 88,211 of record NZ_JAYFSJ010000006.1, read on the forward strand.
ATTGCCGGTATTGCGAGCGGCACAGCTCTTCCTGCGACTCCACGCCGCTGACCAGCCGGAAATTGGTGATGCTGAAGCTGCCCACGGTCAGCACACCGGTCACCAGCCCGCGGGTGCGGCTGGTGAATTCCTTCTGGCAATTCACCGCCGACCACTGCAACAGCAGGGCTTGCACCTCGGGCGTCTGGGCATTGAACAGGGTGATGATGCCGGACAATTGCTCGATCATGTCCGAATAGCGGTTGAACTCCGGCGCGGGCGAGATGTGGCGGGCGTCGATGTCTCGGCGCAGCTGGTCCAGATCATTCTGCGTCGGCACGCTGTGGCCCAGATAGGCTCGCAGGCCGTCGGACAGCTCGTCCTGCGGCTGGGCCCGCAGCCTCTGCAGCACGATATCGGCCGCCGCGCGCGCCCGGACCAGCTCGGCAGGCAACGCCTGATGGCGGTTGAGATAGCCATAGCCCAGCCCGCGCTCGACCTGCAGCTGCTGAATCAGCTCTCCCACCATCTCGATATTGGCGCTCAGCACCTGATCGCGATCCAGCACCTGCAGCAACTGGCGCTGATGCCAGGCGTAGCCTATCGCCACGCAGGACAGGGCCAGCACCAGCGGCGCGATCAGCAGCACCAGTTTGTGGGCAACCGTGAAGCGAACCCGCATATCCGTCATCCACCCCGAGCCGGAACACTTCTCACTATAGGAGAGGCCGGCCGCTAAGCGTAAATACCAGGGTTCGCGGTTCAGACCAGCTTCGTCAGGTCCTCCGGCTGATCGATGTCCAGCAGCACGCCCGGATCGTCCAGCTCCAGCCTCAGGGCCCCATTCCAGTCCAGGATGTCGCGCGCGCCGGCATCGCCCCGCAAATCGAGCAATCCGGGCAAGCAGTCCGCCGGCAGCCCGCGAGGATGGCCCGCCCGCCCCTGATAGCAGGGCAGCACCAGTTGGCCGTGCGCCAGCGCCGCCGCCACCTGGCTGACGGTGTGCGGCCGCACCCCCGGCATGTCCGCCAACCCCAGCACCAGGCCGCGGCAGTCCGGCAGGCCCAAGGCCCAGGCGGCGGCGCAGGCCAGCGAATGTCCGATGCCGCCGCGGTTGAGCCGGCAGGCCAGCGGCTGCAGGCCCAGCCGGCCGCACAGCTCCAGCCCGAAGGCGTCGTCTTCCGGCAGCACCAGCGCCAACGGCCCGAGCCGGCCGATAAACGCCGCGGCGCTGGCCTCCAGCAACGTGCGGCCGTCCGGCAGCCGCGCCTGCCGCTTGTCGGCGCCGAAGCGGCGCGCCTGGCCCGCCGCCAGCAGCGCGCCCGCCATCATGTCCGGCAACTCCTTTCCTCGCCATGAGCCCCCTCCCGGTGACAAGCGCTGCGGCTGGCGATCAGATCGGCGGCGATGGAAACCGCGATCTCGGCCGGCGTGCGCGAGCCTATCGCCAGCCCCACCGGTCCGTGTAGCCTGTCCAGCTCTGCCGGCGTCAGGCCGAAGTGCTCGGCCAGCCTCGCCTTTCGTTTCATGGTAGTGGTAGCGGAGCCCAGCGCGCCGACATAATGGCAGGGCAGCTTGAGCGCCTCCATCAGCGCCAGGTCATCCAGCTTGGGGTCGTGCGTCACCGCCACCACTGCGGTGCGTTCGTCGCAGCCGAAAGCCAGCACCAGATCGTCCGGCATCTCGGCCGACAGCGCGACGCCGCCCAGCTCCCAGCCCGCCGCGTATTCCTCGCGCGGCTCGCACACCGTCACCGCGTAGTCCAGCGTCAGCGCGACCTGCGCCAGATAGCGGCCCAGCTCGGCGCCGCCGATGATCAACAGCCGCCAGCGCGGGCCGTGCAGCACGGAAAATCCCGTCTCGTCCTCGGCGAAAGCGTCCGCCGGCCCTTCATTCAGCAGATAAGCCGCGCCATCCTGGTAGTCGACCCGCCGCCACAGGCAGCGGCGCTGCCGCACCGCGGCTAGCAGCGCCTCCAGCTGCGCCAGGTCCGGCATCGTTTCCACCGCCACCCGCAGGCTGTTGCCGCAGGGCAGCCGGTAGCGCTGCCTCTCCTCAACGCTGGCGCCGAAGCTGCGCACCCAGGCTGTACGGCCATCACCAAACACGCCGCCTTCGGCGATCTCCCGCCGCAGATCGTCCTCGACGCAGCCGCCGGACACCGAGCCGCAGATCATGCCGTCGTCGCGTATCGCCGCCAGCGCGCCCGGCGGCCTGGGGCTGGCGCCGTAGGTGCCCAGCACCGTCAGCAGCGCGACGCGGCGGCCCTGCCGCAGCCAATCCAGCGTCTGCGCCAGCACGGTCTCGTCGTTGCCGCGCATCGCCGCGCTCATTTCGGACAGTAGGCGCCAGTGTCGGCCCAGCGCCGCACCGCGTCGTGGAAATCGTTTTGCGACAAGGGCGGCAAGGTGCGCCGCCCGCCCGGGCGCCAAGCCCACTGCACCAGCGGGTCAGTCGTCATGTGGGCGACCAGCGCGGGAACGTCGCGGTTGCCGTTGCGCGACTTGTCCACCAGCCGGCGGCACATCTGGCCGGCGCTCAGCCCTTCCCAGCCCATGCTCAGCGGCGCCAGGTGCCAGTTGGGCGCGCCCGGCACCGCGCCGTCGGCCGAGTTGGCCGTCTGATGGCAGGCCAGGCACATCAGCGACGGATGGCCCATGTCCGCCGGTCCGCGCTTGATCATCTGCTGGTGCGGATGGCGGTCGTCGCCCTGGCGCGGAAAATCGGTGACGGTGTGGCAGTTCAGGCAACGCGGCGATTGCAGCACCCTGGCCACATCGCCGAAGGCCTGCCGTGATGCGGCCGGGTCTCCCGCCGCCCACGCGGCCGGCAGACAGCCGGCCAGCGCCCAGCACAAGACTATCGAGATTTTCATGTCCGCCTCCCTCACACCATCTGGTAGCCGTGCCGGCTCAACGGCAGCTCGCGCCGCCTTTGGCCGGAAGCCGCGTGGATGGCGTTGGCCAGCGCCGGCGCGACCACCGGCACCGCCGGCTCGCCGGTACCGCCCGGCGCTTCCTCGCTGGCGACGATGGAAACATCCACCTTGGGCGCCTGGAACATCCTGACGATGGGGTAACCGTCGAAATTCTTCTGTTCCACCTCGCCGTCCTTGAAGGTGATCTCGCCGAACAGCGCCGCCGACAGGCCGAACATGATGCCGCCCTCCATCTGCGCCGCCACCTGGTCCGGATTGACCACCACGCCGCAATCCACCGCGCACCAGACATGCACCACCTTCAACTCCTTGCCCTTGACCGACACCTCCACCACCTGGGCGACATGGCTGCCGAACGAGGTGTGCACCGCCGCCCCCAGGCCATGTCCCTTGGGCAGCTTGCGGCCCCAGCCGGCCATACGCGCCGCCTCGCGCAGCACGGCCTGCTCGCGCGGCGCCTTGCCCATCAAGGCCAGCCGATAAGCCACCGGGTCCTGGCGCGCCAGCCGCGCCAGTTCGTCGATATAGCTTTCCTTGGAGAAGGCGCTGTGGGAATGGCCGACCGAGCGCCACCACAGCACCGGCAGCGGGATCTCCGGGGTGTGCAGGTCCAGCGAGACCGCCGGCAGTGCGTAGGGCATGTCGTCGGTGCCTTCCACCGACACCGCGTCGATGCCGTTCTTGATCATCATCGGCGCGAACGGCGTGCCGGCGATGATGGACTGGCCGACTCCAGTCTGCAGCCAAGCCGCCGGACGGCCAGAAGCGTCAATGCCGCCGCGCACGCGGTCCAGCCACATCGGCCGGTAGTAGGCGCCGGCCAAATCGTCGTCGCGGGTCCACATCAACCGGATGGGCAGGCCCTGGCCGTGATGCTTGGCCACCTCCATCGCCTCCTTCAGCCAGTCGGACCCCACCGGCACCGCGCGCCGGCCGAAACCGCCGCCCAGCAAGGTGGTGTGCAGCGTGACCTGCTCCGGCTTCAGTCCCGACATCGAAGCCGCCATCCCGGCGTCTATCGTCTGCGACTGGGTGCCGCTCCAGATCTCGCAGCTGCCGGGCTTCAGCCAGACCACGCAATTGAGCGGCTCCATCGGCGAATGCGACAGGTACGGCACTTCGTACCAGGCCTCCAGCTTCTTGGCCGCGCCGGCCAACGCCGCTTGGGCGTCGCCCTCGCTTCGATAGACCTGCCCAGGCTTGGCCGCGCGAGCGCGGTAGTCGGCCCGCTGCCGGGCCGAATCCAGCTCGGCGTTGGCGCCGCGGTCCCATTCCACCTCCAGCAGGTCGCGCGCCTTCTTCGCCGGCCAGAAGCCGTCAGCCAGCACGGCGACGCCGTTGCCGATCGCGAACACGTCCTTGACGCCGGGCACCGCCCTGGCCGCGTCGGCATTGAAACCCTTTGGCTTGCCGCCGTAGCTGGGGCAGCGCTTGACCAGCGCCGTCAGCATGCCGGGCAGGCGGACATCCATCGCGAACTGCGCGCGGCCGTCTAGCTTCTCGTCGCCGTCCACCCGGTGCACGCGGGTGCCCAGCAGCTTCCAGCGGTGGCGCGGCTTCAGCTCCACCGTGTCCGGCACCGGCAGCTTGCCGGCGGCCTCGGTCAGCTCGCCGTACCCCAGGCTGGCGCCATTGGCGTTGTTGAACACCCGGCTGTTTTCGGCGCGGCATTGCGAGACCGGCACGCGCCAGCGCCGCGCCGCGGCCGATATCAGCATATCGCGCGCGGCGGCGCCTATCTTGCGGTACTGGTCATAGCTGGACAGCGTGCTGGTGCTGCCGCCGGTGATCTGGATATGGAAGGCGGTATGGACGTAGATCGGCGCCGCCGGCGCCGACACCACCTTGATCCGGTTCCAATCGCACTCCAGTTCCTCGGCGATCAGCATCGCCAGCGAGGTGTAGATGCCCTGCCCCATTTCCGACTTGTTGCTGACGATGGTGACGCCGCCGTCCTTTTCGATGCGGACGAAGGCGTTGGGAGAGGGAATGGCGTTCTTGGCCTCGGCGGCCTCGGCCCTGCGCCCGCCCTCGCTCAGGACGAAGCCCAGGCACAGCGCGCCGCCGACCGCGCCGCTCATTTTCAGGAAACTGCGGCGGGATACTCCGATGGTTGTCATCCGGGCCTCCTACAGCAGCTTGGCGGCGGCGTGGATGGCCGCGCGTATGCGGGGATAGGTGCCGCAGCGGCAGAGGTTGCCGCTCATCGCCAGATCGATGTCCTGATCGGAAGGATGGGGGTTGGCGCTGAGCAAGGCGGTGGCGGCCAACACCTGGCCGCTCTGGCAGAAGCCGCATTGCACCACGTCCAGCTCATGCCAGGCCTGCTTGACCGCCTGGCCCACCTTGTCGGCGTTGCCTTCCACAGTGGTGATGCTGTCGTCCGCCGCCAGCGTGGAGATCGGCGTCACGCAAGAGCGGATCGGCAGACCGTTCTTCAACACCGTACAGGCGCCGCACAAGGCCGCGCCGCAGCCGAACTTGGTTCCGGTCAGGCCCAGTTCGTCGCGCAATGCCCACAGAATGGGCGTGTCCGGAGAGGAGTTAAGCTCCACCTCCTTGCCGTTGATGGAAACCTTCATGCCTTGCCTCCCGAGCCGAGAAACAGAAGACGACGGCCATGCGATGGCCGCCGTCCGGATGCGAACCGGCGCCGGGCGGAATCCCGCCGCGGCGCCGCTGCAATCACTATAGGCGCTATCGGTTCAGACTCAAGCCGGCGGGCCGCTCAGCCTCCCCGTTGCAGGCAGCGCTGGTAGCGGCCGTCGACGCGGCGCGCGAACCACTCGGTGGTGAGCTTGTGGGTGAATTTGGGGCTGACCAGCACGATCTGCGGGATGATTTCGCGCGGTGCCTTGGGGCCGGCCAGCGCGAACACCTTCTGGTACAGCGGGCTCTGGCCGAAGCCGGACAGCTTTTCCAGCCGCAGGTCGCGCATCATATCGGCGTCGCTGATGCCCAGCCGGCCGGCGATGGACTGCAGCGCGCGCTGGGTATCGCTGGTTTCGCCGGACAGCACGCGGTTCATCTTGTCGCTGTAGAGCATGATGTCGCCGTCCAGCGCCAGCTTGCGGCCGGACAGGCGAGCCACCGCCTGCTGAAAGGCGGCATTGCGGCTGGCGTAGCGGCCGGCGTTGTAGTCGGCGAAGCGGTACACCATCTCGTGGTACGGCGCCGGATACTGCAGCAGGATGGCGGTGCCGAAGTAGACGCTGCCGCGGCGGCCGAACACTTCGTCGCGCAGGCTGGAATAACTATACGGGTACGGCCAGGCGCGGATGTGGGTTTCGGCGAAGGCCACGCTGACCTGCATCGGCCCGCCGTCGCGGATCGGATTTTTATGCTCAAAAATGGTCTGGCCGAACGGCAGCTCGCGCACCATGTCCTCGTACAACGCGTTCATCTCGCGCTTGGTGCGCAAGGCGTCGACGCGCTGCTTGAAGGTGCGGCCGTCCGGTGATTTCTTGCTCATCGCCGCGTCGACGACGAACTGCGGAATCAGGTATTTCTGCCGGCGCTGCTCTATCTCGCCCCAAACGATCTTGGACAAGCCGGGCACCGCCGGGTCCGGACTGAAGCCGGACTCCTGCTCCGCCACCGCCAGCACTGCGCAGAAGAACTGCGGCGTGTATGGAATCTTCAGATGGCTGAACGCGCCCATCACGTCGTTGCTCCAGCCCTTGCGATCCGGGATGCCGGGCGGCAGCAGCCGGTCCAGCAAGGCGCGGCCCTGGCTGTCGGAAATGGCGGCCGGCGGCTGCACCGGCCGCGCGACCGGACGAGACGGCAGCGCGGCGGCCGGCGCGGAGGCCGGCTGAGACGGGGCCGGCACGTCGACGGCGGGCGCAGAGGCGGACATATCCGGCGCGACGATGGGGGCCGGCGCGGAGGCCGGATTGGGGGGCGTGGCGCAGGCGGCGACAAGCAGACTGCCTGCCAGCAGGGTCAGACGGGCTTTCAACGGTGTCTCGCAAACGGGCAAAACGGCAGTGTAGCCCAGCGCGGGCCCATTTGGCATGTCCGCCGTCAACGCAGATCGAAACGGGCCATGCTGCCGTCGGCGCGCATCGAAGCGATGGCGCGGTCCAGCCGGGCGATCAGCGCGTCGTCGACCTGCCGGTTGCAGGCGAAGGACACCTCCAGCGTATCCATCACCCAGGCTACCCGGGGCGGCGGCATTTGCAGACGCTTCGCCAACGACGACACGCCGACGTCCAGCATCGCCCACAAGTCCAGCCGGCCCAGCCGCAGCTTCTCCAGCCCGCTCAGATAATCGGCGCTCTCCTCCACCGCCAAACCCTGCTCTTTCAGCCGCGCCGCCGCCATGGTGCCGCGCATCGCGCCCACCCGCAGCGGTTGCGCCTGCTCCAGGCCGCCCAGCTGACGGCCATCGTCCGCTCTGGCCAGCAAAACCAGGCGCATGTGCAGCAGCGGCGCGGTCCATTTGTACTTCGCCTGCAATTCGGGCAAGCGCCCAACGGGAAAGCAGGCATCGGCCTGCTGTTCCACCATCAGGCGGGCGCGCGCCTGGGGATAGGCCTCGAAGCGCAGCGCCACGCCAGCCCTACGCCCCACTTCCTTCATCAGGTCGACGCCGGTGCCCCGCATGGACGCGCCATCCGGCGCCAGCTCGATGACGCCGGGAATCTGCGTCAGCAGCATGCGCAGGGTTTCCGCCTGCGCGCCCCCCGCCTGCAACGCGCCCAACAAGGCCGCCGCCGCTCGCCATCCAGACATCGCCTCTCCAGACCATCTTGCTGTCTGAACCATAGCAAAACGGGGAGCCATCGCTCCCCGTCTTCACATGCCAGCAATCAGATGCCGGCCACCATGATCCAGCCTATCAGCAGCGGCGCCAGCGCCATGCAGAAGCCGCGCATGCAGCGCATCACCCGCGGCGAGCGGCCCGACGACAGCTCGGCCTTCACCACCGGCCAGGCTTTCCAGCCGACGAACAGCGCCAGCAGCAATTCGCCCGCCGGCATCAGCAGCTTGGAGGTGACGAAGTCCAGCAGGTCGAAGAAATTCATGCCGCCCAGCTGGTAATCGCCCCACACGCCCAGCGACAGCGAAGCCGGGATGCCCAGCAGGAAGGTGCCGGCGGCCATCAGGATGGCGGCGGCGCGGCGCGACAGGCGCAGCTCGTCGATGGCGAAGCTGGTCACCACCTCCAGCAGCGAAACGGAAGACGTCAGCGCCGCCAGCAGCAGCAAGCAGAAGAACATCACCGCGAACAACTGCCCCAGCGGCAGGTGGGCGAACACCGCCGGCATGGTGATGAAGGTGAGGCCGGGGCCGGCGGACGGATCGAAGCCGAAGGCGAACACCGCCGGCAGCACCATCAGGCCGGCCAGGAAGCAGGTGGCCACGGTCAGCGCGATCACCCACAGCGCCGAGCTCACCAGCTTGGATTCGCGGCCGACGTAGGAGCCGTAGGTGATCATGATGCCCAGGCCCAGCGACAGCGAGAAGAAGGCCAGGCCCAGCGCGTCCACCAGCATCGCCGCGCTCACCTTGGAGAAATCGGGCGCGACGAAGTAGCTGACGCCCTCCAGCGCGCCCGGCAGCGTCAGCCCGCGCGCGATCAGCACCAGCATCAGCACGAACAGCGCCGGCATCAGGAATTTCGACAGCGCCTCAATGCCCTTCTGCACGCCGCCAACCACCACCCCCAGCGTCAGCAGCGCGAAACCGCCGTGATACAGCACCGGCTGCACCGGATCGCTGATGAAACCGGTGAAAATCGCGCCCAATGCCTTGGGATCGGAGGTCATGATGCTGCCCTGCAGCGACTTGACGATGTAGGCGACGGTCCAGCCGCCCACCACGCTGTAGAACGACAGAATGAGGAAGCACACCAGCACGCCCATATAGCCGATCACCGGCCAGAAGCCGCCCGCCAGCTTGCGGAAAGCGCCGACTGCGCCGGCGCTGGTGGCGCGTCCCAACGCCATCTCAGACACCATCAGCGCCAGGCCCAGCGTCAGGCAGATGCCGAGATAAATGAACAAAAACGCGCCGCCGCCATTGGTGGCGGCCACGTAGGGGAACTTCCAGATAGCGCCCAGCCCGATGGCCGAGCCGGCTGCCGCGAGAATGAAACCGAGGCGCGAGCCCCATTGAGATCTAGCCATGTCCTGTAAATCTTTGTCGTGTAATAGGTTTTATGTGTGCCGCCACGCGCGCTCAGGCACGCGCAATCGCCCCGCCGAAACGGAGCCGGTCTAACGTGCACGGGAAGCGCGCGATGCTGCGGCGTCGCCGAACGTCCGTGTCTGCCGATGCGGCAAACCGCGGAGTCGAGATGTCCGTCGCGCGCATTGCGGGCCGCTGGAGCGAGCCGCGCCGCCTGCGCGGCGGAACCGGGGGAGGAAGCCGTCTGCTGAACGGTTGCTACTGGCGCTCCGGGGTGGTGGAGCCTGCCAGTCCTCGCGATGCATCTTGAAGATGCGTTTCAGAATGTAACACGATTGCGAGCAGTCTCTAATTCATGCCAGTGTAAATAGTCGTTTACATGACATTCCGCATATACAGCAATCCCGCCAGCGATCCGCCGACGGCAGCGCCAGACCGCTCGATTTCCGCGTTGTCACCCGCCTCCAACTGCGCCAATCCGCCCGCTTAACACTTTCTTCACCATTGCAAAACAAACACATCACTTTTATTGCAATTGAAACATACACCTTATTCATCATCACTAGAATGACTCTCGCATTAAAACAATGTCATTAAAACTACAAGGGTCATGAAATGAAGAAACTTGCTTTGGCCGCCTGCCTGCTGGGCGCTTCCTTCGCCGCGCTGGCGGACGCCAAATCCGATTGCCGCGCCGCCGCCGGCAGCTACCTGACCGGCACCGTGGTGAGCGGGCCGACTTTCGCCTCCGGCCAATCGCTCAAAGGCGTCGAGCTGTCGCACACCCACGTCCGCCTGCGCGCCGACCAGGACGGCCGCACCTACGACGTGGCGATGGACAATGTCTACGCCTACGGCTACGACTATGCCGGCGAAGACGTTCCCTCTCCGCTGAACACCATCCAGCAGGGCGACCGCCTGCAGCTGTGCGGCCAGCTGTACACCAGCGGCGTCGGCATCCACTGGGTGCACCCCAACTGCGGCGCGCAGCCGACCAGCCGGCAGCCCAACGGCTGGGTGAAGAAGATCTACAACGACGGCACGGTCAGCGACAACTACGAAGCGAACACCGAATACTGTCAACTGTGGCAATAAGCTCTCATCGCCATGAAAAAGCGCGCTCTCGGGCGCGCTTTTTCATGGTTCAGCCGCTTGCCAGACCGGGCAGGCCGACCGGTTCTCCCATGCGCGCAAAACGATGCGCCGCCGATTCCGCCCGATCCCGGCGAAAAGCCCGCCCAGCCTGGAACACAGATATCTAATTGAAAATTAAGCAGTTAATCTTCATCAAACAACGTGAAAATGGCGAAAACTATGAATAAACTAAGTAGAAGAACGTAGTGTGCTGCGACGCCTCCCCCAGGTGCCCGAGCCGCGTCATTACCTTCGGCAGCCACGGGAGACGGAGAGATGGTTACATTGCAGGCATTCCAGCCATTGATAGACACGGTGCAAGGCAGCCTGCTGCTGGCCTCGCCCGAGGATGGCCGCATCTACTGCGCCAACCAGCTGGCCTGCATCCTGCTCGCCAGCCCCCACAGCGATCTGCTCAAGTCGTCGGTCTACGATTTCCTGCCCGACAAGACCGAGGCCTACAACATCAGCCGCGAACTGGCCGGCAACAACATGATCTACAACCGCGGCATGCAACTGAGCACCGGCGGCGGACGGCTGTTCGACGTCCAGCTGTCGGCGCGGCGCATCCTGCTGGACCAGGTGCCGCTGCTGGTGATCAGTTTTTCCGACCGCACCGAGGCCAAGGTGCTGGGGCAGCTGCTGGATTTCGAGCGCCAGCTGGTGGAGCGCTCGCTCAGCATCGTCAAGACGCTGAAGGAGGAAGGCCGGCAGAGCGAAGACGAGGACAAGCTGACCGGCGTGGTGGGCATGCACAGGCTGATGTCCAGCGCCCACGCCGAAACCAGCCGCGCCAAGCGTTACGGCGGCAATCTGTCCAGCCTGGCGCTGGAGCTGGTCAACATTCCCGAGATGGTGCCGCGCGAGGATGACGGCTCCGCCTACAGCCATCTGATCCGGCTGGCGGGCAGCCTATGCCTGCAAAGCAGCCGCGACAGCGACCTGGTGGCGCGCCGCAGCGCCAACACCTTCGTCATCCTGCTGCCGCAGACGCCGATCGGCGGCGCCCATGAGATGGGACGGCGCCTGATCAAGTCGCTGCGCCAGCTCACCTTCCTGTACCAGGGCGCCGAAAACCAGGCGGCCGCCTGCATCGGCATCAGCACGTTGCGGCCGGAGGAAACCAGCCCCGCGCCGATGCTGGAGCGGCTCGAAGATGCGTTGGCCAAAGCCCGCGCGGGTGGCGCCAATTACATCATCGAACTGCCCTGATCCCGCAAGCCGGCACAGGCGCTTAATCTAGCGCCCGGAGCCTGGAGCCGCGCTCGCGGCATCCCCCGCTCGGCGGCTCAGGCCAGCCTGTCCAGCAGCTTCTGGTGGATGCCGCCGAAGCCGCCGTTGCTCATCACCAGCACATGGTCGCCCGGCTTGGCCTCGGCGGCGATGGCGTCGATCAGCGCGTCGAAATCGCCGAAGGTCTGCGCCTTGGCGCCCATGACTTGCAGCGCTTCGCCCGGATTCCAGTTCAGCCCCGCCGCCGAGCAGAACACCCGGTCGGCCAATTCCAGCGAGCCCGGCAACGCGTCCTTCATCGTGCCCAGCTTCATGGTGTTGGAGCGCGGCTCCAGCACCGCCAGGATGCGCGCGCCGCCCACCTTGCGGCGCAGCCCCTCCAGCGTGGTGGCGATGGCGGTCGGATGGTGGGCGAAATCGTCATACACCGTGATGCCGTTCACCGTGCCCTTCACCTCCATCCGGCGCTTGACGTTGGCGAAGCGGGACAGCGCGACTATGGCGTCTTTCACCGCCACGCCGGCGTGGCGGGCGGCGGCGATGGCGGCGATCGCGTTCAGGCGGTTGTGCTCGCCCATCAGCGCCCAGCTCACCGTGCCCTGCATCTCGCCGTTCAGCAGCACATCGAAGCCGCCGTCCTCATGCAGCGCGCCCAGCTGCCAGCCGGCCTCTACGCCGAAGCGCTCCACCGGTGTCCAGCTGCCACGCGCCAGCACGCGGTCCAGACTGGCCTCGCGGCCGTTGCTGACGATGCGGCCGTTGCCCGGGATGGTGCGCACCAGGTGGTGGAACTGGGTTTCAATCGCGGCCAGGTCGGCGAAGATGTCGGCGTGGTCGAACTCCAGATTGTTCAGGATGGCGGTGCGCGGCCGGTAGTGGACGAATTTGGAGCGCTTGTCGAAGAAGGCGGTATCGTACTCGTCGGCCTCGATCACGAAGAAGGGGCTGACGCTGTCCGGATCCAGCGCCGGCTTGCCCGGCAGCCGCGCCGACACGCCGAAGTTCTCCGGAATGCCCCCGATCAGGAAGCCCGGCGCCAGGCCGGCGTCTTCCAGGATCCACGCCAGCATCGAGCTGGTGGTGGTCTTGCCGTGGGTGCCGGCAACCGCCAACACCCACTTGTCCTGCAGCACGTTCTCAGCCAGCCACTGCGGGCCGGAGATGTACGGCAGGCCGCGGTTGAGGATTTCCTCCATCAGCGGCTTGCCGCGCGTCACCACGTTGCCGATCACGTACACGTCCGGGTTCAGATCCGCCTGCTCCGCGCCGAAGCCTTGCACCAGCTCGATGCCCATAGCCTCCAACTGGGTGCTCATCGGCGGATAGACGTTGGCGTCGCAGCCGGTCACCTTGTGGCCGGCTTGTTTGGCGATGGCGGCGATGCCGCCCATGAAGGTACCGCAGATACCCAGGATGTGGATGTGCATATCGTTCAACGCAGCTGAAAACAACGAAACCGCAAGGATACCGGAAAGCAGCCCGCCCCGACACCGCGAGCCGGCCCCCGCCCGCCTCGACGCGCCGCAGGCGCCGTCCGCCCTTGCGCCAGGACAAGGCCGCGGCGGCGATACAGCCATTAAACTGTCCTCATGCAAACCATCCACGCCGCCGAATGCTCGTAGAACTGACCCTGGTGCTGTCGCTGCTGCAGCAGATGTGCGTTTACCTGGTGATCGCTTATCTGCTGTCCAAGACGCCGCTGTTCATCCCGCTGACCCAGATCACGCTGCAACTGCCTCACAAGCTGGTCTGCTATCTGGTGTTTTCGATGTTTTGCATCATGGGCACCTATTTCGGCCTGCACATCCAGGACTCCATCGCCAATACCCGCGCCATCGGCGCGGTGCTGGGCGGCATGCTGGGCGGCCCTTGGGTGGGGTTGGCGGTAGGCTTCACCGGCGGCCTGCATCGCTATTCGCTGGGGGGGCTCACCGCCGGCGCCTGCATGGTGTCGACGATGATGGAGGGCCTGTTGGGCGGCTTGGCGCATCTGTATCTGGTGCGCCGCGGCCTGCGCGCGCGGTTGTTCGATCCTCTGGTCGTGGCGGCGGTGGCCTGCGTCGCCGAGATCGGACAGATGCTGATCCTTCTGGCGCTGGTGCGCCCTTCCGATGCGGCCGAGCGCCTGGTGGCCAGCATCGCGCTGCCGATGATGGCGGCCAACACGCTAGGCGCGGCGATGTTCATGCGCATCCTGCTGGACCGCCGGGTGCTGGCGGAAAAATACTCCACCGCCTTCTCCGGCAAGGCCCTGCAAATCGCCGCCCGAGCCGAAGGCGTGCTGCGACAAGGATTCGACCCGGAAAACAGCATGACGGTGGCGCGCATCCTGTACGAGGAACTGGGCGTCGGCGCGGTGGCCATCACCGATCGCGAGCGGCTGCTGGCCTTCATCGGCATAGGCGCCGACCACCACCTGCCCGGCACGGCCATCACCTCGCCGCATACCCATCGCGCGATCGAGCGCAACGAGGTGGTGTACGCCGACGGCAACGAGACCCCCTACCGCTGCTCGATCAGCGCCCAGTGCCGGCTGGCGTCCTCGCTGGTGATTCCGCTGCGCGGCGAGGACGAGCGGGTGATCGGCACCATCAAGTTGTACGAGCCGCGCAACAAGCTGTTCTCCCGCATCAACCTGACGCTGGGCGAAGGCATCGCCCGGTTGCTGTCCGCCCAGATACTGCAGGGCCAGTACGACCGGCAGAAGCAGTTGCTGGCGCAAACCGAGATCAAGCTGCTGCATGCCCAGGTGAATCCGCACTTCCTGTTCAACGCGCTGAACACCTTGTCGGCGGTGATACGGCGCAACCCGGAACACGCCCGGCAACTGGTTCAATACCTGTCCACCTTCTTCCGCAAAAACCTGAAGCGCTCCGGCGAAACGGCGACGCTGGAAGACGAGATCGAACACGTCAGCGCCTACTTGCGCATCGAGGAAGCCCGCTTCGCCGGCAGGCTGGACGTGGAGATCGCGCTGGATGAGGCCGCCCGCCTGGCTCGGCTGCCGGCGTTCTCGCTTCAGCCCATCGTGGAAAACGCGATCAAGCACGGCACCTCTCAATTGCTGGAAACCGGCCGCATCCGCATCGGGGCGCGTTGCGCGGACGGTCGGCTTTTCGTGACGGTGGAAGACAACGCAGGCCTGTACGCGCCGGCCGGACCCGGCGACGGATTGGGCATGGCGCTGGTGGACCGCCGCATCCGCGCCCGCCACGGACCGGATTACGGCCTGTCGGTGGAATGCCAACCGGAAGCCTACACCCGCGTCACGCTCAGCGTGCCCTGCCCCGCGCCTGGAGAAGCGCCATGCTGAAAACCCTGCTGGTCGACGACGAGCCGCTAGCCCGTGACGAATTGCGCCAGCTGCTGGCGGGACACAGCGATTTCGACATCGTCGGCGAATGCGGCAACGCGATCGAGGCCATCGCCTTCATCCACCGCCAGCCGCCGGACGTGGTGTTCCTGGATATCCGGATGCCGCGGATCAGCGGCCTGGAAATGCTGGCGATGCTGGACCCGGACAAGATGCCGCGCGTGGTGTTCGTCACCGCCTTCGACGATTTCGCGATCCAGGCCTTCGAGGAACACGCCTTCGACTACCTGCTCAAGCCGGTGGACCCGCAACGCCTGGCCAAGACGCTGGCTAGGCTGAGGCGGGAAACCGCGCCGCAGCCGCTGGACATCTTGCGCTGCCTGCCCCCGCTGGAGGTGGTGCCCTGCCACGGCGTCAACCGCATCGTGCTGTTGCCGCTGGCCGAAGTGGAGTACGTGTCCTCGCGCGTCAGCGGCGTGTTCGTCCAGGCCGGCGACGGGCGCGAGCACTTCACCGAACTGACGCTGCGCACCTTCGAGGAGCGCAGCGCGCTGTTCCGCTGCCACCGCCAGCATCTGGTCAACCTGCGCGCCATCCACGAGATCCGCCTGGGCGAGAACGGCGTCGCCGACATCGTCACCCACGCCGGCCGCTCGCTGCCGGTCAGCCGGCGCTTTCTCAAGCCGCTGAAGGAGGCGCTGGGCATTCCCGGCTGACGCCATCCTCCCCCTGTGCTACACCCAAATCAGCAAGCGCCGCTTCATAACAAGGCGCAAGACGAAAAGGATGGATGCCAGGGGATGGCCATATACGCGCCGAAAACGCTTTGCCTGCCGCTGGCCCTATGCGCCGCCCAGGCCCTCGCCTGCAACGGCACCATCACGCCGGAAACCGCCTCTCGGGTGGATGCGCCCGATCTGCGCGGCATCGCGGTATACCTGCCTCAGGTGCTGGAAAACAGCGAGTCCGGCCCCTTCGCCGACTTGCTGAAAACCATCGCCCGCCATTACCCGGAAGGCAGGATCAGTTTCGAAATCAAGCCGGTCAAACGCGTCTACCTCGACACCGACGACCGCGGGGCCGACTTCCGTTTCCCCATCATGAAAGTGCGCGACAACGCCGACGGCGCCACACCCTACCAGTTCTCCCACGAGATGATGGGCAAGGTCACCTTCGTGCTTTATTCCAACCAGGCCAAGCCGCTGCGCAAGATCGACATCCTGCGCACCGCCAATCTCGCGCGGTATGCGGTGGAGGCGCCGCCGGTGAACTGGGGCTTCCCCAGCAAGAGCGTGGTCAATCTGGAGCTGTCGCTGAAGCAGCTGAATCTGGGGCGAATCGACGCCGTGCTGTGGGCGCAGGAGGAAGCCGACTACCTGGTGCGCAAGCACAAGCTCAGCCACATCCATCGCGAGCATTTCGACGATTTCCCCGACGTGCTGTTCATGTCCTGCAATCGCCGCGGCGACTTCGTCAATCAGGCGCTCAGCCGCGCCATCAGGGCGGCCCGCGCCAGCGGCGAGCTGCAGAAGGCCTACTCCAGGGTGCACCTGCCCTATCAGGACTGGCAGCCGCAGAACCGCTAATCCCCCCGCACCCGCTCTTTATCCCACAACTTGCGCTGCCCGCGCCGGCTTGTTTTGGTCCAGGGACTCTTCGCGGTTGGCTCTTCCCGCTGCTCACGGGGTCGTGGCCGCCGCCGCTCGCCCCCGCCACGCCGCCGCTCGCGACGCCAGGCTGCCGCTCGCCCATTTCCCGCGTCGACTCGCTCCTTTTGAAGCGTAAGGTGGAGCCACGATTTCACCGGAGCCTCCAACATGGATCACGCATTGAGTTTTGTGATCGGCACCCTATGCATACTTGCGATCTGCTACCGCCTGTACGGGGTATTCTTCACGCGCAAGGTGCTAGGCGTCGACGATAGCGCCGTCACCCCTTCCCACGAACTGAAGGACGGCAAGGACTACGTGCCCACCAGCAAGTGGGTGGCCTTCGGCGGCCACTTCGCCGCCATCGCCGCAGCCGGCCCGCTGGTGGGCCCGGTGCTGGCTGCCCAGTACGGCTATCTGCCCAGCATGATCTGGCTGCTGATAGGCTGTGTGATCGGCGGCGCGGTGCACGACACCGTGGTGCTGTTCGCGTCGATGAAGCACCACGGCAAGTCGCTGTCCGAAGTGGCCAAGGCCGAGCTCGGCCCGGTGGCCGGCTGGTGCACCGGCCTTGCCATGCTGTTCATCATCACCATCACCATGGCCGGCCTGTCCATGGTGGTGGTGCACGCGCTGGAGCGCAACCCGTGGGGCGCCTTCGCCGTGTTCATGACCATTCCCATCGCCATCGGCGTAGGCCTGTGGGAACGCGTGACCGGCAGCATGAAGAACGCCAGCTACGTCGGCATCGCCGCCATCATGGCCTGCGTGTTCGCCGGCCCTTACATCCAACACACCGCGCTGGGCGAATGGTTGTCGCTGAAGGCGTCCACCGTGTCGCTGCTGCTGCCCATCTACGCCTTCTTCGCCACAGCGCTGCCGGTGTGGATGCTGCTAACCCCGCGCGCCTGCCTGTCCAGCTTCATGAAGATAGGCGTGTTCGGCCTCTTGGTGGCCGGCGTGGTGTTCATCAACCCGCAGATCCAGTTCCCGGCGGTGACCCAGTTCATCCACGGCGGCGGTCCGGTGCTGTCCGGCCCGGTATGGCCGTTCATCTCCATCACCATCGCCTGCGGCGCCATTTCCGGCTTCCACGCCTTCATCGGCTCCGGCACCACGCCCAAACAGATCGACAAGTGGAGCGACATCCTGCCGGTGGGCTTCGGCGCGATGCTGGCCGAATGCGTGGTGGGCGTGATGGCCTTGATCGCCGCCACCGCCTTGCACCCGGCCGATTACTTCGCCATCAACTCCGCGCCGGCCGTGTTCCAGACCCTGGGCATGGACGTGGTCAATCTGCCCAAGCTGTCGCAGGAGATAGGCCTGGACCTGTACGGCCGCACCGGCGGCGCGGTGACGCTGGCGGTGGGCATGGCGGACATCTTCACCCGCATCCCCTGGTTCAGCCATCTGGCGTCCTACTTCTTCCAGTTCATGGTGATGTTCGAAGCGGTGTTCATCCTCACCGCCATCGATTCCGGCACCCGCGTCGCCCGCTACCTGATCCAGGACTTCGTCGGCGACCTGTGGGCGCCGCTGAAGCGCACCGACTGGATGCCTGGCGCGATCGGCGCCTCCGTCGTCGCCTGCGCATTGTGGGGCTATCTGTTGAACTCCGGCGACATCAATTCGGTATGGGCGCTGTTCGGCGTGTCCAACCAGCTGATGGCCTCCATCGGCCTGATCATCGGCGCCACCATCATCCTGCGGCTGTCGCACAATCGCGGCTACATGCTGACCTGCCTGGCGCCGCTCGCCTACCTGTACGTGACCGTCAACTACGCCGGCTACTGGATGGTGAAGAACGTCTATCTGAACCCTGCCGCCAAAGGCTATAACGTGTTCAACGCCGGCATCTCCATCGTAATGCTGGCGCTGGGACTGGTGATCCTGATCTCCGCCTTCCGCCGCTGGAAAGCGCTGCTGGGCCGACCGGCGCCGCAAGCCGGTTTGAAGCCGGCAGCCGCCGAAGCCTGACCCCGATCCTCTCCGACAAAAAAAGCCCATCGCCAATGCGATGGGCTTTTTGCTTGCGGGCCGAGCCTGAATCAGAAGTGGAAGAACACCAACGTCAGCAGCAGGAAGCACGGCAGCAGCACCGCGCCCGACCACAGCATGTAGCCGAAGAAACCCGGCATCTTGACGTGGCGATGCTCGGCGATGGCCTTGACCATGAAGTTGGGCGCGTTGCCGATATAGGTCATCGCCCCCATGAATACCGCGCCCATCGAGATGGCAAGCAAGGTGCTGCCGAACGGCCCCATCAGCTCGGCGGCATCGCCTGACGCCAGGTTGAAGAACACCAGGTAGGTCGGCGCATTGTCCAGGAAGCTGGACAGGATGCCGGTCATCCAGAAATACATGCCGTCCAGCGGCTTGCCGTCCGGACCCGACACCGTCTGCACCAGACCGGCCAGCGCGCCGTGGTCGCCGGCGCGCAGGATGGCGATCACCGGCGCGATGGTGATGAAGATGCCGGCGAACAGCTTGCCCACCTCCAGGATGGGCAGCCAGTTGAACTCGTTGCCGGCGCGCACCTGCTTGGGCGTGATCCACAGCGAAACGAAGGCCAGCAGCAGCAGGGCCAGGTCGCGCAGCAGGTTCTGCAGCTCCAGATGGACGCCTGGCAGCTCGAAGGCGATGCCGGGCTTCCACAGGCCGGACATCAGCACCGCGCCCACCACGCCGCCCAGCAGCCAGAAGTTGCGCTTGCCGTGCAGCTTCAGCGGCTTGTCGTGGCTGGTGTCCACTGGCTTGAGCGTGCCCTCCTTCGCCTCCCTGGCGAACATGTGGCGGTCCAGAAAGTAGAAGATGATCAGCAGCAGCGCTGACAGCAGCAGCACCGGCATCAGCATGTGCTGGAAGGTCCAGCCGAAGGTCACGCCCTTGAGGAAGCCGAGGAACAGCGGCGGATCGCCCAGCGGCGTCAAACCGCCGCCGACATTGGCCACCAGGAAGATGAAGAACACCACCACGTGCACATTGCGCTTGCGGCCCTCGTTGGCGCGCAGCAGCGGCCGGATCAGCAGCATCGCCGCGCCGGTGGTGCCCATGACCGACGCCAGCGCGGTGCCGATGGCCAGGATCAAGGTGTTCAGCCGGGGCGACGCGTGCAGCGAGCCCCAGACCAGGATGCCGCCCGACACCGTGTACAGCGCGAACAGCAGCACGATGAAGGGGATGTATTCGGTGAACAGCGCGTGCAGCAGCAGCGCGCCGGTCTGGCCCAGCCCGAAGGCGGCGGCGAAAGGCAGCAGGAACAGCGCGGTCCAGAGCGCGGTGATCTTGCCGAAATGGTGGTGCCAGATGCCGGGAGCCAGCATCGGAAACAGCGCGATGGACAGCAGGATGCCGGCGAAGGGCACGCCCCAGCCCAGGCTGAGCGTGGCGCCGTCCAGATCGGCGGCGCGGGCGAACGCGGGGAGCAGCAGCCCGCCCGCCAGTGCAATCAGTTTTTTATTCATCAGTCCTTCCCGAACGAGCAGGTGCCCGTGATGCCAAAACGCAGCCGCGGCTGCCGGAACATTCCCGGTTATTATTGGAAGCGGACCGGCTTCCGGGTGCCGGTCCGCCTGGGCGGCCCCTCCCGCCCGTGGCCGGCCGCATGAATGCGGCCGGTGGATTCGGCGGCCTATCCGGAAACGCCCGGACACGCCGCCGGCAGCGCTTAGCGGCTGCCTTTCTGGATGAACTCGATCTTGTAGCCGTCCGGATCCTCGATGAAGGCAATCACGGTGGTGCCGTGCTTCATCGGGCCGGCTTCGCGCGTCACCTTGCCGCCCTTGGCGCGCGCCATGTCACAGGCGGCGTAAGCGTCTTCCACCTCAATGGCGATGTGGCCGTAGCCGCTGCCTAGATCGTAGGACTCGGTATCCCAGTTGTGGGTCAGCTCCAGCACGGTGTGGGCCGCCTCGTCGCCGTAGCCGACGAAGGCCAGCGTGAAGCGTCCTTCCGGAAAATCGTTGCGGCGCAGCAGCTTCATGCCCAGCACTTCCTGGTAGAAAGCGATCGAGCGGTCGAGATTGCCGACGCGCAGCATGGTGTGAAGCATTCTCATGGCGTTTTCCTTTTAAAGATCAGTCTAAGACAAACAAGCCGCCGCCGTGCTGGCGCAGCCAGCGGCGGGCATCGCGCCAGCCCGGGCAGAGACGCTCGGTCTCGGCCCAGAACGCCGGCGAGTGATTCATGTGTTCGAGATGGGCCAGCTCGTGGGCGGTCACGTAGTCGACCACCGCCAGCGGCGCCTGCGCCAGCCGCCAGTTCAGGCGGATGCGGCCATCGGCGCTGCAACTGCCCCAGCGGGTGCGCGCAGACGACAGCAGCAACCCGCTTGGTTTGCGGCGGCAGTGCGCGGCCAGCAGGGAGAGACGGCCGGGAAACAGTGTCGCCGCCTCGCGTTTCAGGAATTTGGCCAGAACGGCTTTCAGCGCGGCGGCGTCGCCGTCGGCGACGCCCGCCACCAGCAACTCTCCGCTCACGCGCCGCGCCGCCTTGCGCGCGCCGCCTGTCAGCCTGATCGTCAGCTGCTCGCCCAACAGCGCCAGACTGCTCAGCTGCTCGCCGGCCTCCAGATGGCTGCGCTGGCGCAACACGTGGCCGACGATCCAGTCGTAGCGCTGCTGCAATACCTGATGCAAGCGCTGTTGACTGACACCCGGCGCGGCGATCAGTTCCACCACCCCGCCGCTGACCTTGATGCCTATGCTCTGGCGCGACCTACGCGTCAGCAGCACGGGCACCTCGCCGTCAGGCAGAGGCAGGCGGTGCCAGACGCTGGCGTTTTTCATCGGGATGGGCGAAGGGGCCGACGCCGCCGATTTCGCGCTGGCGGGCCTCGATCCAGGCCTCGGCCTCGGCCATCATCGCCTCGGGGCCGGTCTCTTCGTCTGAATGGATGGCGGGGCCGATCACCACGGTGATCTCGCCCGGATATTTCAGGAAGGCATTGCGCGGCCAGAATTCGCCGGCGTTATGCGCCACCGGCACCATCGGCATGTCGAACTGCTTGGCCATGCGCGCGGCGCCCAGCTTGTACTTGCCGCCCACGCCCGGCTTGGTGCGGGTGCCTTCGGGGAACACGGTGATCCAGAAACCGTGGCGCTTGCGCTCCAGGCCCTGATCCAGCAGGCGCTGATTGGCGCGGGCGCGGTCGGAGCGGTTGATGATG
Source organism: Chromobacterium indicum (assembly GCF_039708975.1). NCBI lineage: Bacteria > Pseudomonadati > Pseudomonadota > Betaproteobacteria > Neisseriales > Chromobacteriaceae > Chromobacterium > Chromobacterium indicum. Next base: position 109,759 of record NZ_JAYFSJ010000006.1, read on the forward strand.
ATGGGGTTCATCAGCACCAGGCCCCAGCCGAACAACGGAATCCAGGTCAGCTCGCGCTTGGCCACATACACCTGCCACGGAAAGATTTTCTGCAGCGCCAGCGTTTCCCAGCCGGACTGGTGCTTGGACGTGATCACCGACGGCGCCGACGGAATGTTCTCCGCGCCGATCACCTTGTATTTCAGGCCGATCACATGCTCAAGCATCCACAGCAGGGTCATCGCCCAGGTCACGCCGAACACGTGGCGGCTGCGGCGCGGCAGCGGCGCGGCCAGCATCAGCAGCAAGAAGAACAGCGGCGTGGCGATGATCAGCACCACCCAATACAGCAAGTTGCGTATCCACAAACCAATCATGCTTTCAGTCTCTGCCTCAATGATGGTTGATCAGATGCTCGGCGGCATCGTACAGGTCGTTGAACACCAGCGTGCTTTCCGGCAGGCCTCCCTTGGCCAGCGTCTTGGCGCCCTTGCCGGTCTTCACCAGGATGGGCTGGCCGCCGACGGCGGCGATGGACTCCAGGTCGCGCAGGCTGTCGCCTATCATCGGCAGCCCTTCCAGCTTGACGTTGAAGCGCTCGGCGATCTCCAGCACCATGCCGGGCAGCGGCTTGCGGCACTCGCAGCCGTGATCCGCGCTGTGCGGACAGAACACTACCGCGTCGATGCGGCCGCCGGCCTGGCCGACCAGCCGATGCATCTTCTCGTGCATCGCGTTCAGCGCGTGCATGTCGAACAAGCCGCGGGCGATGCCGGACTGGTTGGTCGCCACCACCACGCGCCAGCCGGACTGGGTCAGATTGGCGATCGCCTCCAGGCTGTGCGCCAGCGGCACCCATTCGATGGTGTTCTTCACGAAATCGTCGCGATCCTCGTTGATCACGCCGTCGCGGTCCAGAATGACTAGCTTCACCCGATAATCCTTTCACCCAGCCATCTTGTCAAAACGGGAGGCCGGCCGCGTCGCCGCGGCCGCCTCCCATCCATGCGCTTGCCGCCGCTTATTCCGCCAGCAGCGAAATGTCGGCCACGCGGTTGAACAGCGCGGCCAGGCTGGCCAGCAGCGCGACGCGGTTGGCGCGCACCCTGGCGTCCTCGGCCATCACCATCACGCCGTCGAAGAACGCGTCCACCGGCGCCTTCAGGCTGGCCAACTGCGACAGCGCCCCGGCGAAGTCGTGGGCGGCGAACTTGGCTTCCACCGCCGGCGCCAGCTCCTGCACCGCGGCGTACAGCGCCTGCTCGGCGGCTTCCTGCAGCAACGCGGCGTCCACCGCGCCGATTTCGCCCTCGGCCTTCTTCAGGATGTTGTTGACGCGCTTGTTGGCGGCGGCCAGCGCGGCGGCTTCCGGCAGCGACTTGAACGCGGCCACGGCGGCCAGCACCGCGCGCACTTCGTTCAGGCGGCTGGGCGAGAGCGCCAGCACGGCGTCGATCTCGTCGCCCTTGTAATCGGCGGCCAGGAAGTTCTTCAGGCGGTCCATCATGAAGCCGAACACTTCCTCGGCGACGTTGGCGGACAGCTTGCCGGCCGGGAAGGCCTCGGCGACGACAGCCAGCAGGCGCTTCAGGTCCAGGTCAGCTTCCAGCGCCATCCGCACCACGCCCAGCGCGGCGCGGCGCAGCGCGAACGGGTCCTTGTCGCCAGTCGGGATCAGACCGATGCCCCAGATGCCGACGATGGCTTCCAGCTTGTCGGCCAGCGCCGCGGCGGTGGCGATCTTGCCTTCCGGCAGCGTGTCGCCGGCGAAGCGCGGGTGGTAATGGCCCTCGATGGCGGCGGCCACTTCGGCATGCTCGCCGTCGTGCTGGGCGTAGTACATGCCCATGATGCCCTGCAATTCCGGGAATTCGCCGACCATGTCGCTGACCAGGTCGGCCTTGGCCAGATAGGCGGCGCGGGCGGCCAGCGCGGCGTCGGCGCCCAGCTCATGGGCGATGGCGCCGGCGATGCTCTGCAAGCGCTCGACGCGCTCCAGCAGCGAGCCGATCTTGTTGTGGTAGACCACGTTGGCCAGGCGCGGCAGGCGGCTGTCCAGGCGGTGCTTCTTGTCCTGCTCGAAGAAGAACTTGGCGTCGGACAGGCGGGCGCGCAGCACGCGCTCGTTGCCGCCAATGACGAAGGACGGATCCTGCGGATCGACGTTGGACACCAGCAGGAAGCGGTTCATCAGCTTGCCGTTCTTGTCCAGCAGCGGGAAGTACTTCTGGTTCTGCTGCATGGTCAGGATCAGGCATTCCTGCGGCACTTGCAGGAACTCGGCCTCGAAGCCGGCTTCCAGCACCACCGGCCACTCCACCAGCGCGGTCACTTCGTCGAACAGCTCATCCGGCGCGGCGATGGCGGCGCCGAGCTTGGCGGCGGCCTCGGCCAGCTTGTGGCGGATCAGCTCGCGGCGCGCGTCGAAGCTGGCGATCACCTTGCCCTGCTCGTGCATCGCGCGGGCGTAGGCATCGGCGTTGGCGATGGCCACGTCGCCCTGCGACAGGAAACGGTGGCCGCGGGTGGCGCTGCCGCTCTTCAGGCCCAGCACCTCGCCGTCGATCACCTTGTCGCCGTGCAGCATGATCAGGCCGTGCACCGGACGAACGAACTGCACGTCGGAATCGCCCCAGCGCATCAGCTTGGGCACCGGCAGCTTCTTCAGCGCCAGCGACACCACATCGGCCAGCTGCGCGGACAGCGCCTCGCCCGGCTTGGTGCTGGAATAGGCGTAGACATCCTGCTTGCCGTTGCTGACGATGGAGAGTTCGGACACGTCCACGCCGCAGGAGCGGGCGAAGCCGGCCAAGGCCGGCGTCGGCTGGCCGTCCTTCATGCCGGCGGCGGCGGCCGGGCCCTGGCGGGTGATGCGTTGTTCAGGCTGCACGGCGAGCACGCCGGACAGCTGCACCGCCAGGCGGCGCGGCGACGCGTACACCACCGCCTCGGCGTCGGCGGCGGCGAACTGCATCTTCTTCAGTTCTTCGGCGATGGTCTGGGCGAAACTGGCGGCCAGACGCGGCAGGGCCTTGGGCGGCAGCTCCTCGGTCAGGAGTTCGATCAACAGGGTCGCGTTCATTCTCTCAAGCTTCAATTATCGGGATGCGGATCCCGCCGCCTCGCAAATCACCTTCATCATGGCGTGGGCGACCGAATCCTCGTTCACCGGCTGCCACTTCCAGGCATAGCGCGGCACCGGGAACATGGTGGAAAACAGGTGCTTGTTGTTCTTGTCGAAATACTCGGAACCGACAAACACGTACTGGTACTGCTTGCAATCGGCGTAGCCGGTGGTGCGGCGGATATAGAAGTTCAGCCGGTACGACTTCTCGTAGCGTTGCTTGGCGAAGCGTTCCTGGTTGATGAAATGCACCAGCCCGTCCTTGCCCAGCCACAGCGAGTTGCCGTCTATCGCCAGCTGCATCTGGCCGCCGTCCTGGTACACCACCCAGTCGGCGGCCGGCTGCGCCCAGGCCGGCAAAGCGAACAACAGCCAGAATGCGGCTTTGACTCTCATATCCACCCCCTGTCAGGCGCGACGACGATTGCCGTCGCCCCTAACAGCATAGACTTCCCTCGGCTCAGTCCTTGCGGCACATCGGAAAGCCCAGCGCCTCGCGGGCATCGTAATACGCCTGCGCCACGCCGCGGGACAGATTGCGGATGCGGCCGATGTAGGCGGCGCGCTCGGTCACCGAGATGGAGCCGCGGGCATCCAGCAGATTGAAGGCGTGTCCCGCCTTCAGGATCATCTCGTAGGCCGGCAGCGGCAGGCTGGCGTCCAGCAGCGTCTTGGCTTCGGCTTCGTAGTCGTTGAACTGGCGGAACAGCAGCTCGACGTTGCTGTGCTCGAACGCGTACTTCGACTGCTCCACCTCGTTCTGGTAGAACACATTGCCGTAAGTGACCGGCTGGCCGTCCGGCAGATGGGTCCAGATCAGGTCGTAAACGTTCTCCACGCCCTGCAGATACATCGCCAGGCGTTCCAGGCCATAGGTGATCTCGCCCAGCACCGGTTTGCAATCCAGGCCGCCCACTTGCTGGAAATAGGTGAACTGGGTCACTTCCATGCCGTTCAGCCACACTTCCCAGCCCAGACCCCAGGCGCCCAGCGTCGGGTTTTCCCAGTTGTCCTCGACGAAGCGGATGTCCTGCACCGTCGGATCCAGGCCCAGTTCCCGCAGCGAGCCCAGGTACAACTCCTGGATGTTGGACGGCGACGGCTTCAGCACCACCTGGAACTGGTGGTGCTGGAACAGGCGGTTCGGGTTCTCGCCGTAGCGGCCGTCCTTCGGGCGGCGGCTGGGCTGGACATAGGCAGCGTTCCAGGGTTCAGGCCCCAGCGCGCGCAGGAAGGTGGCGGTATGGGAGGTGCCCGCGCCCACTTCGGTGTCGTACGGTTGCAGCAGCGCGCAGCCCTGGCGGTTCCAGTAGTGCTGGAGCGTGAGGATGATTTCCTGGAAGGTAAGCATAAAGGTGGTGTTGGAAAATTGAAGAAACAGGGGTCGATTCTACCCCCTGCGGCCGCTCACGCAAAGCCGGACGCCCTCGCCGCCAATTGCTTCGCCAGCCTTCGCCCTTTTCCCAGGCAATCCGGCAGGGAGGCGCCGTCCAGCCAGTTGGCGCACAGATGCAGCCCCCTGCCGCTCCACGGCGCCGCCGCGCCGCGCAGCCTGCGCTGCAAGCCCGTGCCCTGCGGCAGCGCCTGCGGCCAACGGGCCAGGTATTGCGCCAGCGGCTTGCCGCGCATGCCGAACAGCCTCTCCAGCTCGGCGTTGAGTCCATTTAACAATGCGGCGTCGCTGCTCTCCAGCGATTCCGGATGCCGGCGACCGCCGATGAAACTGGTCACCAGCCGGGTGCCTGCCGGACAAACGTGAGGATAGATATTGCTGACCGTCAGGTGGCCCAGCGTCAGCGCTCCCTCCCCGCTCGGATGCAGCGCGCCATAGCCGGGCAGCGGCCGGTCCATCGCCTCGCCGTCCAGCAAGGTGGACACCACCGCCAGCGGCGCGTACGGGATGCGCCGGCAGATATCGGCCATCTCCGGCGCCAGCGGATGCAGCAGCTCGGCCGCGGCGTCGGCCGGCAGGGCCAGCACCACTCGCTCGGCCCGCGTCCACCCCTCGCGGGTGCGTAACCGCCAGCCCTCGCCGTCGCGGCGCAGCGCGGTCACCGGCGCGCCCAGCCTCACGTCCAGATCCCGCGCCAGCCGCTGCGGCAATTGCTGCAGCCCGCCTTGCAGCGTGCACATCCGGGCGCGCGCGGTCCTTTGCCGCCACAGTCCCCGCCACAAAGGCAGCGGCTGCGCCGCCGCCCGCGCCAGCCTGGGGAGCGTCTCCTCCAGCGCCAGCTCTTCCGGATCGCCGGCGAACACGCCGCCGGCCAGCGGGTCCAGCAACTTGTCCAGCACTTCCTGGCCGAAGCGGCGGCGGCAGAACTCGGCCAGGCTGGCCTCGGCCTCCTTGGGACTGCCCGGCCGCAGCAGGCCGCGCAGCAAGGCCCACTTGGCCGGCCAGCTCAAAAAGCTTCCCGCCAGCAACTGCCAAGGCCCGGACGGCAGCGGCCGGTATCGCCCGCTCCGCAGCACATGCCGCAAGCCGCTGCCCCGCTCCGGCCACAGCGGTGACAGGCCCAACTCGGCCAGCCACTGCTGAAGCTCCTCGTCCAATAACAGCATATTGGGCCCCTGTTCGCACAAGGCGTCTGCCGCCAAGGTGCTCACCTTGCCGCCGACGCGCTCCGCCGCCTCGAATACCCGTACCGCCACTCCCTGCCGTTGCAGCCACCAGGCGCAGGACAGCCCTGAAACGCCCGCGCCGATTATCGCGATCATCATCGTCTCCAAAAAACCCGTTCAAGCACGATTATCCCTGCCCCCGCCCCGCCCTCATTGACTGCGGTCAACAGCGGCCGGCATCGCGCGGGAACGCGAAGACTCCGTCGCGGCGGGCTATACCGATAGCAACCAGCCCGATGCGAAGAAATGTCGATGCGACAAGCTCTCAGCATGAAAACCAGGCTCTGGCTCCTGGCCCTGATCAACCTGACTGTCCTGCTTCTGCTGTCCCTATCCTGCCTGGGCCAGCTGCGCGACATGGCGGAAAACACCCGGCGGGAGCTGGAGCAGGTCAGCCGCGGCAGCCGGATCAACCACGCGATGCAGCTGGCCAATCTGCACTTCAAGGTGCAGGTGCAGGACTGGAAGGACGTGCTGCTGCGCGGCAACAATCCCGCCGACTACCAGCGCTACCTCGCCGCCTTCGAAGCCGAACGCGCCATCGTCGAGCAAACGCTGGCCCAGGCCTCCGCCGCGCTGCGCGACGACGGCGAGTCCAGCGCGGCGATAGACGCGGTGCGAGACGAACATCTCCGGCTGACCGTCCGCTATCGCGCGGCGCTGGCCGCCTTCCGCCAGGAAGACCCGCTCTCCGGGCAAGCCGTCGACAAGCTGGTGCGCGGCATGGACCGCGCGATGACCGATCAGCTGCTGCGGCAGAGCGCCCAGGTTCAGGACGGATTCGAGAAGATGCTGGCCGATCGGATCGCGGAAGCCGACCGCGGCTACCGCCAGACCCTGAACCTGTTCATCGCCGTCGCCGCCCTCAGCCTGCTGCTCCTGGCCGGCTCCATCGGCCACATCGGCCGGGGCCTGTTCCGCCAGGTGGGCGGCGAGCCGGCGGCGGTGGCCGAGATCGCCCGCAGGGTTGCCGGCGGCGACCTGACCGCAAGGCCGGCGCTTCGCGACGGCGACGATCGCAGCGTGCTGGCGGCGATGCAGCACATGGTGAGCCGGCTGACCGGGGTGATCGAGCAGTTGCGGCTCGACGCCGAGCAATTGAACGCCACCTCATCCGAGGTCGCGGCTTCGGCGCAAGCGCTGAGCCAGAACGCGTCGCAGCAGGCCGCCAGCCTGGAAGAAACCAGCGCCTCGGTGGAAGAGATCGCGGCCACGGTGACTCAGAACTCCGAAAGCGCCCGCCTCACCGACGCCATGGCCCGCCAGGCGGCGCAAAGCGCCGGTGGCGGCGGCGAGGCCGTGACCCGCACCGTGGCGGCGATACGCGACATTTCCAACCGGATAGACGTGATAGACGACATCGCCTACCAGACCAATCTGCTGGCGCTGAACGCCGCCGTCGAGGCCGCCCATGCCGGCAGCCAAGGCAAAGGCTTCACCGTGGTGGCCGCCCAGGTGCGCAAATTGGCCGAACACAGCCAGGCGGCGGCGCGGGAAATCGGCTCGCTGGCCGGCTGCAGCGTGGACATGGCGGAACAGGCGGGCGCGGCGCTGGACGAAATGCTGCCCGCCATCCGCAAAACCGCCAGCCTGGTGCAGGAGATCGCGCAGGCCTCGCATGAGCAGAGCGAAGGCCTGCAGCAGATCAACGCCGCGGTCAACCACCTGTCGCTGGCCACCCAGATGAACGCCTCCACCTCCGAACAGCTGTCCGCCGCCTCCGACCAGCTGAACACGCAGGCGGAACACCTGCGGCGGATGATCGCCTATTTCAAAACCGCCTGAACGGGCATGAAAAAAGCGGCTCCTCGCGGAGCCGCTTCGCATGCGGTCGAACCGGAACGACGCTCAGCGCCAGTCCAGGATCACCTTGCCGCTTTGGCCGGACAGCATGGCGGCGAAGCCCTGCTCGAATTCGTCCACCTTGAAGTGGTGGGTGATGATGGGACTGATGTCCAGACCGGACTGGATCAGGGCCACCATCTTGTACCAGGTCTCGAACATCTCGCGGCCATAGATGCCCTTGATTTCCAGGCCCTTGAAGATCACCTGGTTCCAATCGATGGCGGTGTTGGACGGCGGAATGCCCAGCAACGCCACCTTGCCGCCGTGGTTCATCGTTTCCAGCATCTGGCGGAAAGCCTGAGGATTGCCGGACATTTCCAGGCCCACGTCGAAGCCTTCGGTCATGTGCAGCTCCTGCATCACCGCCTTCAGGTCTTCGCGGGCGACGTTGACGGCGCGGGTGGCGCCCATCTTCTTCGCTAGGTCCAGCCGGTAGTCGTTGACGTCGGTGATCACCACGTGGCGCGCGCCGACATGCTTGGCGATGGCCACCGCCATGATGCCGATCGGGCCGGCGCCGGTGATCAGCACGTCCTCGCCCACCAGGTTGAAGCTCAGCGCGGTGTGCACGGCATTGCCGAATGGGTCGAAGATGGAAGCCAGATCGTCGGAGACGTCGTCCGGAATCGGGAAGGCGTTGAAGGCCGGAATCACCAGGTATTCGGCGAACGCGCCTTCGCGGTTGACGCCGACGCCGGTGGTATTGCGGCACAGGTGGCGGCGGCCGGCGCGGCAGTTGCGGCAGTAACCGCAAGTGATGTGGCCCTCGCCGGACACGCGTTGGCCGATCTTGAAGCCCTGCACTTCCGACCCCATGCCGGCGACGACGCCGACATACTCGTGGCCGACGTGCATCGGCACCGGGATGGTCTTTTGCGACCATTCGTCCCAGTTCCAGATGTGGATGTCGGTGCCGCAGATCGCGGTCTTGACGATCTTGATCAACAGATCGTTGTGGCCGACTTCCGGCAGCGGAACGTCGGTCATTTCCAGGCCGGGAGCGGCCTTCAGCTTGGCAAGCGCCTTCATGTCTCTATCCTTGGGCGCGCGGGCGTTTTGCCCGCGCCGCCTGTCATGCGGTCAAATCAGATTACGCCCAGCTCGCGGCCGACCTTGGTGAACGCGGCCACGGCCTTCAGCACCTGCTCCTCGCTGTGCGCGGCGGACATCTGAGTGCGGATGCGTGCCTTGCCCTTGGGCACCACCGGGTAGGAGAAGCCGATCACGTACACGCCTTCGGCCAGCAGCTTGGCGGACACTTCGCCGGCCAGGCGGGCATCGCCCAGCATCACCGGAATGATCGGGTGCTCGCCCGGCACCAGGGTGAAGCCGGCGGCGGACATTTCCTTGCGGAACAGCTCGGCGTTGCGGCGCACCTTGGCGCGCAGCTCGGCCCCTTCGCCGCTCTTCAGGATGTTCAGCACTTCCACGCTGGCGGCGGCAATGGCCGGGGCCAGCGTGTTGGAGAACAGATAAGGGCGCGAGCGCTGGCGCAGCAAGTCGACGATGGGCTTGTGCGCGGCGACGTAGCCGCCGGACGCGCCGCCCAGCGCCTTGCCCAGCGTGCCGGTGTAGATGTCGACGCGGTCGGACACCCCGCAGTATTCCGGCGTGCCGGCGCCGGTTTCGCCGATGAAGCCGACCGCGTGCGAATCGTCCACCATCACCAGCGCGTCATGGCGCTCGGCCAGATCGCAGATGCCCTTCAGGTCGGCGATGATGCCGTCCATCGAGAACACGCCGTCGGTGACGATCAGCTTGAAGCGGGCGCCGGCGGCTTCTGCCGCCACCAGTTGCGCCTCCAGATCGGCCATGTCGTTGTTCTTGTAGCGGAAGCGCTTGGCCTTGGACAGGCGCACGCCGTCGATGATGGAGGCGTGGTTCAGTTCGTCCGAGATCACCGCGTCCTCTTCGGTCAGCAGGGTTTCGAACACGCCGCCGTTGGCGTCGAAACAGCTGGAGTACAGGATGGTGTCGTCGGTGCCCAGAAAATCGGAGATCGATTTTTCCAGCTGCTTGTGGATGGATTGGGTGCCGCAGATGAAACGCACCGACGCGCAACCGTAGCCGTACTGGTCCATGCCGGATTTGGCGGCCAGCACCAGGCGCTTGTCGTCGGCCAGGCCCAGGTAGTTGTTGGCGCAGAAGTTCAGCACATGCTCGCCGCCGGCCAGCGCGATGTCGGAGCTTTGCGGCGTGGCGATCACGCGCTCCGGCTTCTCGAAGCCGTCGGCCTTGATCTGGGCCAGCGTCGCCTGCAGGTGGGCAAGATAAGTGTGGTTCATGGCAGTCCTTTGGATTGGCCGGACGCGGGAATCGAACCCGCGTCCGCAGGCACCGCGCGCCGCTTATGGCGGCTGCGCGCCGAAAACTGTCGCCATTCTAGCCCAGCCGCATGCGCGCTAGCAGTGACAGTTATCAGTGTTTTGGCGGCTCTCTGTCACCGTCATGCAACTTTTGCGAAACATCGTCCTCCTCGTCCCAGCCCAGCGGCTTTACACCGGGCGGCAGCTTGACCGGCGGCTCGCGCCGGGCGAGCCGAGCCAGCGTGCCAATCACGAGAATGGCCGGCGCGGCGATCACCGCCAGCCAGAACCAAGTGGAATGCAGCGCATCCATATATTGCCCTTATATAGACAAACACCCCTCGCCGCGGTCTTGGCAAGGGGTGCGGCTCATCTATTCATGATATCAGCGCTGGCGCAGCAGGCGGGCCGCATCCATCGCGAAGTAAGTGAGAATGCCGTCGGCGCCGGCGCGCTTGAACGCCAGCAGGCTTTCCATCATGCACTTCTCTTCGTTGAGCCAGCCGTTCTGGAACGCCGCCTTCAGCATCGCGTACTCGCCGGAAACCTGATAGGCGAAGGTGGGCACATGGAAAGTGTCCTTGACGCGGCGGATCACGTCCAGGTAAGGCATGCCCGGCTTGATCATCACCATGTCCGCGCCCTCCTCCAGATCCTGCGCCACTTCCTGGATCGCCTCTTCGATATTGGCCGGATCCATCTGGTAGCTGTTCTTGTCGGCCTTGCCCAAGTTGGCGGACGAGCCCAGCGCGTCGCGGAACGGGCCGTAGAAGCCGGACGAATACTTGGCGGAATAGGCCAGTATCTTGGTATGGATGAAGCCTTCTTCTTCAAACGCCTCGCGGATGGCGCCGATGCGGCCGTCCATCATGTCGGACGGGCCGAACACATCGACGCCGGCCTCGGCATGGCACAGGCCCTGCTTGATCAGGATTTCGGTGGTCTCGTCGTTCAACACGTAGCCGTTGGCGTCGATCACGCCGTCCTGCCCGTGGATGGTATAGGGATCCAGCGCGCCGTCGGTCATCACCCCCAGCTCCGGGAAGCGCTTTTTCAGCTCGCGCACCACGCGAGGGATCAGCCCGTCCGGGTTGTAGGCCTCGCTGCCATCATTGTCCTTGTTGCCGGTGATCACCGGAAACAGCGACAGCATCGGGATGCCCAGTTCCAGCGCCTCTTCGGCCACCGGCAGCAGCTTGTCCAGCGTCAGGCGCGGCGCGCCCGGCATCGACGGCACGTCCACCACCTGATTGCTGCCCTCCATCACGAAGACCGGGTAGATCAGATCGTTGGTGGTCAGCACGTTCTCGCGCATCAACCGGCGGCTGAACTCATCCTTGCGCATCCTGCGCATGCGGCTCACCGGGAAATAGCGATTAGCAAAAATCATGACGACAGCCCCCTAAAAAAGACATCGGCAATTGTACGCCCAATCCCCACGATGCGGCAGCGGGCTTTACGCATCGCCCCGATGCATCCGCGCAGCATTCGCCGCGCCGCCGTGCTCCGGCCGCGGCGGCATGGGACATCCGCGGCTCATTGCATAGTAGAAAAGCAAAAACATTCATTTTTCAAATTCATTTAAGCATCCATCAGCTTTTTCAATGCCTGGCCTCACATTTTGCCATTCCGCGAACCCAATCCGAATCCGGCAGCCTAGCCCGACTCAATCGCCTCATCACACGACAAGCGAAACCGCGACAAGCAACGCGGCCAACGGAGACATCCGCCCAACAAACGGCCTGCGGCTCACATCCGGCCGTCTGCTGGCGCTCATGCCAGGCGGCGGCTGGCGGCCAGCGAATCCACCGACATTCCCCAGCCATGGCGCCGCATGACAAAAACTCAATCATCATTAATTGTGCAATTGCAGCAAAATGCAAAAAAGCAACAAACATTATCATTATTGGCTGAAATTTTTATATTCCATACAAATTCAACCTCGCAAAAAATAAAGAACCCCGCGCAACCAGTGAGAACAAGCCATTGAATAAAAAGAAAATAGCAAAATAAACTAAAACAAATGCCATAAAAATTCATACAGCATCACAGTCAGTCTTGTTGATATGTTAACAAGTATGTCTTGACGGAAAACTCATCCCTCCCACACACTGCCGAACCTATCACGACGGAATAAAAACAACACCGTCGGAAGGCGCCTCTGGGCAAAAAATCGAAACAAAGGGTTTTAGAGAAAATGAAGAAAATCGCACTCGCCGCCGCCATCGCAGCGGCCATCCCGGCATTCGCTCAAGCCGATGTCAACATCTACGGCTCGCTGCGTGCCGGCGTTTCCGTCACCAAGAACAGCACAAACAACTACAGCTCCACTTTCGGCGTTGACGATTTCGGCAGCCGCATCGGCTTCCGCGGCAATGAAGACCTGGGCAATGGCCTGAAAACCATCTGGCAGGTGGAAACTGGCTTCGCCATGGATGGCGTCTCCGGCGGTGGTTCTGCGTCCGGCACCTTTGCCAACCGTGAAAGCTACGTTGGCATTGACAGCAATTACGGCAAACTGCGCGTGGGCTACTTGACTGACGTGCTGGGCGACAGCGAAGCCACCGACAACCTGTACGGTCCGCGCCGCGACGGCATGGGCACCAACTTCCCGTTGTACGAGGCAACCGACCTGTTCTCCTACGGCGACAGCCGCTATAAGAACAGCATCCGTTACGATTCCCCCACCTGGAACGGCCTCAACCTCACGCTGCAATACGGCGCGGGCGAAAGCTCCGCAGCAGGCCAAATGAAACAGGGCGAACAATACGGCGCGCGCTTGGCCTATCAGAACTCCGGTTTCTTCGGCGCCTGGGCCTACGCCGGCGTGCTGAATACCAAAGGCGGAAGCAACAGTTCCACCAACCGCCTGGAAGGCGGCTACAGCGCCAACGACCTGTACCTGGCTGCCACCTATCAGTGGCTGACCACCTATGGCAACGCTCTGGCGCAAACCAAGAATGCTAACGGCCAAACCGTTTACGTTCTCCCTGGCATCAATCAATTGAGCCCAGCTATCGGCAGCGGCATCAACAAGGTGGAAAACACCGGCTGGGCCATTAATGCAGCCTACACTATCGGCAACTTCAAGCCGTCCATCGTCTATTCCAAGCGAGGCGACACCAAGATCGACGGCGTGCGCTACAGCCTGGGTGCCAGCCAGTGGGCCGCTGCTCTGGACTACACCTTGAGCAAGAGAACTATGGTGGAAGTCGGCTACGGCCAGGTAAAGGAAAACAAGGACGCCCAAACCATCAATCAGCACAGCAAGGACACCTCCTCGCTGACTTGGGCCATGATCAAACACAACTTCTAAGTCTTCCCGGTTTCAGGAATGTGCGAACGGCCGCCCGATGGGCGGCCGTTTTGCTTTGCGATGCCCAAATAAAAACGCCAGCCTGAGGCTGGCGTTTTGCATGACTGGCAAAAAGCGGCTTATTCGAAGAAATCGCGCAGCTTGTCCATGAAGGACTTCGAGCGCGGATTGTGGGTGGCCACATCGCCCTGGCTGATCGCTTCGAACTCGCGCAGCAACTCTTTCTGGCGCTCGGTCAGCTTGACCGGGGTTTCCACCACCACATGGCAATGCAGGTCGCCGAATTCGGCGCCGCGCACCGCCTTCACGCCCTTGCCGCGCAAGCGGTAGACGCGCCCGCTCTGGGTTTCCGGCGAAATCTTCACCTTGGCCATGCCGTCCAGCGTCGGAATTTCCACCTCGCCGCCCAATGCCGCGGTGGAGAAGGAAATCGGCATCTCGCAATGCAGGTCCATGCCGTCGCGCTGGAACACCGCATGCTGCTTGATGTGGGTGACCACGTACAAGTCGCCCGACGGGCCGCCGTTCTGCCCCGGCTCGCCCTCGCCGCCCAGGCGGATGCGGTCGCCCTCGTCGACGCCGGCCGGGATCTTCACGTTCAGCGTCTTGGTGGTCTTCTTCTGCCCTGCGCCGTGGCAGCTGGTGCACGGATCGGTGATCTGCTTGCCGCTGCCGTGGCAAGTCGGGCAGGTCTGCTGGATCGAGAAGAAGCCCTGGCTCATCCGCACCTGGCCATGGCCGCCGCAGGTGGCGCAGGTCTTGGGCTGGGTGCCCGGCTTGGCGCCGGTGCCGCTGCAGGTGGCGCAGGACTCATGCGACGGGATGCGGATCTGCTTCTCGCAACCGCGCGCCGCCTCTTCCAGCGAGATATCCATGTTGTAGCGCAGATCGGCGCCGCGGTAGACATTGGAGCGCCCGCCGCCGTTGCCGCCCCGGCCGCCGCCGAAGATGTCGCTGAAGATGTCGGCGAAATCGCCGAAGCCGCCGAAGCCCTGCCCGCCGCCCGCGCCGGCCTGCGGGTCGACCCCGGCATGGCCGAACTGGTCGTAAGCGCCGCGCTTCTGGCTGTCGGACAGGATTTCGTAGGCTTCCTTCACCTCCTTGAACTTGTCCTCCGCTTCCTTGCTGTCCGGATTGCGGTCCGGATGGTATTTCATCGCCAGCTTGCGGTAGGCTTTCTTGATGTCGTCGTCGGAAGCGTCGCGGTTGACGCCGAGCACATCGTAGTAATCTCGTTTGGACATCTTGCTGTCACTCTCAAATTCTGGTTGCCGCGGCAACAGGGCCCACGCGCAGCGCGGCCGGTTGTCGCCCCATCTGTTTCAAAAAGCGGAAATGCGCCCTCATCGCCGACCATACCGACCGGAACGACTGATAGGGCATGCCATGCTCGCGACAGACTTCGGCGACTATCCTGCTCAGCGCCGGATAGTGGACATGGCTGGTCTTGCGGAACAAATGATGCTCGACCTGGAAATTCAGTCCGCCCATGTAAAAAGTCACCAGGCGGTTACCGCAAGCGAAATTGGCCGTGGTTTTCAACTGGTGCACCGCCCACTCGTCCGCCATCTTGCCGTCGTCGCCCGGCAGCGGAAACGCCGCGCCTTCCACCGTATGGGCCAACTGGAACACCACCGACAAGGTCAGGCCAAACAGCAGGTGCACGCCCAGGAAGGCCAGCAGCACATGCGAAAACGGATGGTACAAAGCAGGCAGAACCAGCGCATAGCCGATATACAGCAGCTTGGTGGCCACAAAATAAGGCCATTCCCACCAAGCCCGCTTCGGCAGCGGCGTGTCGCCGATCTTGCCGCGTATCATCTTGTGCCAGTCGCTGAACAGCAACCAGAACAGCGTCAACAGGCTATACAGGACCACCGCGTACCAATGCTGCAGCCGGTGCCAGGGACGCCACGGCGTGGCGGGCGACAAACGCATCAGGCTGCCCAGCGCGATGTCGTCGTCCTTGCCGTCGACATTGGTGTAAGTGTGGTGCAGCACATTATGCTTCTGCTGCCACATGCTCTGGCTGCCGCCCAGCACTTCCATGCTGGAGCCCATCAGCCAGTTCACCCAGCGCTTGCGCGAATAGCTGCCGTGGGCGCCGTCGTGCATCACGTTGAAGGCGATCAGCACCAGGCCCTGCGTCAGGCCGAAACCAGCCAGCAGCGCCGTCCACAGATGCTCCGCGCCCCACACCAGCATCGCGTAGCTGAAACCAGCCAGCGCGTAGGAAAACACAGTCTTGAAATGCAGCAGCCGATTGCCGGTGTGGCGCTGGCCGGTTTGCTGAAAATAAGCGTCAACCCGGGACTTCAGCGTTTCGAAAAACGGCCCGCGGGCCGAAAAGGTGATACGGGACGACATGCACTCTCCAAAAGACCAAACCTGAAGGCGTCACGCAAACGCCGATGACCGGAGCAAGCCCCGGGGCTTCCCGGAGGGCTTGGCCCGGTCATCTGGCGCCATCATGACAAGACGGCTATCAGGCCTTGTCTTTCTTCACTTCTTCGAACTCGGCGTCCACCACATTGCCTTCGTCCTTCTTGTCGCCGGCGGCGGCTTGCGCGCCTTCGGCGCCGCCTTCCGCCTGGGCGGCCTGGGCGTACATGATCTCGCCCAGCTTCTGGCTGGCCTTGGCCAGCTCTTCCGCCTTGGCTTCGATGGCGTCCTTGTCGTCGCCCTTCACCACTTCCTCGGCCGCCTTGATGGCGTCTTCGATCTTGGCCTTTTCGTCGGCGCCGATCTTGTCGCCATGCTCGGACAGCGATTTCTTGATGCTGTGGATCAGGCCTTCGGCGTGGTTGCGCGCGGTCACCAGCTCATGCAGCTTCTTGTCTTCCTCGGCGTTGGCTTCGGCGTCCTGCACCATGCGCTCGATCTCGGCTTCGGACAGGCCGGAGGAAGCCTGGATGGTGATGTTGGCCTGCTTGCCGGAAGCCTTGTCCTTGGCGGACACGTGCAGAATGCCGTTGGCGTCGATGTTGAACTCAACCTCGATCTGCGGAATGCCGCGCGGCGCCGGCGGAATGTCGCCCAAATTGAACTGGCCCAGCGACTTGTTGGCGGCTGCCTTCTCGCGCTCGCCCTGCAGCACGTGGATGGTCACCGCGGTCTGGTTGTCGTCGGCGGTGGAGAAGGTTTGCGACGCCTTGGTCGGGATCGTGGTGTTCTTCTGGATCAGCTTGGTCATCACGCCGCCCAGGGTTTCGATGCCCAGCGACAGCGGGGTCACGTCCAGCAGCAGCACGTCCTTGCGGTCGCCCGACAGCACGGAGCCCTGGATCGCGGCGCCGACGGCCACGGCTTCGTCCGGATTCACGTCCTTGCGCGGTTCCTTGCCGAAGAATTCCTTCACCGCGTCCTGCACCTTGGGCATGCGGCTCTGGCCGCCGACCAGGATCACGTCGGTGATGTCGGACAGCGACACGCCGGCGTCCTTCAGCGCCACGCGGCACGGTTCGATCGAGCGGGCGATCAGGTCGTCCACCAGGCTTTCGAACTTGGCGCGGGTGATCTTCATCGCCAAGTGCTTCGGACCGGTGGCGTCCATGGTGATGTACGGCAGGTTCACTTCGGTCTGGGTGGCGCTGGACAGCTCGATCTTGGCCTTTTCAGCGGCTTCCTTCAGACGTTGCAGCGCCATCACGTCCTGCTTCAGGTCGACGCCTTGCTCTTTCTTGAACTCGGTGACGATGTAGTCGATCAGGCGCTGGTCGAAGTCTTCGCCGCCCAGGAAGGTGTCGCCGTTGGTCGACAGCACTTCGAACTGGTGCTCGCCATCCACGTCGGCGATTTCAATAATGGACACGTCGAAAGTGCCGCCGCCCAGGTCGTACACCGCGATCTTGCGGTCGCCTTCCTGCTTGGCCAGGCCGAAGGCCAGCGCGGCCGCGGTCGGCTCGTTGATGATGCGCTTCACTTCCAGGCCGGCGATGCGGCCGGCGTCCTTGGTGGCCTGGCGCTGGCTGTCGTTGAAGTAGGCCGGCACGGTGATCACCGCTTCGGTCACTTCTTCGCCCAGGTAGTCTTCGGCGGCCTTCTTCATCTTGCGCAGCACTTCGGCGGAGATTTGCGGCGGGGCCAGTTCCTGGTCGCGCGCCTTCACCCAGGCGTCGCCGTTCTTCGCCTTCAGGATTTCGAAAGGCATCAGGTCGATGTCCTTCTGCACTTCCTTGTCTTCGAAGCGGCGGCCGATCAGGCGCTTGGCGGCGTAAATGGTGTTCTTCGGATTGGTCACCGCCTGGCGCTTGGCCGGCGCGCCCACCAGAATCTCGCCGTCTTCGACGTAAGCGATGATGGACGGGGTGGTGCGGTTGCCTTCGGCGTTTTCGATGACTTTCGGGTTGCCGCCTTCTACCACTGCCACGCAGGAGTTGGTGGTGCCCAGGTCGATACCGATGATTTTACCCATGATGTATTCCTTTTCTCTATTCGTTCCGGCTTTGGCTTGTCTGATAGCCAGAGCCTGTTGTCTCAATAAATATTGGCTATGCCGCGCTTTTCAAGAGGGCGGCGTCCGCCTTTTTTATGCTTTGGCCTTGGCCACCACCACCATGGCCGGACGCAGCACGCGGTCGGCCAGCAAATAACCCTTCTGCATCACGCGCACCACGGTGTTCGGCTCGGCGTCGGACTCTTCCGCGCTCATCGCCTGGTGCTGGTGCGGGTCCAGCTTGTCGCCGGCCTTGGGCGCGATGTCCTTGATCTGCGCCTTGTCGAAAGCGGAGATCAGCTGCTTCAACGTCATGTCCACGCCCATCTTCAGGGTGTCGATCTGGCCGCTCTGATCCAGCAGCGCCATTTCCAGATAATCCTTGACCGTCACCAGCTCGCCGGCAAACTTGCCGATCGCATATTTATGCGCGGCGGCCACTTCTTCCTGGGCGCGGCGGCGCTGGTTGTCCAGCTCGGCGCGGGCGCGCAACAGGGTGTCGTTCAGTTCGGCGATTTCGGCTTCCAGCCCGGCAATATGCTGCTCGGGGGTCTGCTCCAGCTCGGTGTGCGCCGCGCTGGCGGTATCGGTCATTTCGTTTTCCACGGCTTCTGCCGCCTGGTTTTGGTTCTCTTGCATGACGTTTCCTCGGAATTGCACCGGCTAAATTGATGTCCAGATCCAAGGTAGGGACTTTCGCAGCGATTTCAAGCCCTGGTCCGCATATCTCTATATCAAGAAAAAAATAGTCAATGCGCGTATTTCTACGGCTGATTTTTCGCAAACAATGCATTTGCCGCATTCAAATATTCGTTTGAAGCAGCACATTGTTAGCTTATGAAAATGTTGGATTTTTTCTGTGCTGCACTGCACACAATGCGATTTTTTTGTGCTTATAATGGCCGCACACCAAGGAGAAAACCGTTGCGGCGGCGCAAAAACGCAGCCCCGCTCGGCCAAGAAAAATCAGGTCGAACAGACCCGGTTTCGACAAAAATCCGGCACACCGGATACGCCGTACAGCCATCGAGGACGCCGGTTCGCCGGCGAGCACAGAAACGTTTCGAGAAGGGTTTCAACATGACGACTCGCGAACAACGCATTGCAGCCATCCAGAAAGACTGGGACGAAAACCCGCGCTGGAAGGGAATCAAGCGTGGCTACAGCGCCGCCGACGTCGAGCGCCTGCGCGGCTCGCTGCAGGTGGAGCACAGCCTGGCGCGCCACGGCGCGGAAAAGCTGTGGAAGCTGGTCAACAACGAACCGTACGTCAACTGTCTGGGCGCGCTGACCGGCGGCCAGGCCATGCAACAGGTGAAAGCCGGCGTCAAGGCCATCTACCTTTCGGGCTGGCAGGTGGCGGCGGACAACAACGAATACTCGGCGATGTACCCGGACCAGTCGCTGTATCCGGTCGACTCGGTGCCCAAGGTCGTGGAGCGCATCAACAACACCTTCACCCGCGCCGACGAAATCCAGCACGCCAAGAACATCGAACAAGGCGACAAGGGCTATGTCGACTACTTCGCGCCCATCGTCGCCGACGCCGAAGCCGGTTTCGGCGGCGTGCTGAACGCCTATGAGCTGATGAAATCGATGATCCGCGCCGGCGCCGCCGGCGTGCACTTCGAAGACCAGCTGGCCTCGGTGAAGAAATGCGGCCACATGGGCGGCAAGGTGCTGGTGCCGACTCAGGAGGCGATCCAGAAACTGATCGCCGCGCGCCTGGCGGCCGACGTCTACGGCGTCCCCACCCTGGTGATCGCCCGCACCGACGCCGAAGCGGCCGACCTTCTGACCAGCGACGTGGACCCGAACGACGAGCCCTTCCTCACCGGCGAACGCACCGCCGAAGGCTTCTACAAGACCAAGAAGGGTCTGGAGCAAGCGATCAGCCGCGCGGTGGCCTACGCCGACTACGCCGACCTGGTGTGGTGCGAGACTGGCACGCCGGACCTGGAGTTCGCCCGCAAGTTCGCCGAGGCCGTGCACGCCAAGCATCCGGGCAAGCTGCTGGCCTACAACTGCTCGCCGTCGTTCAACTGGAGAAAGAACCTGGACGACGCCACCATCGCCAAGTTCCAGCGCGAGTTGGGCGCGATGGGCTACAAGTACCAGTTCATCACCCTGGCCGGCATCCACAGCATGTGGTTCAACATGTACGACCTGGCGCAGGACTACGTGGCGCGCGGCATGTCCGCCTACGTCGAAAAAGTGCAGGAGCCCGAGTTCGCGGCCCGCGACCGCGGCTACAGCTTCGTGTCCCACCAGCAGGAAGTGGGCACCGGCTACTTCGACGATGTCACCACCGTGATCCAGGGCGGCACATCCAGCGTCACCGCGCTGACCGGCTCCACCGAGGAAGAACAGTTCCATTAAGCCGCCACAAGCGGCGCACCCAAAGCCCGCGTACCCCGCGGGCGATGCCGCCCACCCTCACCGGTGGGCGGCATTTTCATATCCGGGAGACGACATGAGCTTGGCCACCACCGACCTGTGCGACGCTTTCGACGCGGAAATCCAGGTTCTGGACCCGATCTTTCAATCCTTCGGCGGCAACGTCCGCTTTCACGGCCCGATCGCCACGCTGAAGCTGTTCGAGGACAACAGCCTGGTGCGCGAGACGCTGGGCGAAGCCGGAAACGGCCGGGTGCTGGTGGTGGACGGCGGCGGCTCGCGCCGCTGCGCGCTGCTGGGGGACCAGCTTGGCGAACTGGCGGTGAAGAACGGCTGGGCCGGGCTAGTGATAGACGGCTGCGTGCGCGACAGCGCGGCGCTGGGCAGGCTGCCGCTGGGCGTCAAGGCGCTGGCCGCGCATCCGCGCAAATCGGTGAAACTGGGAAGCGGCCAAAAGGATATCGCCGTGCGCGTCGGCGGCTGCGAGCTCGCGCCCGGTCAATGGCTGTACGCCGACGAGGACGGCGTGATCGTCAGCGCCAGGCAGCTGGCCTAACCTCCGCAGCGCTGATGCACGGGCAACGCGCTCTGCGCGTTGGCGGTGCCCCACTCCAGCCGCTGCTCCCACCAGGTATGGTGCTCTGGCACCAGCACCTCGGGCGTATCCAGCGACGCGGCGGTGACATCGATCTCTTCCGGATCGGACTCGTGAAAATAAGTGAGCGTGGAGCCGCAATGCGGGCAGAAGCCGCGCGACACCGCCGCCGACGAGTGATACTGCATCGGCCGCTCGCCGCGCCACTCCAGCTCGTGCACCCGGATGGTGAACCAGGTGACGAAGGCGGCGCCGCTGGCTCGACGGCAACTGCGGCAATGGCAATGAGTGATGTGGCATGGCGTGCCGCGCAAGCGATAGCGCACCGCGCCGCACAGACAGCCACCAGTCAGGCCTACGCTCATCGACGCTCCTTCGCAGGATTGGAACGCGGCATCCGCCGCCTCTCCATTTCACTATGCCTCAGCCATGCTGCAAGTGCAAAAAAACCATTGCGCCAGTCCCGTCAGACATCCCGAACAGATGGCAAACGCCGCATACAATGGAATATGCACTTCTCAGGAAACCGCCATGCGCCGCATCCTCTCCGCCGTCCTGCTCTGCCTGGCGCTGCCTCATGCGCCCGCTTCGGCTCAAGAACCCGACCGTTCGCCGGTGCGCATCTGCGACGACGGCGACGAATGGCCGCCGTACACCTATTACCGCCGAGCCGACGGCAAGCCGACGACTGAAATCACCGGTTTCTCGGTCGAAGTGATCAGCGCCATTCTCGGCAAGCACGGCATTCCGTTCTCCATTGCCCTGCCGCCGTGGAAACGCTGCCTGGCCTCGATAGAGGCTGGGGAGAACTACGTGATGGCGCTCAGCGCCAGCAAGAACCCGGATCGGGAGAAGCGCTTCCTGTTTTCAGCGCCCTATTACCAGACCCACTATTACGTGTTTTACGCGAAAGACCGCTTTCCCCAGGGGCTGAAGCTGGACAGCCAGGCCGACCTCAACCGCTACCGGCTGGGCGGCGTCAAAGGCTATGCCTACGCCAGCCTGAATGACGTGGACAAGAATAAAATGATACTCGCCGCGAGCTATCCCGAATTGGTGAAGATGATGAAGGCCGGGCGGCTGGACGTGTTCGCGGAAGACTATGAAGTGATGGCCGGCCTGGCCAGCATAGGCACGCTGGACGTGATCGGCGACGCGGCCATCGGACACGCGCCGCTGCCCGGCACCCACCCCAACCCCTTCCACATGATTTTCAGCCGCAAGAACCCGCGCGGCGAGGCATTGAGACAGCTAGTGGACGAAGAGCTGGAATCGATGCGCCGCTCCGGCCAGTTGGCCCGCCTGCTGGCCAAGTACGTGAAACGCTAGGAAAACAAATCGCCGCGGCCGCCCATTCGGGCAAGCTCGCGGCGACAAAGCGAAACGGATGGATGATCAGCCCGGCTGGGTCGGCGTGGCGCCCTTCACTTCGGTGAGGCGGTTTTCGCCGTCGACGAACACCAGCTTGGGCGAATGGCCCTTCAACTCGGCGTCTTCATACTGCGCGAACGAGGCGATGATCAACAGATCGCCCGGCGCGGCGCGGCGCGCGGCCGAGCCATTCACCGAGATCACGCCGGAGCCGCGTTCGGCCTTGATCGCGTAGGTGGCGAAACGCTCGCCGTTGGTGACGTTCCAGATCTGCACCTCTTCGTACTCGAGAATGTCCGCCGCTTCCAGCAGATTCTCGTCGATGGCGCAGGAGCCGATATAATGCAGCTCCGCGTGCGTGGTGGTCACGCGGTGGAGCTTGGACTTGAGCATATTGCGTTGCATGACAGTTTTCCTTCTCGTTCCGTTTCGGAGCGTCCAGCGCGGCGTCGGCCGCGCTGGCTACTCTCAGCGGAATACCTCGATATTGTCGATCAGACGGGTCTTGCCCAGCCGCGCCGCGGCCAGCGCCACCAGCCGCTTCTCGCCGGCGTGGGCGACTTCCAGCGTGTCGGCCTGGCGCACTTCCACGTAATCCACGGTCCAGCCGGCGGCGGCCAGATCGTCGCGCGCGGCATTTTCCAGCGCAGCGTAGTCCTGACTGCCGGACAACAGGCCGTCGCGGATCATGGACAGGTTGCGGTACAGCCGCGGCGCCTCGGCGCGCTCCTCGGCCGACAAGTAGCCGTTGCGCGACGACAACGCCAGGCCGTCGCCGGCGCGGCCGGTGTCCACCGGCACGATTTCGATCGGCGAGTTCAGGTCGGCGATCATCGCCTGGATCACGTGCAGCTGCTGGTAGTCCTTCTTGCCGAAGCAGGCCAGGTCCGGCTGCACGATGTTGAACAGCTTGGTGACCACGGTGGCCACGCCGCGGAAGTGCCCGGGGCGGAAAGCGCCGCACAGCTCGTCCTGGATATGCGGCGGCTCGACGTTGAAGTCCTGCCGCACGCGCGGATACAGCTCGCGCTCGGTCGGGAAGAACAGCGCGTCCACGCCGGCGGCGGCCAGCTTGGCGCAATCTGCGTCGAAAGTGCGCGGGTAAGCGTCGAAGTCCTCGCCCTGGCCGAACTGCAGCCGGTTGACGAAGATGCTGACCACCACTTTCTCGGCGCGTTCTCGCGCCGCGGCCACCAGCTTCAGGTGCCCCTCATGCAGATTGCCCATCGTGGGCACGAAAGCCAGCTTGCCCGCCTGCTTGCGCCAGGCGCGCATCTCGGCCACGGTACGGATGATTTCCATCTCTCGTTCTCTTCCGGGCTCAGTAAGTGTGTTCCGCCGCCGGGAAGGATTGGTCCTTCACCGCCTTGACGTAGGCTTGGACAGCGCCCTGGATGCTGCCCGCCTCTTCCATGAAATTCTTGACGAACTTGGCCTTCTTGCCCGGATACACGCCCAGCATGTCGTGCAGCACCAGCACCTGGCCGGAAGTATCCGCGCCGGCGCCTATGCCGATAGTCGGCACCTTCACGGCTTCAGTGATCTCTTTGGCCAGCGGCGCCGGCACGCATTCCATCAACACCAGGCTGGCGCCGGCTTCGGCCAGCGCCTTGGCGTCGTTCAGGATGCGCTGCGCATCCTCGCCCCTGCCCTGCACGCGGTAGCCGCCGAACATGTTAACGTACTGCGGCGTCAGGCCGATGTGGGAGCAGACCGGGATGCCGCGCTCCACCAGGAAGCGGGTGGTCTCGGCCATATAGGCGCCGCCTTCCAGCTTCACCATGTGGGCGCCGGCCTGCAGCAGGCGCGCGGCGTGGGCGAACGCTTGCTGCGGGCTTTCCTGGTAAGCGCCGAAAGTCATGTCGCCGAGGATCAGCGCGTTCTTGCTGCCGCGGGCCACGCAACGGATATGGTAGAGCATGTCCTCCTCGCTGACCGGCAGCGTGGAGTCCACGCCTTGCATCACCGGCCCCAGCGAGTCGCCGACCAACAAAATCTCCACGCCGGCTTCATCCAGCAGGCTGGCGAAGCTGGCGTCGTAGCAGGTCAGCATGCTGATCTTCTGGCCTTCCGCGGCCAGCTTGTGCAGGGTATTGACGGTTATTTTCATTTCTCGACTTCCTCGTGTTCCATCTGCGGCGTCCAGGGGGACGATGCAACCGGTCCCCGGTTAGACGCTCTTGTTGAAATAACTGCGCTGGCCGCGCATTTCGGCGATGCAGCGGATCAATAACTCGAAGTCCTCGCCGCCGTCCACCAGATTCAGGTGGTCGGTGTTGACGATCAGCAACGGCGCCGACTCGTACTGATGGAAAAACTCGCTGTAGCCGGCATGGACGCGCTTGAGGTAGCCCTCTGGGAAGTTCACCTCGTAGTCCACCGCGCGCGCCGCCACTCGCTGCAGCAGGATGTCCTCGGACGCCTGCAGATAGATCACCAGGTCCGGCACCGGATGCTCCGGCAGCGCCAGCCTCGCCAGGCGCTGGTAGACCGCCAGTTCGTGCTCGTCCAGATTGAGGCGGGCGAACAGCGCGTCCTTCTCGAACAGGAAGTCCGACACCAGCGGCGCGGCCTGCAGCTCGCCGCTGATCATCTCGCGCGCGATGTCCGCCCGCTGCAGCAGGAAGCTCAGCTGGGTGGACAGCGCGTGGGCCGGCATATTGCGATAGAAGCGCGGCAGGAAGGGATTGGCGGCCGGGTCCTCGGCCTTCAGTTGCACGCCCCAGTACTCTGACAGCCGGCGGGCCAGCGAAGATTTGCCCGAGCCGATAGGCCCCTCCACCACCACGTATCGCAATTGACTCATGCTTGTTCCTGTTTGTTCGGGTTGGCCTCGTCGCCCAGGCGCTCCACGCCGTCGCCGGCCAGCGCCGCGGCCAGCGCGGCCACGTCGCCTACGCCCGGCAGCGTCGATCCGCCGGCGATCTCGGCCAGCGGCGCCATCACGAAGGCGCGCTCATGCATCCGGGGATGAGGCAGGATCAGCCGCTCATCCTCGAGAAAGACGCCATCGTAATACAACAAGTCAAGATCCAGCACCCTTGGCGCGTTGCGGAAGCTGCGTTCGCGGCCGAAGCGTTGCTCCAGCGCCAGCAATTCGTCCAGCAGCCGATGGGGCGGAAGCGCGGTGTCCAGCAAGGCCACCGCGTTGATGAAATCGGGCTGGTCGGCGTAACCGACCGGCGCGGTGCGGTACAGCGAGGAGTGGCGGACCATCTCGGTCCCGGCCAAATGGCCAAGGGCCGCGAGAGCGGCCCTGACCTGCTGTTCCGGCTGCTCCAGATTGCTGCCCAGAGCCACGTAGGCCAGCGTCACTCGGCGCTCTCCCCCGCGCCCTCGGGCTTGCGGCGGCCGCTGCGCCTGCGGCGGCGCTTCTTGGCGGGTTCTTCCGCCCCGCCTTCCTTGGCCTCGGCGATCAGGCGTTCGCACTCGTCGCCGTCGGCGCGCTGGAAGCGCTCCCACCACTCGACCAGGGCGCTCGGCACTTCGCCGGCCTCGCTGCGCAGCGCTAGGAAGTCATAGGCGGCGCGGAAGCGGGGCTGCTCGAGGAAACGGTAGGGACGGCCGCCGGTGCGGCTGTCGAAGCGCGCCTGCAGCGTCCAGATTTCGCGCATGGTCACGCTGAAGCGGCGCGGAATGGCGAAATCGTTGTCCTGCTCATTCTCGACATCGGAAATGGCATCCAGCAACGCCGGCAGACTCTTCTCGCCGGCCTCGCAGCGACGCTGCCAGCCCTGGGCCACCTGGCGCCACAGCAAGGTGGCCAGCAGGAAGCCCACGGAAATCGGCTTGTCGGCGCGCAGGCGGGCGTCGGTGCTGTCCAGGCTCAGCTTCAGAAAGGCGTCTTCGCCGCCCTTGTCGTCGATCACCGCGTCCAACAGCGGGAACACGCCGCGGGCCAGGCCTTCTTCGCGCAGCTTTTTCAGGCAGGCGTAGGCATGGCCGGACATCAGCAGCTTCAGCAGCTCGTCGAACAAGCGGGCCGGCGGCTCCTTCTTCAACAGATGGGCGTGGGAACGGATCGGCTTCTTGGTGTCGTCGTCGATCTCGAAGCCAAGCTTGGCCGCCAGGCGCACCGCGCGCAGCATGCGCACCGGGTCTTCCTGATAGCGGCGCGCCGGCTGGCCTATCATCACCAGCTTCTTGGCGTGCAAATCCCTGACGCCGTTGTGGTAGTCGATGACGGTTTCGTTGGACGGATCGTAGAACAGCGCGTTGACGGTGAAGTCGCGGCGGTGCGCGTCCTCTTCCTGGCTGCCGAAACTGTTGTCGGCCATGATGCGGCCGGTTTCATTGGTGTCGTCGACGCTGCCGCCGCGGAAGGTGGTCACCTCGATGGTTTCCGGGCCCATCATCACGTGGACGATGCGGAAACGGCGGCCGATGATGCGGGAGCGGCGGAACAAGTGGTGCACCTGCTCCGGCGTGGCGTTGGTGGCCACGTCGAAATCTTTGGGCGACACGTCCAGCATCAGGTCGCGCACGGCGCCGCCCACCACGAAGGCGGAGAAGCCGGCTTCCTGCAGACGGGAAGTCACGCGCAGCGCGGCGTGGCTGAGCTGGTCGCGGCGGACGCCGTGTTGCGGCAACGGATAGACGCGCGGCTTGCCGCGGCGCTTGCCCATGGGCAATTCCAGAACTTTACGGATGAGCTTGCGGATCATTTGGAAGATAGTGGCTTGGAATGCTGGATTCGCAAGGTTAGAGATTCAAGGTCGCGATTATAGCCCGAATCCCCGCGGAAAATACACATCGGCCCTTCCCTCCCCAGGAAACTTGTTTCAATCGGCGCGGCCCGCGCCGGGTTCCACCAGATACCGTTCTAGGCAATGTTGCAGATGCGCGCGCAGCGCCGCCACCGCCGGCGACAGCATCAAGCGGTGCGGGGTCACCAGGCACAGCGGCGTCGCCTCGGTTTCATAGCCGGGCAGCAAACGCGCCAGCCGCCCAGCGCGCAGATCGGCCAGCACGTCCAGCCTGGATTTGTAGGCGATGCCGCAGCCATCCACCGCCCAGCGCCGCACGACCTCCCCATCATCGCTGAGCCAGCGCCCCCCCACCGCCACCGTCTGCCGCTGGCCATCCCGCTCGAAGCTCCAACGCTCGTGCACCGCCGTTCCCAACACCATCCTCAGGCACTGGTGGCCGCGCAAATCCTGCGGCGTCTCCGGCGCGCCATGGCGGGCCAGATAATCCGGCGACGCGCACAGCACGCGGCGGTTGTCCGGCATCAGCGGCAACGCCACCAGGCTGGAATCCTCGGGCACGCCATAGCGCAGCGCCACGTCCACCGGCTGGCGGTAGAGATCGGCCACGCGGTCGCTGATCCGCAACTGCAGGCTCAAGCCGGGGTGCGATCGCAAAAAATCGTCCAGCCAGGGCCTGAGCAGATTGCGCCCCAGGTCCGACGGCATCGACAGCGACAGGCTGCCGGACAGTTCGCGCCGGTCATGCTCCAGCGCCAGCCTGCCCGCCTGCAGCGCGTCCAGCGCGCCGCGGGCGTGCTCCAGATAGCGCTCCCCGGCCAGGGTCAGCCTCAGGCTGCGGGTGGAGCGCGCCAGCAGCTGCGCGCCCAGCGCCTGCTCCAGCCGCTTCAAGGCGGCGCTGGCCACCGCCGGGCTGAGGTCCAGCTGCCGCGCGGCGGCCGACAGGCTGCCATTGTCCGCGGCGCGGATGAACACCTGCAAATCGTCTACTCGAACCATTTTCATCAAATTTTTTTTGAAACTGATTCATATATTAGCCGGATTTTCTTGAAATCAAACCGCAATACCATGCAAGGCATCACGAAGGCGGACCCCGCGCCGCCCGGATAGCAAACAAGGAAACCGAAATGAAAGCCGTCGCCTACTACCAAAGCCTGCCCATCTCCCATCCAGAAGCGCTGCAGGACGTGCAGTTGCCTGAGCCGGCCATCGGCGAGCATGACCTGCTAGTGGAAGTGAAGGCCATCTCCGTCAACCCGGTGGATGTCAAAGTGCGCGCCAATATGGCGCCGGAAGCCAGCCAGGCCCGCGTGCTGGGCTGGGACGCCGCCGGCGTGGTGAAGGCCGTCGGGGCCAAGGCCAGCCTGTTCCAGCCGGGAGACCGCGTCTGGTACGCCGGCGCGCTGCAACGGCCCGGCGCCAACAGCGAGCTGCACGCGGTGGACGAACGCATCGTCGGCCACATGCCGAACAGCCTGGACTTCGAAACCGCCGCCGCGCTGCCGCTGACCGCCATCACCGCCTGGGAGCTGCTGTTCGACCGCCTGCAGGTGCTGGCCAACCAGCAGCCATCCGGCAAGAAGCTGCTGGTAGTCGGCGCGGCCGGTGGCGTCGGCTCCATCCTGGTTCAGCTGGCGCGCCAGCTGACCGGCCTCACCGTCATCGGCAGCGCCTCGCGGCCGGAAACCCAGGCCTGGGTCAAAGAACTGGGCGCGCATCACGTGATCGACCACCGCCAGCCGCTGAGCCGGGAGCTCAAGCGCATCGGCGTCGATCAGGTCGAATATGTCGCCAGCCTGAACCAGACCGACCAGCACTTCGGCGAGATCGTCGAATCGCTGGCGCCGCAAGGCAAGCTCGCGCTGATCGACGACCCGGCCGCGCTGGACATTGCCCAGCTGAAGCGCAAGAGCCTCTCGCTGCACTGGGAGTTCATGTACACCCGCTCGATGTTCGCCACCGACGACCAGATCGAACAGCACAAGCTGCTGACCGAGCTGGCTCGACTGGTGGACGCCGGCATCGTCAAGAGCACGGTGGCCGAGCGCTTCGGCGCGATCAACGCCGCCAATCTCAAGCGCGCCCACGCGTTGCTGGAAAGCAATACCGCCAAAGGCAAGATCGTGCTCAGCGGTTTCTGACGCCGTCACGCCGAGAGCGGCCCGCCGCGAGCAGGCCGAGACTGGCGCACCTTTCCCAACCCGGCCGCCGATGCGCGGCCTTTCCGGCCCTATAACATGAATGCGCCCCGCCTCACCCTGATCACGATAGACCTGTCCTTCCATGCCGCCAGCGCCGCGGCGGTGGCCGCCGTTCTGGAACGGCACGGCGTGGCGGTCGAAGAACGCCGCGCGCCGCACGAGCGCGCGTTCGAGCTGCTGGCTGCCGGCCAGGGCGACATGCTGTGCAGCGCCTGGCTGCCCGGCAGCCACGGCGCCTATCTCGCGCCGATAGAGGACGAAGTAGAAAAGCTGGCCGTGCTGTATTCCCCCTACGCGCTGTGGGGCGTGCCCGACTATGTGCCGGCGGAAGCGGTGGCCGAAATCGCCGATCTGAAAAAGCCGGAAGTTTCGGCGCGGATGATCAAGAAGATACAAGGCATCAATCCCGGCGCCGGCATCAGCCGCTTCTCCCGCGAAATCGTCTCCCGCTACCGGCTGGACGAGGATGGCTACCATTTTGAAAACGGCAGCCTGGAGGACTGCGTCTCCGCGTTCGAGCAAGCCGTCGCGCGGCGCGACTGGACGGTAGTGCCGCTGTGGCAGCCGCAATTCCTGCACTGGCGCCACCGCATCCGCGAACTGGCGGATCCGGAAAACCTGTTGCGCGGCCCGGACCAGGCGACGCTGCTCATCCGCAAGGACGCGCTGGCCCGCTTGCCGCCGGCCGCCGTAAACGGCTTGCGCGCGCTGCGGCTGGGCAACCGCGCCGTCGCCTGGCTGGACCACCTGATCAGCCGGGAGGGAATGACGCCGGATGCTGCGGCGCGGCAGTGGCTGCCGTCCATCTGAGCATCCGCCCGGATGGGAGCGACAACCATGTTCAACAAGACGACATTCACAAAACCACACCATCAACCCAGTAGACATATGAACGAAATCCAGAGAGCATACGGAATTCATTCCCTTGCTCCGCCCAAGAGAGCCCTCGCAAGGGAAGAAATCGGGGAAGGCCGCAGATCCGGATGATGGCCGCGCGGCATTCCTGCACATTCAGGAGCACGCTGTGTATTCCAGATCCAATCCTCCATCCGCCCGTCGGCGGCAACCCGCCGCCGGCAGGCCGTCCTGGCGCCGCCTCGCGCTGCTTGCCCTGGTTCTGTCCCAGGCCGGCTGCGCGGTCGGCCCTGACTTCAAATCCCCCATCCTTCCGGATGCCGCCAAGCGCGGCTATTCGGAGTCGGCGCTGCCGGCAGCCACCGCCAGCGCCGAACAAACCGGCCCCGCCGGCGCCGGCCAGCGGCTGGTCAACGGCGGCGAACTGCCCGCGCAATGGTGGACGCTGTTCCGCTCTCCAGAGCTGGACCAGCTGATCCGCGCCGCGCTGGAGCACAACCCCACGCTGGAAGCCGCTCAAGCGGCGCTGGTCCAGACCCGCGAGAACTACAACGCCGCCTCGGGCAGCCTGCTGTTCCCCAATGTCAACGCCCAACTGGGCGGCGGCCGGCAGCGCGCGATTCTGACCGGCACCAATCCCAGCGAATTCAACGTCTACAGCGCCACCGTCAACGTGTCGTACACGCTTGACCTGTTCGGCGGCTCCCGCCGCCAACTGGAAGGCCTGATGGCGGCGGCCGACTACCAGCGCTTCCAGACCGAGGCCGCTTACCAGACGCTGGTCGCCAACGTGGTCACCGCCGCGGTTCAGGAAGCTTCGCTGCGCGGCCAGCTGGCGGCGACGCAAGAATTGCTGAAGGCGCAAGTAGCCCAACTGGCCATCGTCGACAAGCAGGTGGCGCTCGGCGCCCAGGCCCGCTCCGCGTCGCTGAGCCAGGGCACGCTGGTGGCGCAGACCCGCGCCCAGCTGCCGCCGCTGGAAAAGACGCTGGCGCAAACCCGCAACCTGCTGGCGGCGCTGGTGGGCCGCTTCCCCGGCGAAGGCGGCCTGCCGGAGTTCCGGCTGGAATCGCTGAAGCTGCCGGACGAACTGCCGGTGTCGCTGCCGTCCGACCTCGCCCGCCAACGCCCGGACATCCGCGCCAGCGAGGCGCTGCTGCACCAGGCCAGCGCCAATGTCGGCGTCGCCACGGCGAACCAGTACCCGCAGATCACCCTCAACGGCAGCTACGGCACCCAGCACACGGTGTTGCCGAACATGGACGTCGGCAACACCTTGTGGAACGTCACTGGCGGGCTGCTGCAGCCGCTGTTCAACGGCGGCGCGCTCAGCGCCAAGCGCCGCGCGGCCGAGGCAGCCTATCGGCAGGCGGAGGCGCAGTACCGGGCGACCGTGCTGAAGGGCTTCCAGAATGTCGCCGACAGCCTGCGCGCGGTGGAGGCCGACGCCATGGCGCTGAAGGCCCAGGCCGACGCCGAGTCCCAGGCGCGCGAGTCGCTGGAGGTGCATACCCGGCAATACAAGCTGGGCGGCATCAGCTACCTGGCCCTGCTGGACGCCGAACGCAGCTACCAGCAGGCAAAAATCGGCCTGATCCAGGCCCAGGCCGCCCGCTATAGCGACACCGCGGCGCTGTTCGTGGCGCTGGGCGGCGGCTGGTGGAAGCAGCCGGCGGCCGCCGACTGACCGACAGAACACACGCATCGCCCGCCGCGAGCGGCGGGCCGGCCAATACGAATCGCCATTAAATCAAAGAGAAGACGAATCATGACCAAGCGAATGTTGATCATGCTGGGCTGCGTGCTGGCGCTGGTGGTGGCGCTGGGCGTGGGCTTTTTCCTCCACATCCAGAAGCTGATCGCCAGCTCGCCCAAGCCGGGGCCGCAGACAGTGTCCACCGCGGTGGCCAAAATGCAGGAATGGCAGCCTCAGCTGGGCTCGGTGGGCACGCTGTCCGCCGTGCACGGCGTGGACGTCAGCAGCGAAGTGGCCGGCCAGGTGCGCAGCCTGCACTTCAAGTCCGGCGAAGACGTGAAAGCCGGCGAGGTGCTGGTGCAGCTAAACGCCGATTCCGACGTCGCCCAGCTGCGCGCGCTGCAGGCCGCGGCCGAGCTGGCGGCCACCACGCTGAAGCGCGACCGCGCGCAGCTGGCCGTGCAGGGCGTCAGCCAGGCCCAGGTGGACGCCGACGAGGCCGACCTGAAGAGCAAGAAGGCCCAGGTGGCGCAGCAGGAGGCGCTGGTAGCCAAGAAGACGATACGCGCGCCGTTCGCCGGCCGCGTCGGCATCACCCCGGTCAATCCCGGCCAGTACCTGAACCCTGGCGACAAGATCGTCACGCTGCAAACCATCGATCCGGTCTACATCGATTTCTACCTGCCGCAACGCCAGATCGCCCAGATCCGCCCGGGCCAGCCGGTCAAGGTGAAGAGCGACGCCTTCGGCGCCCAGCAGTTCCACGGCAAGATCAATGCGATCAGCCCCAAGATCGACCCGGCCACCCGCAACGTCCAGATCCAGGCCACCATCGCCAATCCGAAACGCCAGCTGCTGCCCGGCATGTTCGGCAACGCCACCGTGGACGTGGGCAGCAAGCAAAGCCGACTGACGCTGCCGCAGACCGCGATCACCTACAACCCGTACGGCTCGACCGTATTCATCGTCCAGAAGGGCAAGAACGGCCCCGAGGCGCAGCAGGTCTTCGTCACCACCGGCGACACGCGCGGCGATCAGGTGGCGATCACCGGCGGCCTGAAGGACGGCCAGGAAGTGGTGACCAGCGGCCAGCTGAAGCTGAAGACCGGCACGCCGATCACGGTCAACAACTCGGTGCGCCCGTCGGATAATCCGAACCCGACGCCGCAAGAACACTAAGGCCGCGCCATGAACTTCACCGACATCTTCATCAAGCGGCCGGTGCTGGCCACGACGATCAGCCTGCTGATCGTCGTGCTCGGCCTGCGCTCGCTGTTCGGCCTGCCGATCAACCAGTACCCGCAGACGCAGAACGCGGTGGTGACGATTTCCACCACCTACTACGGCGCCGACGCCAAGACCGTGGCCGGCTTCATCACCCAGCCGCTGGAGTCGGCGATTGCCCAGGCCCAGGGCATCGACTACCTGTCATCCTCCAGCAGCAACGGCGTCTCCACCATCACCGCCACGCTGAGGCTGAACTACGACGCCAACCGCGCGCTGACCCAGATCAACACCCAGGTCAACTCGGTGAAGAACCAGCTGCCGGCCCAGGCGCAGCAGCCGGTGCTGACGGTGCAGACCGGCCAGACCACCGACGCGATGTACATGGGCTTCTACAGCGAAACGCTGCCGACCAACAACGTCACCGACTACCTGGTGCGCGTGGTCAAGCCCAAGCTGGACTCGGTGCCCGGGGTGCAGACCGCCGAAATCCTGGGCGCGCGCCAGTTCGCGCTGCGCGCCTGGCTGGATTCGGCCAAGATGGCTGCCTACGGCGTTACCGCGGCCGACGTCAGCGTCGCGCTGGCCAGCAACAACGCGCTGAGCGCGCCGGGCTCCAGCAAGGGCCAGATGGTGACCATCCCGCTGACCGCCGACACCGACTTGCACTCGGTCGCCGAATTCAAGCAGCTGGCGATCAAGCGCAACGGCGACGCCATCGTGCGCCTGGAGGATGTGGCCACGGTGACGCTGGGCTCGGAGAACTACGACTTCAACGTCGCCTTCAGCGGCGTGCGCTCGGTATTCATCGGCATCAAGGTGGCGCCCGAGGCCAACATCCTCGACGTGGCGGCGCGGGTGCGCAAGGCCTTCCCCGCCGTCCAGCAGCAATTGCCCACCGGCCTGACCGGCCAGATCGTCTACGACTCCACCGACTTCATCAACACCTCCATCCATGAGGTGGTGAAAACGCTGCTGGAAGCGCTGGTGATCGTGACCGTAGTGATCTTCCTGTTCCTGGGGAGCTTCCGCGCCGTGGTGGTGCCGGTGATCGCGATGCCGCTGTCGCTGATCGGCACCTTCTTCATCATGCTGATGCTGGGCTACTCGATCAACCTGCTGACGCTGCTGGCGCTGGTGCTGGCCATCGGCCTGGTGGTGGACGACGCCATCATCGTGGTGGAGAACGTGGACCGCCACATGCGCGAGGGCAAGACGCCGTTCGAGGCCTCCATCATCGCCGCCCGCGAGCTGGGCGGCCCTATCCTGGCGATGACGGTGGTGCTGGTGGCGGTGTACGTGCCGATCGGCTTCCAGGGCGGCCTGACCGGCGCGCTGTTCACCGAGTTCGCCTTCACGCTGGCGGCGGCGGTGACCGTGTCCGGCGTGGTGGCGCTGACGCTGTCGCCGATGATGTGCTCGCGTTTCTTCAACGCCGACATGGACAACAGCCCCTTCGTCCACGCCATCGACCGCACCTTCGAGCGCGTGCGCCACGGCTATCGCCGCCTCCTGCACAGCCTGCTGGAAACCTGGCCGGTGCTGATCGTGATGGGCGCCATCCTGATCGCGCTGCTGGCGGTGATGTTCAAGATGTCCAAGTCGGAGCTGGCGCCGGAAGAGGACCAGGGCATCGTGCTGTCCCAGGTGGTGGGCGCGCCGACGGCCACCTCCGAGCAGATGCAAACCTACGCCAATCAAGTGTTCCAGGTGGCCAAGGGCATGCCGGAATACGAGCAGATGTTCCAGATCACCGGCGTGCCCACCGTCAACGCCGGCATAGGCGGCGTGCTGTTCAAGTCGTGGGATCAGCGCTCGCGCAGCGCGCACGAGATCCAGATGGACCTGCAATCCCGCTGGAACAAGATCGCCGGCGCGCGGGTGGCGGCATTCCAGTTCCCGCCTCTGCCGGGCGCCTCCGGCCTGCCGGTGCAGTTCGTGATCAACACCACCGAGCCTTTCGAGAACCTGAACCAGGTGGCGCAGCAAGTGATGGACAAGGCGCGCGCCTCCGGCAAGTTCTACTTCCTGGACTCCGACCTGAAGATCGACAAGCCGCAGGCCACGGTGGTGATGGACCGCGACAAGATCACCGCGCTGGGCCTGAGCCAGCAGGATGTCGGCAACGCGCTGAGCGCGGCGCTGGGCGGAGGCTACGTCAACTACTTCTCGATCGAGGGCCGTTCCTACAAGGTGATCCCGCAGGTGCAGCAGGTCGACCGGCTCAATCCTTCGCAGCTGCTGGATTACTACATCAAGACGCCCAACAACGGCGTGATCCCGGTCGGCACCGTGGCCACGCTGAAGTACGACGTGGTGCCTCAGTCCATCACCCGCTTCCAGCAGCTCAACTCTGTGACCATTTCCGGCGTGCCGGGCGTGTCTCAGGGCGAAGTGCTGCAATACCTGCGCGACACGGTGCAGCAAGTGGCGCCGACCGGCTATTCGGTCGACTACTCCGGCCAGTCGCGTCAGTTCATGCAGGAATCCGGCGGCTTCCTGGTGACCATGCTGTTCGCGGTGATCATCGTGTTCCTGGCGCTGTCGGCGCTGTTCGAAAGCTTCCGCGACCCGGTGGTGATCCTGGTGTCGGTGCCGCTGGCGCTGTTCGGGGCGATGATCTTCATCTTCCTGGGCTTCTCTTCGCTCAACATCTACACCGAAGTGGGCCTGGTGACGCTGATGGGCCTGATCAGCAAGCACGGCATCCTGATCGTCGAAGTGGCCAACGAGCTGCGCAAGACCGGCCTGTCCAAGCGCGAGGCGATCGAGGAGGCGGCGTCCATCCGGCTGCGCCCCATCCTGATGACCACCGCGGCGATGGTGTTCGGCGTGATCCCGCTGGTGATCGCTTCCGGCGCCGGCGCGGCCGGCCGCTACGCGATGGGCCTGGTGATCTTCACCGGCCTGTCCATCGGCACGCTGTTCACGCTGTTCGTGGTGCCGGCGATGTATATGTTCATCGCCTCGCGCCGCGAAGAGAAGGCTCAGCCAGCGCTGGAAGAAGCCGCCCAGCACTGACCCTCGCTCCTGCGCTATGATCCGACAGGCGGCCTCGGCCGCCTGTTTTCATTCCAGTCACGGGAAAATCGCATGCCAAGCCATCGCTCCGCCGAATTCGTCACCGCTCTCTTGCTTGCCGGCGGCGAGGGCCGCCGCATGGGCGGCGTGGACAAGGGCTGGGTGGAGCTCGACGGCGTGCCGCTGGCCGAGCGGGTGGCGGCGCGGCTGCGGCCGCAGGCCGACGCCTTGCTGATCAGCGCCAACCGCAATCTTGAGCGCTACGCCGAGCTGGGGCGGGTGGTGGCGGACGCGGCGGAATTCGCCGGCGGCGGACCGCTGGCGGGACTGGAGGCAGGCCTCTCCGCCTGCGGCGGCGGCTGGCTGGTGACCGCCCCCTGCGACCTGCCCTTCCTGCCGGACAACCTGGCAGCGCGGCTGCTGGCGCCCTTGCTGCGCGGCGAAGCCCCGCTCAGCGTGGCCCGCTGCGGCGGCCATCCGCACCCTGTATGCATGGTGGTCTCCGCGGACTTGCTGCCCTCGCTGCGCGACTATCTGCGCGGCGGCGGACGCAAGGTCAGGGAATGGCAGGCGCGCGCGGGCGCGGCGATGGTGGACTTCGACGACGCGCCGCAAGCCTTCCGCAATCTGAATACCCCGGACGACTTGGCGGCCGCCTCGCAAGGCTGAGCCGCGTCAGGCCGTGTACTCGACGAAGCCGTTCTGCCTACAGAAGCTGGCCAGCGCGACGCCGGCTCTGCGCGCGATGTCCACCGCCAGCGAGGTGGGCGCGGAAATGGTGGCCAGCAGCGGAATCCCGGCCCTGGCGCATTTGCGCGCCAGCTCGTAACTGGCGCGGCTGGACATGAACGCGAAGCCGTCGCCCGGATCCATCCCCTCCAGCGCCAGCCAGCCTATCAGCTTGTCCAGCGCGTTGTGCCGCCCCACGTCCTCGAACACTGCCCTCACCTCGCCGTCGCGTCCGCACCAGGCCGCCGCGTGCGCGCAGCCCGTCGCCCGCATCAGGCGCTGATGGGCGGGCAGCTCCGCCGCCGCGCGCGCGATCGCTGCAGCCTCCGCGATCACGGGACGGACCGGCGTAGCCATCGGACCGGGCGCCAGATCCAGCAAGGCCAGGCTCTCGATGCCGCACACGCCGCAGCCGCTGCGGCCTTCCAGCGAGCGGCGCCGGCCCTTCAAGGCCAGGAAAGCCGGCTGGGCGATCTCCAGCCTGACCTCGGCGCCGCCGGCGACGAAATCGGCTTCGACATCGAAAATCTCCGCCCGCCGCCCGACAATGCCCTCGCTCAGCGCGAAGCCCACCGCCAGCCGCTCAAGATCCAGCGGCGTGGCCATCATCACCGCGTGCGAAATGCCGTTGAACACCAGCGCCACCGGCATTTCCTCCGCCACCAGGTCCTGATCTGGCCGGATCTCTCCATCGCTGTGGCGCACCACCGCCAGCGATGTCATCCCCTCTTCCATCCCGCCATTGTCTTGCTTGCGCATCCGTCGCCTCGTTTCGCGTCCTTCGGAAAGAAGGCCGCCGTCAAAATCCATCATTCCATCCATTCGCCGCGCCGCCATCGGTTACACTGGCGCGCCCGACACCGCTCGACCGCCATGACAGACCTGCCGCCCATAGCCCAGCTAGACCCCAATATCGCCGCCCTGCTCGCGCAGCTATGGCGAGCCGCGTCAAGCGGCGGCCAGCCCTGGTCCCTGGCCCGGCTCGCCAAGCAATCCGGCCTGGGAATGAGCACGCTGCTGCGCTGCCTGCATCAATTGGCCGAACTGGAACTGGCCCGCATGGAAATCCAGGACAACGGCCGCGGCCGCGCCTGGCTCAGCGAAGAAGGCCTGGCCTGCTGTCGGGAATGGTTCGACGCATCGGACCAGAATTGACATTATCCTGCCGGAGCCGCCCCGCGCGCCAGCAAACGCCATCCGCAAGGAATCTACCGCAAGCGGTCGCCATCCTTTATCCTTGCATCTCTTGATCCAAAGCAAAACCGGAACCACACCTTTCCAGCAGGAGCCGC
The DNA here is from genome assembly GCF_039708975.1 of Chromobacterium indicum. Lineage (NCBI taxonomy): Bacteria > Pseudomonadati > Pseudomonadota > Betaproteobacteria > Neisseriales > Chromobacteriaceae > Chromobacterium > Chromobacterium indicum. Next base: position 147,470 of record NZ_JAYFSJ010000006.1, read on the forward strand.
CCCGACATGAGCCATTCCAAGACCAGCGAACGCATCCAGCCGTACGCGCAAGCAGCCGGCGGGCTGGACTCCCTCAAGAGCACCACGGTTACGCTGATCAAGGAAAAAGTGCCGGGCAGCCGTTACAAGACGCTGTTCCACCAGAACCAGCCCGACGGCTTCGACTGCCCGGGCTGCGCCTGGCCGGACCGCGAGCATACCTCCACCTTCGAATTCTGCGAAAACGGCGTCAAGGCGGTGGCCGCCGAGGCGACCTCCAAGCGCATCGGCGCCGATTTCTTCGCGCGGCACACCGTCGCCGAACTCTTGGAACAGAGCGATTACGAGCTGGAACAGCACGGCCGCCTGACCGAACCGCTGGCCTACGACGCCGCCAGCGACCGCTACCTGCCGATAAGCTGGGATGACGCCTACGCGCGGGTCGCCGGCCATCTGAAAGCCCTGCCTCATCCGGACCAGGCTTCGTTCTACGTCTCCGGCCGCACTAGCAACGAAACCGCTTTCCTGTTCCAGCTGTTCGTGCGCATGTATGGCACCAATAATTTCCCCGACTGCTCCAACCTTTGCCACGAATCGTCCAGCCGCGCGCTGCCGCAGACTGTGGGCGTGGGCAAGGCCACGGTGGTGCTGGACGACTTCGAGCACGCCGACACCATCATGGTGTTCGGCCAGAACCCGGCCACCAACCACCCACGGATGCTGAACGAGCTGCGCGCCGCCGCCAAACGCGGCGCGACCATCGTGTCGATCAACCCGCTGAAAGAAAAAGGGCTGGACCGCTTCGCCAGCCCGCAGCATCCGCTGGACTTGGTCAACGGCGGCGCCCGCATCAGCTCGCTGTTCATCCGCCCGACGCTGGGCGGCGATTTCGCGCTGATCAAGGGCGTGGCCAAACGGGTGCTGGAGCTGGACGACGCTGCCGTCGCCGCCGGCGGCGGGCGGGTGCTGGACGCGGCCTTCCTGGCCGAGCATTGCGCCGGCTTCGACGCCTTCGCCGCCGACCTGCGCGCCGAAAGCTGGCCGGACCTGGCCGCCGCCGCCGGCGTGCCGTTCCAGGACATCGACGCGCTGGCCCAGACATACGCGCAGGGCAAGGCGGTGATCGCCACCTGGGGCATGGGCCTGACCCAGCACCGCGACTCTGTCGCGGCGATCCAGATGCTGTCCAATCTGATGATGATGCGCGGCAACATCGGCCGCCTCGGCGCCGGCCTGTGCCCGGTGCGCGGCCACTCCAACGTGCAGGGCGACCGCACCATGGGCATCGAGGACAAGCCGGCCCAGGCCTTCCTCGACCGCCTGCGCGATGTCTACGGCTTCGAGCCGCCGCGCGAGCACGGCCTGGACGCGGTGGACACCATCAAGGCGATGCTGGACGGCCGGGTCAAGGTGTTCTTCGGCCTGGGCGGCAATTTCGCCATGGCCACGCCGGATACGCCGCGCACCTTCGAGGCGCTGCGCAACTGCGATCTGACGGTGCAGATCTCCACCAAACTGAACCGCAGCCACCTGGTCCACGGCCGCGACGCGCTGATCCTGCCGACGCTGGGCCGCACTGAGATCGACCGTCAGAAAACCGGCCCACAGGGCGTGACGGTGGAAGACTCGATGTGCATGGTGCACCTGTCCTACGGCATCAACCCGCCGGCCTCGACGCAGCTGCGCTCTGAAACCGACATCGTCGCCGGCATCGCCGACGCGACGCTGGGCGCCGGCAAGGTGGACTGGCTGGGCCATGTCGGCGACTACGCCTCGATACGCGACGAGATCGCCAAGGTGTTCGACGCCTTCCACGACTTCAACGCCCGCGTCGCCAAACCCGGCGGCTTCCATTTGACGCCGGCCTCGCGCGAGCGGCGCTGGCTGACGCCCAGCGGAAAAGCGCAGTTCATTGTCAACGCGCTGGAGAAGGACACGCCCATCGCCCGCGCCCGCGCGCTGCACGGCGACCGATTAATGGTGTTGATGACCGCCCGCTCGCACGATCAATACAACACCACCATCTACGCGCTGGACGACCGCTACCGCGGCGTCTACGGCCAGCGCCGGATATTGCTGATCAACCGGGAGGACATGGTCAGGCTGGGCTTCGCCGACGGCGAGCGGGTGGACATCTTCACCGTCTGGCACGACGGCATCGAACGCCGCGCCGACGGCTTCCGGCTGGTGGAGTACGACATCCCGTCCGGCTGTCTGGGCGCCTACTTCCCGGAAACCAATCCGCTGATCCCGCTGGACAGCGTGGCCGATGTGTCCAACACGCCAACCTCCAAATCAGTGCCGGTGCTGCTGAGACGCGCGGCGGCCGGATCAGCCCGCCTCCGCCAGCAGCTCCCTGACAATGACGATCGCCTGCTCGAACTGTAGGCTCTGCACATAGGCCGCCACTTCGTGGACCGCGTCCTCCTGGCCGCCCTGCGGCCGGTCCAGCAGCTTATCCACCATATCTATCGCCGCCAGATTGTTGTCCTCCAGCAAGGCCAGAATGTCCCGCAATTGCTCCCGCCAGTCCGCCGTCGGCAACGGCCTCGACGCTTTGCGGGCCTCTTCGGCCGGCAGACTGTCGAACAGCTGCGCCACGCTGTCATCCAGCAGCCCGCGCAAGCGCTCCAGATCCTCCCCGCCTATCGCCTCTCCCGCGCGCGCGCGCTTCTCCAGCTCGGCGGCCTGCTGGCTCAGCGCCTGCGCGCCCAAGGTGACCGACAAGCCTTTCAGTGTGTGCAGCCCCGAGGCCAGCTCCGGCTGCGCGCCCAGGCGTCCGTTTTCGGCAATGCCGGTCAGCAGCGCGTCGCACTCGGGGCGGAAGGTGGACAATGCGGCCCGATAGACCCTCAGCTTGTTGCCGAAACGGCGCAGGCGCGAAGGCAGCGACTCGACCAACGCGCCGGCTTCTGCCTCATCTCGCGCCTCGGCTTCCCGCGCAGGCGGCGGCCCGCCATCCGCTCCGGCCTCCCGGCCGCCCAGCTCCAGCAGTTTGGACACCAATTCGTCGATGTCTATCGGCTTGCCGACATGATCGTTCATCCCTGCCTCCAGGCAGGCTGCGCGATCGGCCTGGGAGGCGTTGGCGGTCATCGCCAGAATGGGCAGGCTCCGGCAACGCGGATCGGCGCGGATTCGCCGCGTGGCCTCCAGCCCGTCGATGTCCGGCATCTGCACATCCATGATCACGATATCGAACAGCGGATCCGCCCCCACCGCCTGGGCCACCCCCGACAGCCCCCCCTCCGCCAGGCTGATCCGCGCGCCCTCCTCCTGCAGCAACAAGGACGCCACCTGACGATTGAGCTCGTTGTCCTCCACCAACAGGATGCGCATGCCGCCCAGCCGTCGGGTCGAAACCGGTTGCTCGATCGCCCTCTTCGCTCCGGTTACCGAACGGATCACCGCGTCCACCAGCTGTTGCGGCGTGATCGGCTTGGTCAGGAAGTCGCTGAACGGCGGGTCGGGGCTTTCCGCCGCCTCGGCCAGCACCTCGCGCCCGAAAGCCGTCACCATGATGATCACCGGCGGCTTGTCGCGCGACAGCTGCTGCCGCATCATTTCGGCGACGCCTATGCCGTCCAGGCCTGGCATGCGCCAGTCCATCAGCACCACGTCGTAAAGCCGCTCCTCCATATCCGCCCGATGCACTTTTTCCAGCGCCTCCTCGCCGCCGTCGGCGTATTCGGCCTTCCAGCCGACCGTGGCGATAGTGTCCATCAGAATTTCGCCGGCCAGCGGGTTGTCGTCCACCACCAGGACCGCCAGCGGCCCCAGCGGCTCGGCCGGAATCTGGGCCAACGGTTCGTCCGCGACAACGCCCAAGGTCAGCTCGAACCAGAAGCGGCTGCCGCAGCCAAACTGGCTTTCCACCTGCAATTGGCCGCCCATCAGCTCCACCAGCCGCCTGCTGATCACCAGCCCCAGGCCTGTGCCGCCAAAACGCCGGGTGGTGGACGCCTCGGCCTGGGTGAAGCCCTCGAAGATGCGCGCCAGTTGCTCCGGCGCGATGCCGATGCCGGTATCGCTGACCTCGATGTACAGGCTGACCTCGTCTACGCCGCGCGACGACTCGCGCACCGTGATCACCACTTGCCCCTGATTGGTGAACTTCAGCGCGTTGCCGGCCAGATTGATCAGGATCTGCTGCAACCGCAGCCGGTCCCCCACCAGCACGGAAGGCAGCGTCGGCTCCATGCGAAACAACACCTCGACGTCCTTGTCGCTAGTATTGCCCGACAACACCACCGCCAGCTCGCGCATCAATCCCTCCAGCTCGAACGGGTGCAGATCCAACTGCAGCTTGCCGGCGTCCATCTTGGAGAAGTCCAGGATGTCATTGAGCAGGCCCAGCAATGACCTGGCCGCCGCCTGGATCTTGCCCACGTAGTCGAGCTGGCGCTCGTCCAGCCTGGTATGCTGCATCAATTGCAGCAAGCCCAGCACCGCGTTCATCGGCGTGCGGATCTCGTGGCTCATATTGGCGAGGAACTGGCTCTTGGCCACGCTGGCCTGCTCGGCCAGGCTTTTGGCCTCCAGCAGCTTCTGCTCGTAAGCGCGGCTCTCGCTGATATCGCGATTGATGCCGGTGATCCTCACGCCGTCGCCGTGGCGCTCCAGACGGGCGCCCACTTGCACGTGGCGGACCTCTCCATCCGGATGCACCACCCGGAACACCCGCTCCATCGTCTCGCCGCCCGCCAGCAACGCTCGCAATCCCGCCTCCACCTCGTCCACATCCTCCGGATGCACCCGCTCGCGCCAATGCCGATATTCCAGCCCCTGCTGGGCCAGTTCCGGGGGCTGGCTGTAGATTTCGAACATCCGTGCGTTCCAGCTGAGTTGGTTGTCCGAGGGAGACCAGCTCCAGATGCCCAGTTGCGCCGTCTCCGATGCCAGCTGCATCTGATCGCGGGCGGCCACCAGTTCCCGTTGCTGCCGCTGCTGGGCGGTGATGTCGGTGGCGATGGCCAGGTAGCCCACCACCAGTTCGTCGCTGTCGCGCATCGCCGTCACCATCAGCGATACCTGCAGGTGAGTGCCATCCTTGCGGACATAGGTCCATTCCCGCGTTTCCGCGCCCACGGCCTCAGGCTCATGCACCAGGGCGCGGAGCCCTTCCACCCGGCGCTCATATCGCGCGCTCAGCTCCTCGCCGTGTCCGCTCAGCTCTTCCTCCAGATGGAAACGGGTCAGCATCGCCTGCCCCACCATCTCGTCTTCCGAATAGCCAAGCATGCGCTGCGCGCCGCTGTTGAACAGCGAAACCATGCCGTGCACGTCGGCGGCGATGATGGCCACTTCAGAGGCCGCTCGCAACACATTGGTCAGCAGCCGGTGCACTCGGGCGAGCTCGGCGTCGGCCAGCCGCCGCGCGGTGATGTCGATGCGCAGCGCGATGTAGCGCTCGATGCGGCCGCTATCCCCGGCATGGGGCACGATCACCGTGTCGAACCAGCGCAGCCTGCCGTCCCGGGTCCGGTTGCAGATCTCGCCTCGCCATGCCCGGCCCGAGCCTATGGTGTGCCACAGCGACTGCCAGAACAGCACCGGATGCACGCTGGCGTTCAGCTTGCTGTGATCCTGCCCCAGCAACTCCTCGCGGCCATAGCCGTGGGCCATGCAAAACAGGTCGTTGGCCTCCAGGATGCGTCCATTGGTGTCGGTCGCCGAATACAGCAGCTGCTGGTTGATGGTGTTCAGCAGCTGGTCGCGCTCGCGCAGCGCCGAAGTCATTCGGCTGCGGCTCTCCACCTGTTCGGAAATGTCCTGCACCGTGGCGTAGAAGCCCCTTACCTCGCCATCCACGAAATCGGGCAGATAGTGGATCAGCGAGTGGCGCACAATGCCGTCCGGCCCGGGAATCCGCCGCTCGAAAACCTGCGACTCGCCCCGCAGCGCGGCCTCCACATGGACAAGGTTGGCCTGATACAGCTCATCGCCCAGCAAAGACTTCATCGACCGCCCGGGCAAGTCGCCGTGATCGATGCCGAACCAGGTTTGGTAGGCCTGGTTGGCCACGCGGTTGATCTGGTTGCGGTCCCAGTAGCCGATGATGAACGGCACCGCGTCCAGCACCGTCTGCAAGGTGCGCCAGGCCTTGTCCAGCTCCGCCGTGCGGTCGGCCACCTGCCGCTCCAGATTGTCGCTCAGGGTCTGCAGCTCGGTCTTGATCCGCTTCTGCTCGCTGAGATCCCTCAGCACTTTGGACGCGCCGACGATTTGCCCGGCTTCGTTCTGCACCGGCGACACCGATACCGACACATTCAGCAAAACGCCGTCCTTGCGCTGGCGCACCGTTTCGAAGTGCTCGATCCGCTCGCCGTTCGCAATCCGCCTCAGGATGTCTGTTTCCTCTCCTTTCCGCTCCTCCGGCACGATCAGCTCGGCCAGCGGCCGGCCTATCGCCTCGTCGGCCCGGTAACCGAACAGGCGCTCGGCGCTGTGGTTCCAACTGGTGACCACCCCCAGCAGCGTCTTGCTGATGATGGCGTCCACCGAGCCCTCGACGATGGCAGCCAGCCGATTTTGCGTCGCCAGCAGTTGGAGGCGGCGCTGTCGATTGCGCCCCAGCACCAACGCCAGCAGACTGGCCAAAACGCTCGCGCCCAACCCATCCAGCGCGGCCTGGGTGGCGCTGGGCAGCCGCAGACTGTCGACGAAGGCCGGCCCCGCTCTCAGCGTCAGTTGCCAGTCGCGGCCAAACAGCTGTTGGCGCGCCGACGCGGCCGCGATCACCCGGGTTTCTTCTGAACCGCCGCGGAAAAAAACCGTCGCCCCGCCGCCGGTCACATCGGCCAGCTCCACGCCGACGCCAGGCAGATCGTCCATTACCCCCGCCATCGCGTCGCGGGCGCGTATCGGCGAGAACACCCAGCCGAAACCCGCCCGCAGCCTCCCCTCCTCGGTGGCGGGCATCACTCCGCCGCCATACACCGGCAACAACAGCAGGAAAGCCTGCGCTTTATCCTCCGGATGAGGCATCAAGGCAATGGGCCCGCTCAGCCGGGCCTGCCCGCCCCGCATAGAAGATTCGGCCGCCTCACGCCTGCCGGGCTCGGAAGCGATGTCCAGACCGATGGCGGAGCGATCTCCTCGATCCGGCTCGAAATAAACGATAACCGCGCGCTCGCCCTCATGCGGCCGCAATTGATGAACGGTGAAATCCGGTACGCCGTCCTCGCGCTCCCGCTGCTCGAAATTGGCCACCTGCCGCTGCGGCACCCGGCGGATATAACCGAAACCCAGCAGACCGGGGTATTCGATGGAGGAGCCCAGACTCTGGGCATAAGTGCGGAAGCGCTCGCGGCTGATGCCATGCTCGCCATTGCTGGCGATGGCGCCGCGCGCGCCGCTCAATCCATACTGGTAGCGCTGAATGCGGGCCGCCACTTCCGCGCCCAGTTGCCGGGCCTCGCGCCGCAGTTCGGACTCCACCCGCCCGCGGTTGTCGAGCGCGACCTTCCACCCCAGCAGCAAGCTCAACGCGGCGCCCAGCAACAACACCAGCAATGCGGCGGCCGGAGTCGACAACAATGGTTTTTTCATCCAGACAGACGAGTCGCAATGTCCGTTCAAGGCATGCCCCCAAGTTCGTCGTCAAATCATGATTGTTCAGGCCAGGCGCCATCCGCGCGCCGAAAAGCATGGATGATGCCGGCCGTCAGGCGAAACACCTGTCGATTTCGGCGACCGGCTCCGGCCTGCCGTAGAGAAAACCCTGCATGATGTGGCAGCCTAGCTTGAGAAGCTCGCTGGCTTGCTCCTCCCGCTCCACGCCCTCCGCCACCAGGCGCAGCCTCATGCCCTGCGCCATGCTGATGATGGCGGCGACGATGGCCGCGCTATGGCGATCGACAAGCATGTCGCGGATGAAGCTCTGGTCTATCTTCAGCACATCCAGCGGAAACAGCTTCAGATAAGACAGGCTGGAATAGCCGGTGCCGAAATCGTCGATGGCGATGGAGACGCCCAGGCTTTTCAGCTCGGCCAGCACGCTCATCGTCCGCTCGACGTCCTGCGCCAGCACGCCTTCGGTGATTTCCAGCTCCAACAGCTCGGCCGGCATGCCGGTTTCCTTCAGCGCCCGCCTCACCGTATCGCAGAAGTCAGACTCGGTGACTTGCACCGCCGACACGTTGACCGCTATCCGCAAGCGTCGCCCCGCATCCAGCCAGCGCTTGCCGTCCAGACAGGCTTGCCGCAGCACGAACAGCCCCAGCGGCACGATCAGGCCCGTCTCCTCCGCCAGCGGAATGAAATGGGCCGGGGATACGATCTCGTTCTTGTCGTTGCGCCAACGCAGCAACGCCTCCAGGCCGACCACGCTGCCGTCGCGCGCGTCCACCTTGGGCTGGTAGTAGACCAGGAAGCCGCCTTGCTCGGCGCCCATCCGGATATGCCGCTCCAGCGCCTGCCGCGTCAGCAGCGCCTCTTCTATCTCGGCGGAGAAAAAACGGTAGCGGTTGCGCCCCTCCTGCTTCGCGCGGTACATCGCGGCGTCGGCGTGGCGATACAGCTCCTCTTGGTCCTTGCTGTCATCCGGGTACAGACCGACGCCTATGCTGCCGGAAAGATCGTAGCGGCTGCCGTCCAGCAGATAAGGCTCGGCGATGGCTTTCAGCATCTTGTCCGCCATCGCGCCCGCCTGCTCGATGCCCCCCAAGCCCGGCATCAGGACAATGAACTCGTCGCCTCCCTGGCGGCTGACCGTGTCGCAGGGACGCAGCACGGCCTGCAGCCGGAGCGCGACCTGTTGCAGCAGCAGATCGCCGACCGTATGCCCCATCGAATCGTTGATCACCTTAAAATGATCCAGATCCAGAATATACAGGCCTAATCTGTCTCCGATATGGGCCGCTCGCTGCAGCGCCTGCTGAGTGCGATCCTGCAGCAACATCCGGTTGGGCAGATTGGTCAGCGCGTCATGGTGGGCCAGGTGAGTCATCTTCACCGCCATCGCCCGGGCCTCGCTGACATCGTGGAATACGATGATGGCCCCGGTCAGCTTGCCCGCGTGGTCCAGAATGGGAGAGGCGGAATCCTCCAGCTCCAGCAGTTGGCCGTCCCGGCGCATCAGCGCGCAGTTCATCGCCATGCCGACCGAGCGCTGCTCGGACAGCACCAGCCGGACCGGATTGAACATCGCATGCCCCTGGGAGCTCTCCCTGAGCGGCATGATCTTCTCCACCGGCTCGCCCAGCGCCTCCTTGGCCTGCCAGCCCGTCATGTCCTCGGCGATGGGGTTGAGGAAAGTGATGTTGCCGTTGGCGTCGGTGGCGATGACCGCGTCGCCGATGGAGTTCAGCGTGATGCGGATGCGCTCTTTCTCGTCGCGCAGCGCCAGCTCCGCCCGCTTGCGCTCGGTGACGTCGGTGATCAGCATCAGGAAGCCGGGCAGCCCTTCCTCATCCGGGCGGAACACCAGCGACACCTGGCCGAACAACAGGCCGCCCTCGCGCCGGACGAAGCTCAGGTCGAACGATGGGCAGTTGCCGCGCATTACGTCCTTCAAATGCTCCTCGATGGCGGCGTAATTGGCCTCGCCCAGCACCTTGCGCACATGCATGCCGCGCATGGTGGCGGCGGCGACGCCAAACCAGTGCCCCGCGATATCGTTGCAGAACTGGCAGCACAGATTGTTGTTCCAGTGCGCGACGAAAGCCGGCAGATGCTGCAGCACATCGGCCAGGTCTTTCTTGACCCGCGCCAGCTGCCGGGTCCGCATCTGCAGCGCCAGGTGGGTCTGGATGCGCGCGCGCGCCACCGGCACGTTCAGCGGCTTGTGCAGGAAATCGACGCCGCCCAGGCTCAGCGCCTGCAGCTCATGCTCGCGCTGGTCGTGGGAGGTGACGAAAATCACCGGAATATCCCGCAGCCGGGATGACTCTTTGATTGCCCGGCACACCTCGTAGCCGTCCATGCCCGGCATTTCGATGTCGAGCAGGATCACATCCGGTACATTCTTTTGGGCGATTTCCAAAGCCGCCTTGCCGCTGGTGGCAAAGCGCACCTCGCCCAGGCCCTGTACCGCCTCCCTGATCACGTGAATATTGCTTGCCACATCGTCGACGATCAGGATGCTCGCCTGCTCGCGTCGCAAGTCGTTGAACATCTCGTTTCCTTGTGACAGCGGCAGCTGCATGCGGACGTTGGCGCCCCCGCATCCCGCATACCAGCTTGCTAGTCAGATTTCCCGCCTTATGAAATTCATTGTAGTTATGCTATGAGGCTAGGGTTAGGAGAAAGTCCAATCCACGTCTAGCATTTCCTCCGGAAAGCACACGCAAAGCCTTGGCTCGCGCCGAGCCGCCATCCTGATACGTACTATTACGGAAGAGCGCGCTTGGAACCGGTTCAAAGCCTTTTTGCGATAGCCACGGCTCTCCGCCGGATGCCGGGCGCGGAAAACGGCTCTGAAAGGCAGCCCGGCCAACAAGCCATCTGCCGCGCGGCTGGAGCAGAGCGCGGGATGGCCGGAGCCTGCGCCTTCGGCCTTGCATCAGGCCTCCTGTTTAGGGCCGCGCAGCTCGCAACAGAACTTTGAATAAACTCGCTCAGACAGAGTCGAGACCAGCGCGCAGCGCTGGCCGGCCAGCTCACTCGCGCCATATCTCCATGCTGTCCATGGCGGCCCGTCCAGCATTCGCCACCGGTCCCGCCGCTTGCAGCAACAGACGAACGATGCATGGCTCCCGGCGGCTTGCCAGGAGCTCCGGTGCCAGATCGAAACTGGCATCCCGCCGCACGCCGGGCCCGATGCCGTAAAAATTGAACTCGCCGACCGGCTCGCCAGACGCTCGAGCGCCGCGCCGGACCAACAACACGCGATAGCCGGGATGCGGCCCCTCATCCGCCCTCAACCCCCTGAGATACAAGGTGACGCGCCTCCCCGGCCCATGGCAAGCCCGCGCATCCAGCGGGATCGCAATGTGGACGGCATCGGCTCCGATCTCCACCCCGCGGCCGTTGCCATCGTACCTCCCCAACAGCCGCATGCCCGCCGCGTCGGCCTGCGACGGGCCGGACAAGGCCAACGCCAGCGCGGCGCAAGCGAAATGCTTTCCAGACCCCATATGCGGTGCCCTCCCCATCGCACGGCGGCGGCGCGGCCTGCCCAAAATCCAGGCCGCGCCGCGCCTCGTCACGACGCCACCAGCGCTATCTTGTCTATCGTCGGCATCGCCTCGTCATTGCCGTCGGGAATCGTGGGCACCAGCGTGACCTGAGGTTCGCCTCCGCCGTTCTTCTGCAGCCAGGCGCGCGTCTCCGCCCTCAACAGGAAGCTGAACGCCTTCTTGTCCGGGATATTGCCGGTACTCTCGCCATCATGCTGATGGGTTCCGGCCGCGCTGAAGAAATTGATCTGGCCCACGAAGCCCGGCCCCCGCGCATCCGCCGCCGGCGCGTCGCCGGTGTGGACATAAACGCTGTAAACGCCGTTGACGGCCCCGTGGGCTGACAGGCCTTCAAAGCGCAGAAACAGGCTGGACTGCTTGCCGAGCGCGCCCAGCCGGCTCGACAGCATCTCGACCCGCGGCGCCGACGCGGACGTCGACTTCGCGTCGCCCAGGCTGACGGTGACCGGCCCATTTCCCAGCCTCACCAAATTCGCGGCTTCGCTCGCGAAGCTTTCCAGGCGCATGGCCAGCGCGGCCTTGGGCAATGCCAGCTTGATCGGGAACGGCAGGCTGCCCGGCGGCCGCGAGACATAGCTGGAATAAGCGTCTTTGGGAAGCGACAGGTAATTTTTGACCGTCGCGACCACTGCAGCGCCAGTCGGCGACGCAAAAACGAACTGCTGGTTGAGGAAAGGCGAGTCGGACGGATTCTTGCCGCCGGCAAGATTCCAGCTGGCCCAGATCCGGTCGATATTGCAATGGTGAATCCAGAAAATAGGATCGTTCGCCGCCCACGGCACCTGAGCCATGCCCTGGCTGTTGCCGACATCGACATGCAGCGCGCCATGCGGATTCATGTCCGTGTTCGCGCAGAAGCCCGCGTCGCCGGCCGAGCCGGAATACAGATTGGACTTCATGCAGTCCAAAGTCAGCGCGCTGCGCCCATCGGTGACATTCTTGCCCGCATTGGTGCCAGGCCAGCGGGTCGCGCGATACAACGAGCCCCAGACCGGATCGCCGGGCCGGCGGAATTCAATCGGCAGCACTTGCTGATTGGGATCGGTGTAGTCCCAATATGGCAGCGTGAAATCATGCCTGCCAGACACCTGGCGGATGATGTCTTCGAAATAAGTGATGAACATCCGGTGCCAAGGCAGGAAGAAATCCTCGCGCTGCCCCGAACTATGGGCCTGACAGGTATTCCACATCTTTTCCGCCAGCGTCCGGTTCGCCGACGGCGACGGATACACCCGGTTCAGCTCCTGCAGCTTGGTCCGGTCCCCCCGCACGAAATGGGTATACCACTGAAATATCCAGTTCAGCGGATTGCCCTCCGGATACAACGCGGGGTCCATCATTTTCTTGACCGCGCCCGCGTAGATCTGCAGCATCGCCTTGCCCTGCGGGCTGGCGACGTTGTAGCGGGTGCCCCGGCTCAGGCGCAGCAAGCGCGCCAGCGAGGGTTCGGACAAGGCGAGGCTGCCGAAGACGATGGCTCCGCCCTTCAGCAATTGGCGACGATTCAAATCGGACATGTTTCCTCCCAGATGCGGATCATGGTCACGGATCCGTTCTCGCGCGTTCGGCTCGATGCCGCTTGGCCCCGGCGGGAAATTGGATGAGATTGCAAGGGACGCCAGGAAAAATATGAGCCGCGATGGATAACCGGGCCGTTTTATTCCTTGCTGGCATTATCCTGATTAGATGTCCGCTGCTCGGCTCGCAATCCGGAGCAACACTTAAAACAAAACCAAGCCTTGCCCGAAAGCCCGACATAAAACAGGCAAACCGCCTCCGCTTGCGAGTCATTCCGCGCCGCAATATGCTGGATAGCGCAAACAAAGGAGACTGCCTGCTTCCGCCGTTTCGAGCGGAAAATGGCTGGAATAAGGCGTGTGGACAGATTCCGCGCACCAATTGGCTGAGACGCCGCGATTCATTTGATGCGTGGTTTCAATCGCAGTTTGAACGCGCGGATAACGCCGATTCATTTTCCGATGGCGGGATGGCGAATTTGAGTTTTCAGCTGGCGATAATCCGGCGTCAAGGCTTGGCATCGGCAGGCGGATTCATGTATAAGCAATAATCTGGTTTATTATTTATGGCGTTATGAAACTGCGACTCACCGAACGCTTCGGCTTTCTCGTCAGCGATACCGGCCGCTTATACGGCCGCCTTTTCGATCTGCGCGCGCGGCAGCAACTGGGACTGTCGCTGGCGCAATGCCGGCTGCTCGGCGCGCTGGCTGCGCATGAGGGCGACGGCGGCCTGTCGCAGGTGGAGCTGGCGGACCGGCTGGATCTGACGCCGATGGGCGTGGCCACCTTGTGCGACCGGATGCAGGCCGCCGGCTGGCTGAAGCGGGTGCCCTGCCTCAACGACCGCCGCGTCAACCGCATCGAGCTGCTGCCGCCGGCCTACGACGCGCTCAAATCGGCGATGGCTTTGGGAGACGAGCTGCAGCGTCTGGCCCAGCAAGGCCTGGATGCCGGCGAAGCCAAGCAATTGCAGGCCCTGCTGCAAAAGGTGCATGGCAATTTGAGCGAGTTGCTGGCCAAGTGAGCGCAGCAGCCGAAAGCCGCGCCGCGGCATGATCGCCGTTTTCATCATGCCGGCCTTGGACGCCACCGCCACATGAAGAAAGCCAGCCGGTTTTCTTTCGGCGGAAAAGCGAAAAGCCCCGACGAGTCGGGGCTTTTCAATTTGGCGGAGAGGGGGGGATTCGAACCCCCGTTAGGCTATTAACCTAAACACGCTTTCCAGGCGTGCGACTTAAACCACTCATCCACCTCTCCGGAGGTGTCTTGCTAAATTGTCGAAACCGCCAGGCGATTCCGTAATGAATTCTGGCGGAGAGGGGGGGATTCGAACCCCCGTTAGGCTATTAACCTAAACACGCTTTCCAGGCGTGCGACTTAAACCACTC
>NZ_JAYFSJ010000006.1:161594-302406 GCF_039708975.1 Chromobacterium indicum
CTCATCCACCTCTCCAGACCCTGGATCGATACGCTGGGCGTTTCGTTCACAGAGGCTGCGCAGTATATAAGCCCTACACATCCCGCGCAAGTGTTTTATAAGCCGAATGGGAAAATAACTGATCGACATAATCTGCCACGCCTTCGCGTTCGCGCCGCAGCCAATCGGCGATGGCGGAGCGAAAGCGCGGATCGGCGATATAGTGGGCGGAAACCGTCCGCTCCGGCTCGAATCCGCGGGCCTGCTTGTGCTCGCCCTGGGCGCCGCCCTCGAATGCCCCCAGCCCCTGGCGAATGGCGTACTCCAGCCCTTGGTAATAGCACAGCTCGAAATGCAGGCAGGGCACCTCCTCCAGCGCGCCCCAGTAGCGGCCGTACAGCGCGTCGCCGTCCCGCACGCACAGGCTGGCGGCGATGTCGCGCCCTTCCCGGCTGGCGATGAACATCACGCAATGGCCGGGCAGCCTTTCGCCTATCCGCTGGAAGAAATCCAGGTTCAGATAGGGCGCGGAATGATGCTCCAGATAAGTCTGCCGGTAACAACCGTAAAACAGCTCCCAGTCCGCACTCCCTATCGCCGCGCCGTCCACCGCGCGCACCTCCACGCCTGCATCCGCCACTTTGCGCCGCTCCTGGCGTATTTTCTTGCGTTTGTCGCGGCTGAGCGTGGCGAGGAAATCGTCGAAGTCGGCGTAGCCGCGGTTGCGCCAATGGAACTGCACGCCATCGCGCAGCAGCCAGCCCGCCTCCCGCAGCCGGCTCGCCTCGTCCGCCGTCGGAAACAACACATGGGCCGACGACAAGCCGTTATCGTCCACCAGCTGTTGCAGGCCAGCAATCAAATGCGCCTGCTCGTCCGCGCCGCCCAGCAGCCGGCTGCCGGTCACCGGCGTGAACGGCGAGGCCACCACCAGCTTCGGGTAATAGTCCAGCCCGGCGCGGGCGTACGCCTCGGACCAGGACCAATCGAACACGTACTCGCCGCGGTTGTGCTGCTTCAGATAAGCCGGCGCCAACCCTACCGTCCGCCCATCGCGCTCCAAGGCCAGCGGCAGCGGCCGCCAGCCCGTCTCGCCGCCGACACAGCCGGTTTCCTCCAGCGCCGCCAGCCATTCGCGGCCGACAAACACGCCCGCCCCCTCGCCGGCCGGCCACGCTGGTTGCGCGATGGCGGCCACGCCGTCATACAGTTGCAGCTGCAATGCTTTTCCTTTCTGGGCGGACGCCATCTTCAGGTAAAATCGAACGATCAAGAATCATCGGTGCCCTCTCAAGATGCGTATCGCACTCGCCCAGTTCAACCCCGTGGTCGGCGACATCGCCGGCAATGCCAAAAAAATCGTCGACCTGGCCAACGCGGCCATGGCCCAGGGCGCGGACATCCTGCTGACGCCGGAGCTGGCGCTGACCGGTTACAGCCCGGAAGACCTCCTGCTGCGCGACAGTTTCTACCGCGAGGTGGCCAAGGGCCTGGATGTCATCGAGCAGCTGGACGGCATCACCGTGATCGTCGGCCATCCAGCCCGGATAGGCAACGAGCGTTTCAACGCCGCCACCGTGCTGCGCGACGGCCACCGGCTGGGCCAGTATCACAAGATGCAGCTGCCCAATAATGAAGTATTCGACGAATGCCGCTACTTCACCCCGGGCGCCGCGCCGCTGGTATTCGAGCAGAACGGCGTCAAGGTGGGCGTGCTGATCTGCGAGGACATCTGGCATCTGGAGCCCGCCGCGGAAACCGCCGATGCCGGCGCCGAACTGATTCTGGCCCTCAACGCCTCCCCCTTCCACCGCGACAAGATCGAAACCCGTCAGCAGATGGCGCGCTTCCGCGTCGAGGAAACCGGCCTGCCGATGGCCTATGTCCAACTGGTGGGCGGCCAGGACGAACTGGTGTTCGACGGCGCCTCGTTCGCGCTGAACAAGGCGGGCGAAGTGGCCGCCCAGGCCGCGGCCTACGACGAGGAGCTGTTGCTGGTCGATTACGCCGACGGCGACTTCCAGCCCGGCAAGCTCGCCGCGCTGCCGGACATGCTGGAAAGCGTCTACCGCGCGCTGGTGGTCGGCGTGCGCGACTACATCGGCAAGAACGGCTTCCCTGGCGCGCTCTTGGGCCTGTCCGGCGGCATCGACTCCGCGCTGACGCTGGCGGTGGCGGTGGACGCGCTGGGCGCCGACAAGGTGCACGCGGTGATGATGCCCTCGCGCTACACCGCCGACATTTCCGTGACCGACAGCCGCGACATGATCGCCCGCCTGGGCGTGAAATACGACGAAATCGAGATCTGGCCGATGTACGAGAGCTTCATGGCCGCGCTCGCGCCGTCGTTCCAGGGTCTGGAGATGGACACCACCGAGGAGAACCTGCAGGCCCGCATCCGCGGCACGCTGCTGATGGCGCTGTCCAACAAGAGCGGCAAGCTGGTGCTGACGACCGGCAACAAGTCCGAGATGACCACCGGCTACTGCACGCTGTACGGCGACATGGCCGGCGGCTTCGCCGTGCTGAAGGACGTGGCCAAGACCCTGGTGTTCGAGCTCTGCCGCTGGCGCAACACCGTGTCCGACGTGATCCCGGAACGCATCATCACCCGCCCGCCATCGGCCGAGCTGCGTCCCGACCAGAAGGACCAGGACAGCCTGCCGCCGTACGAGATTCTGGACGCCATCATGGCGCGCTACGTCGAGGACAACCAGTCTGCCGCCGACATCATCGCCGCCGGCTACGCCGAGGCGGACGTGAACCGCGTGGTGCGGCTGTTGAAGATCAACGAATACAAGCGCCGCCAGGCGCCGGTGGGACCGCGCGTCACCCCGCGCGGCTTCGGCAAAGACTGGCGCTATCCGATCACCAACAAATTCAGCTGACTCTCGCCCGGGCGGCCGCCTGGCCGCCGCCCATCGCCGACCGAAAAGGTCAAACGCATAGCCATTGCAGCTGCGATATAATCCCGGGATACCCAGACGATCCGCCAGGATCGCGCACCATGGACATTAACAGGACCTTGACGACAATGACTCGCTTGAAACTGGCCGCAACCGCCGCCCTTTCCTCCCTCGCCCTGCTCACAGGTTGCGCCACGCCGCTGGCCGGCAAGACGCCCGACGAAGCTACCCGCAAGGTGATGCTGCAGAACTGGCAGAACGCCAGCTACAACTTCGACGCCCAGATCGGCTTCGACAAGCTGGTCTTCACCGACCGCGACTCCAAGCTGGCCCAGCCCGACATCGCCGACACCATAGATCAGGTGGGCCGCGCCGTGCGCGTCAACGTCAGCGGCGCGGTCGACGCGCCGAACGGCAGAGTGGAAGCCATTCCGGAGCTGCGCTTCGAGCGGCGCAACCTGCTGGCCAGCATCAAGGTCCCGCTGCAATTCCACGCTCAGGACATGTCGCTGCTGGTGGACCCGTCCGCCGTCGACCTGTTCCTGCCCTCGCTGCGCAAGCAATCCGGCAAATTCATCCGCGCCAAGCTGCCGGCCGAGATGGCCAGCCAGATTCCGCTGAAGGCCATGTACCAGGCGATGCCGAAAATCATCGACGATGCCTACGCCCAGGCGGACAAGCAGGCGTTCAGCTTCCAGCCGCTGGATGCCTACGCCGGCGAAATCGGCGCGCATTACAAACTGCGGATGGAGCTGAGCCGCCAGCAGGAGCAGAAGCTGACTCTGCAGATGCTGGACGGTCTGGCCAAAGTGGCGCGCGAACAGGCCAAGCAGCCTGACGACAAGTCCGGCGCCGAGGCGATGATTCGCCTGGTGCAGAGCCTGGTCAAGCTTGACCCGGTCAGCGGCGACAAGAGCCGCACCGTCAGCGACATCTACGCCAGCCGCGGCGGCGACCTGCTGGCCCTGCGCCAGAAAGTCCACGTCGAAGCGCCCGAGTTCAGCGGCGACGCCTACGTCAATGTGCGCTACAGCCATTACGGCAAGCCTCAATTCGTCTATCAGCTGAGCGAAAACGACATCGTCGACTTCGACAAGCTCGACATGCCTGACTGGCTGAAGGACACCGACAAGCTGCTGCCCGGCGAGCATGCCGAAGCCCCGGCGGCCGCGGCGGCGGCCGAGCCTCAGGCTCAAGCGGCCCAACCCCAGGCCAAGTCCAAGAAGAAGCGCAAGGCCCGCCGCACGCAATAATCGCCAACACAATCGCCCGGCCCGGCGATGAACCGGGCCGGCTCCGTTCCGGTCCTACTGTTTTTGATTCCGGCCCGCACCGCCCGCGAGGACATTGACGCCATGAAACCGTTTTTCACTATGCTGGCCGCCGCCGCCATCGCAGCCTCCCTGGCCGTGCCGGCCCAGGCTTCGGCCGTCGCCCAGCTCAAGGCCTTCGTCTCCGGCAGCAAGACGCTGTCCGCAGACTTCAGCCAGACCGTAAGCAACAAGGGCAAGCGCGAGGAAGCCAGCGGCCGGCTGGAAATCGCCCGCCCCGGCAAATTCCGCTGGGAATACAGCAAACCCTACTCGCAGCTGATCGTCGGCGACGGCAAGACGCTGTGGATCTACGACCAGGACCTGGCCCAGGCCACGCGCAAGGCCCAGGGCACCGCGCTGGGCTCCAGCCCGGCCGCGCTCTTGGCCGGCAGCAACGAAATCGAGCGCAGCTACAAGCTGAACGAGGCTGGCAAGCAGGGCGAGCTGGAATGGCTGGCCGCCAGCCCGAAAAAGCAGGACAACACCTTCAGCGCCATCCGCATGGGCTTCAAGAACAATATGCTGGTGGAAATGCAGCTGACCGACAGCTTCGGCAACGACACCCGCATCGTGTTCAGCAAGCCGCAGCAGAACGCCGCGCTGCCTGCCTCCCGCTTCGCCTTCGTTCCGCCCAAGGGCGTGGATGTGGTCAGCGGCGACTGATCCCGCGCCCCTCGTAAAAAAGCCCGCCGTTTCCGGCGGGCTTTTTTCGCGCCTCACGCCGGCTTGAGCGCCTGGGTGGCGATGAAGGTGGGCAGATAGCGATCGATCAGAAAACGCGGCCGCGGCTGCCAGTCCTCGTGGAAACCGGCGATCAGAAAGCCGGCCGCCATCTGTCCGCCGATCAAGTCGGCCAAGCTATGGCCGAACACCAGCGCCTCGCCCCTCGTTCGCTTCGCCGCCAGCTCGGCCTCGGACAAATGCGCGGGATCGGCATACGGGATGGCGAATCGCGGCCGGATCAGGCCCTGCTCCACCAGCGCTGGATCGCGGTCGGCGACGAACACCGCCGGATTGTAGAAGCTGGCCAGCAGCCGGCCGCCGGGATGCAGGACGCGGAAACACTCGCGCCACACCGGCGTCACGTCCGGCACGTAAAGATTGGAGATCGGGTGGAACACGCAGTCGAAGCTGGCGTCGGCGAAACGCGACAGATCACGCATGTCGCCGTGCTCCAGCCGCAGCGCCAGCCCCTCGCGCTCGGCCACCTCGCGGTCGCGCGCCAGCTGTTCGACCGACGCGTCCAGCACCGTCGTCCGCGCGCCCGCGGCGGCCAGCAGCGGCCCTTGCTGCCCGCCGCCGGACGCCAGGCACAGGATGTCCAGGCCGAGCGCATCGTCCAGCCAACCGGCCGGCAACGGCCCCGGCGTCAATTTGGCCAGCACGCGGCCCTGCCTGGCCTCGGCGATGGCGGCGGCATCCACCGGCCGCGACCACTCGCAGTCGGCGCGCGCCTGGCGATCCCAGGCGACCTGGTTGTAATGGAAAACATCGTGTTGTTGAACGGCATCGGGCATCTTGTCCTCCGTTTAGAAAAGGAAAATCAACGCCGACGCACGCGCTGCGCGGGAATCGTCCATGCCGGGTCAAAACGGCAGGCACGGAAACGATTCGGAACTGATTGTCGAACACAAGCAATGCGCATACTCGCACGCGCCGGACGGCGGAACGAATCGGGGACGCCATGGGCATCCGGGCATCACTTGTTCATTTCGACAGGACTCCTAGGAATGAAACGGGACGGGAAGAGCCGATTCTAGCGAAGCGGCCATGACAAGACAATGCCGGCTTACACGCCGCGGCGTTCGTACACCGCCTGCGCCAGCGTGCCCAGATCGACATACTCTAGCTCGCCCCCCACCGGCATGCCGCGCGCGATGCGGGTCACCGTCAGGCCGCGCTCCTTGAATAGCTCGCTGAGCATGTGGGACGTCACCTCGCCTTCGGCGGTGAAGTTGGTGGCGATCACGATCTCGCTCACCCGCCCGTCCAGCGCCCGCGTCAGCAGCTTGTCCAGGTGCAGGTCCTTGGGGCCGATATTGTCCAGCGGCGATATCCGCCCCATCAGCACGAAATACAGGCCTTCGAAGCACTTGGCCTGCTCCAGCATCATCAGGTCGGCCGGCATCTCGACGATGCACAGCTGGTCCTGCCGGCGCGCCTCGTCGGCGCAGATGGCGCACAGCTCGGCCTCGCTGAAGGTATTGCAGCGCTGGCAGTGGGTCAGGTGGATCAGCGCCCGGTCCAGCGCGCGCGCCAGCTTGTCGGCGCCCTGCTTGTCCCGCTGCAGCAAGTGGAAAGCCATCCGCTGCGCGGTTTTCGGCCCCACGCCCGGCAATACTTTCAACGCGGAGATCAATTGCTCCAGCGCGGGAGGATTCTTCATCGACACGGCATCAACCTGGGAAAAGCGGCCAGACGGCCGCGGACGGAAATCATGAAATCAACGGTAGCGCCGGCGCAGCCGGTAATGGCGCCAGGCGAACACCAGCCGGAACAAGGGCCGGCACACCGGCAGC
This sequence comes from Chromobacterium indicum, assembly GCF_039708975.1. NCBI lineage: Bacteria > Pseudomonadati > Pseudomonadota > Betaproteobacteria > Neisseriales > Chromobacteriaceae > Chromobacterium > Chromobacterium indicum. The sequence continues at coordinate 168,312 of NZ_JAYFSJ010000006.1, forward strand.
ATCCAGCGGCAGCGCGGCAAAAAGGCCACCCGGTCCACCACCTCGCAACCGCCGTCCGCCGCCAGCACACGGCGGCGATGCCACCAGACGCGCTGCCCCAGCATGCTTGAGCGCTCGTCGAAGGCGCCGGGCTCAAGGCGCAGCAGCGTCAGCTGGTCGCACTCCACCGGCAGGCAGCCCAGCAACAGCATCCAGCAGCGGCCGATGCGCGCCGGCTGATCCAGGCGCACGGGCAGATCGCCCGGCGGCAGCCGCATGCGCAGCCACGGGAAGAACTCGTCGTTGATGCCGCGCCGGCTTACCGCGTCGGCCCACACAGCCTCCGGCGGCCGCGGCAGACGGCTGCGCACGGTGAAATGGCCGAACATCCCGGCTCCGACAAAAAAGGCCCGTCGCCGGGCCCTGGGATCAGAACGGGAGTTTCATCCCGGCCGGAAGGTTCAGGCCGTTGGTGAAGCCGGACATCCGCTCCTGGGTGGTGGACTCGACCTTGCGCACCGCGTCGTTGAACGCGGCGGCGATCAGGTCTTCCAGCATTTCCTTGTCGTCCAGCACGCTGTCGTCGATGGCGACGCGCTTGACGTCGTGGGAGCAGGTCATCAGAACCTTCACCATGCCGGCGCCGGACTGGCCTTCCACTTCCACCTGGGCCAGCTCTTCCTGGGCCTTCTTCATGTTTTCCTGCATTTGCTGGGCCTGTTTCATCAGGCCGGCGATACCAGCTTTACCGAACATCGCGGTCACTCCTGTACGGGTTGAATGGTCTCGATGAGCAGCGTGGCGCCGAACTCGCGCACCATCTGCTGCACCACCGGATCGTTTTGCATGCACTCGCGGGCGACGGCCAGCTGCTCCTGGCGCAGCCTGGCGTCGGTCATCGCCGGGGTTTCCATCCCCAGCTCTTCCACCGTCACCGCGAGATCCACCGCGTGGCCGAAGCGTTCGGCCAGCGCGGCTTTGAGTTTTTCCTGATAATCGCGTCCGCTCATGTGGCGGAAGCTCTCCGGCACCGCCAGCTCCAGGCGGTCCTGGCTCCAACTCTTCAGCACGGCGTTATGCGCCAGCATCCGCGCGGCGCCGAGCTTGGCGCCCAGGTCGGCGACCAGCCGCTGCCAATCGCCATCGAAAACAAAACTGGACGGCTCGTCCTCCAGCGGCGGTTGCTGCATATAGGCCGGCATCGCGTCGTCGTCGGACCACGGCGCGTCGACGATCTCTTCCTCGTCGCGCTCGTCATCCGCCTCCTGAACGGCGGCCTCGGGCGCGGACGCAACTCGAACCGGCGCCGGCTGCAAACGCGGCTCAGGCTGGATTTCCGGCTTGGGCTCCGCCGCAACCGGCTGCGGCCGGGGCGCGGGCTCGGGTTCCGGCTCGGCGGCCGGGGTAGGCTCCGCCGCGCGGGGCTTGCCTTGCGGCTGCCCGCCGAGACCGGCTGCCTGCAGCGCGCGCGCGGCCGGCGACATGCCCCGCTCCGCCGGCACCGAAGCGCTGGCGATCGATGCCGCCGACGCCGACGCCGATGCCGGCGCTGGGCGCGGCTGCGACGGAGCGGCCGGACGCGCGGGCGCGGCGCTCTCCGCCGGCGCGACGGCCGGATGGAAGGCCAGCATCCGCAACAGCGTCATATTGAAGCCGGCATGCTCGTCCGGCGCCAGCGCCAGATCCTTGCGGCCATGGATGGCGATCTGATAGTAAAGCTGCACATCCTGCGGCGCGATGGCGCCGGCCAATGCGAACAAGGTATCGCGCTCGGGCTCGTCGGCGGCCAGCGCCGCCGGCACCGTCTGCGCCAATGCCAGCTGCTGCAGCAACACTGCCAGCTCGGACAGCGCCGAATCAAAGCTGATTCCGCGTTCAGCCAGGCGGTCGGCCTCGGCCATCAGCGCCGGACCGTCAGCAACGGCCAACGCCTGCAGCAGGGTGAACAGGTAGCGGCGGTCCACCGCGCCCAGCATCGCACGCACGCCGTCTTCCTTGACCTCGCCCAGTCCGTAGGCGATGGCCTGATCCAGCAGCGACTGCGCGTCGCGCATCGAGCCGGACGCGGCGCGGCCCAGCAAGGCCAACGCCGGAGCCTCGTACTGGATGCCCTCGACGTCCAGCATGTGGGCCAGATGGCTGGACACCTGCTGCGGCGTCATGTTGCGCAAGGAAAACTGCAGGCAGCGGGACAGCACCGTCACCGGCACCTTCTGCGGATCGGTGGTGGCCAGGATGAACTTGACGTGGCCCGGCGGCTCTTCCAGCGTCTTCAGCATCGCGTTGAACGCGCTCTTCGACAGCATGTGCACTTCGTCGATGATGTAGACCTTGAAACGGCCCATCGTCGGCGCGTACTGGGCGTTTTCCAGCACTTCGCGGATATTGTCGATGCCGGTGTTGGACGCGGCGTCGATCTCCAACAGGTCGACGAAGCGGCCGGTGTCGATCTGGCGGCAAGCCTGGCATTCGCCGCAGGGCTCGGCCGTGGTGCCGGTTTCGCAGTTCAGGCTCTTGGCCAGAATCCGGGCGATGGTGGTCTTGCCGACGCCCCGGGTGCCGGTCAGCAGATAGGCGTGATGAAGCCTCTGCTCTTTCAGGGCGTTGGAGAGGGCGCGCACCACGTGCTCCTGGCCGACCAGGTCGGCGAAGCGTTTGGGGCGCCACTTGCGGGCAAGGACTTGATAGCTCATGGGGGCGGATTTTAATGGCAATTGCCGCGCAAGGCGACAGGTTTCACCGGCGCGGCCTCCCTGGCGGCGCCGGCGTCTTGTTGCGGAAGCCCGCGCCTTACTGCGCGGCGGAGGCCTGGTCCGGCCGCTGCGCCAGCGACGCGTAGTAGCGCTGCCGCAGCTGGTCGGCGATTTCCTGCACCGCCTTGGCGTACAGCGTGCTGCGGTTGTAGCGGGTGATCGCGTAGAAATTGTTCAGGCCCAGCCAGTATTCGGTGACGCCGGGCGCGGTTTCCAGCGAAAACAGCACCGCCGGCACGTTGTCGGCCAGCGGCGTTTGCGGCGCCACGCCCATCTTGCGCAGATCGCCCACCGTGTAGTGCAGGTTGAATTTGTCGGCCAGCAGCTTGTCGACCTGGGCTTCCGGCGCCACGCTGGCCGGCGCCACGATGTCGTCGCCGCGCTTCCAGCCGTGCAGCTGGAAGTAATGGGCGACACTGCCGATGGCGTCGTGCGGGTTGCTCCAGATGTCGCGGTGGCCGCTGCCGTCGAAATCAACCGCCCACTTGCGGTAGCTGGACGGCATGAATTGCGGCAGGCCCATCGCGCCGGCGTAGGACCCCTTCAGCGTCAGCGGGTCCTTGCCCTCTTCCTTGGCCAGCAACAGGAACTGGGTCAGTTCGCCGCGGAAGTACTCGGCGCGGCGCGGGTAGTCGAAGCCGATGGTGGACAGCGAGTCCACCAGCCGGAAGCTGCCGGTGTTACGGCCGTAATGGGTTTCCACGCCCAGGATGGCGACGATCACCTCCGGCGCCACGCCGTACTCGCGCTCGGCGCGCGCCAGGGCGTCGGCGTTGCCTTGCCAGAACGCGGTTCCGTCCACGATCAGCTTGTCGTTGACGGTCGTCGCGCGGAATTGATACCACGGCCGCGAGGTGGACGGCTTGTCGAGGATGCGGATGATGTTGGGCTTCAGCTCCACATTGGCAAACACCGCCTCCAGCTCGGGGCGGTTGAACTGGCCTGTGGCCACCTGCTCGTCGATGTAGCGCTGCACGTCGGGGCGCGCCAGAAAGGCTGCGTCGGCCTGGGCTTGCGGAGCGGTGAAGGCCGCGCCGGCCAAAGCGGCGGCGATGGCCAGTTTCAACATCGATTTCATGATTCTGCTTTCTTTTTTGGTATGGCTCGAGTTCATTCGCGGAAGGACAAGGCGTTGCTGACTAGGCGGGCGGTGATGTCGACGATGGGGATCACCCGCTCGTAGGCCATGCGGGTGGGGCCGACCACGCCCAGCGTGCCGACCACCTGGCCGTTGATGCAGTAGGGCGCGGTCACCACCGAGCATTCGTCCAGCGTCATGACTCCAGACTCCTCGCCGATGAAAATGTTCACCCCCTGCGCCTCCCGTCCCTGCGCCAGCAATTTCAGGAGTTCGGTCTTGCGCTCGAACACGCCGAACAGCTCCCGCAGCCGCGACAGATCATCCGACAGATCATGCACCTGCAGCAGCCTTGAGCCGCCGCTGACCACCACGTCCTCGTTGCGCTTGGCCAGCGTCTGCTGGCCCAGTTTCACCGCGGCGGCCATCAATTCGGCGATGTCGCCCTGCAGCTGCCTGAGCTCGCCCTCCACCCGCAGCGTAACGGCGCTCAACCCCTGCCCGGCGTAATGCTGGTTGATGAAGTTGCCGGCCTCCACCAGTTCCGACGGCGTGTAGTCGCGCTCGGTGTTCAACAGGTGGTTCTGCACATCGCCGTCCAGGGTCACCAATATCATCAACACCCGCCGTTCGGACAGGCGCAGGAATTCGATCTGGCGGAAGGCGACGTCGCTGAGCTGCGGCGTCAGCACCACGCCGGCGAAGCTGGTCAGCTCGGACAGCAAGGACGACGCCGCCTGGGCGATCCGCTGCGGGCTGTTCGGCTGCAGATTGGCCTCCAGCTCGTGGCGCGACAGCTCGTCCAGCGGCCGTATCGTCAACAGCCGGTCGACGAACAAGCGATAGCCGCGCGCGGTGGGAATCCGCCCCGCCGAAGTGTGCGGCGAGGCGATCAGGCCCATGTTCTCCAGATCGGCCAGCACGTTGCGGACCGTGGCCGACGACAGCTCCACCCCGGGCAGCAGCGACAGGGTCTTGGAGGCGACCGGCTGACCGTCGGCGATGTACCGTTCGATCAGCGCCTTCAGCAAATGTTGGGCGCGTTCGTTCATCATGTCCCCATTGTACACATCCTGCACCGCGCCAAAAGGGGGCGCGGCGGGGCTTTACGACCATGGCACGAAAACGGCGGCAGCAAGCTGCTGTTGGCCCAGCTTTTTTCTGCGATAATCGCCCCCATCATTGGTCCGACCTACCCCATTGGAGACAGCATGGCTTCCGAAGACAAGAGCAAGGCGCTGGCCGCGGCCCTTTCCCAGATTGAAAAACAGTTTGGCAAGGGTTCGATCATGCGCATGAGCGACAACCAGATCAACGAAAACCTGCAGGTGGTCTCCACCGGCTCGCTGACCCTGGACCTGGCGCTGGGCGTCGGCGGCCTGCCGCGCGGCCGCGTGGTGGAAATCTACGGCCCGGAGTCGTCCGGCAAGACCACCCTGTGTCTGCAAGCCGTGGCCGAGATGCAAAAATTGGGCGGCACCTGCGCCTACATCGACGCGGAAAACGCGCTGGACCCGCAATATGCGCAAAAGCTGGGCGTCAAGGTCGACGACCTGCTGATCTCGCAGCCGGACACCGGCGAGCAGGCGCTGGAAATCTGCGACATGCTGGTGCGCTCCAGCGGCGTCGATCTGATCGTGATCGACTCGGTGGCCGCGCTGGTGCCGAAGGCTGAAATCGAAGGCGAGATGGGCGACAGCCACGTCGGCCTGCAAGCCCGCCTGATGAGCCAGGCGCTGCGCAAGCTGACCGGCAACATCAAGCGCACCAACACCCTGGTGATCTTCATCAACCAGATCCGCATGAAGATCGGCGTGATGTTCGGCAACCCGGAAACCACCACCGGCGGCAACGCGCTGAAGTTCTACGCCTCCGTGCGCCTGGACATCCGCCGCACCGGCGGCATCAAGAAGGGCGAGGAAGTGATCGGCAACGACACCCGCGTCAAAGTGGTGAAGAACAAGGTATCCCCGCCGTTCCGCCAGGCCGATTTCGAAATCCTGTACGGCGAAGGCATCTCCCGCCAGGGCGAAATCATCGAGCTGGGCGTCAAGCACGGCTTCGTCGACAAGTCCGGCGCCTGGTACGCCTACAACGGCCAGAAGATCGGCCAAGGCAAGGACAACACCCGCGAATGGCTGAAGTCCAACCCGGCCATCGCCGAGGAGATCGAGCGCAAGATCCGCGAAGCGGTGGGCATCAAGATCGAGATCAATGAAGCCCAGGGCGACGAAGAGTTCGCCGACGACGCCTTCGACGCCTGATGGCGGCGACAGGCAAAAGCCTGAAGGCGCGGGCCGCCGAACTATTGTCCCGCCGGGAGTACACCCGGCAGGAACTGGTTCGGCGGCTCGCGCCTTTTGCCGACAGCGAGGACGAGTTGAACGCGGCGCTGGACGAGCTGGCCGCCGCCGACTGGCAGTCTGACGACCGCTTCGCCCGCCAGTTCGCCAGCAGCAAAGGCGCCAAGTTCGGCAGCCGCCGCCTCGCGCAGGAAATGCGCCAGCGCGGGGTGGACAGCGAAACCATACGCGAGGCGCTGTCCGGCCAGGACGACCTCGCCAGCGCGCGCGAGCAGTGGCGCAAGAAATTCGGCCGGCTGCCGGCCGACGCGGCGGAAAAAGCCAAGCAATACCGTTTCCTGGCGCAACGCGGCTTTCCCGCCGACGTGATCCGCCAGGTATTGGCGGGCGGCGCAGACGACGACTTCTACGAGGACTGAGCCATGGCAACGCGCAGCATCGCCACCGAAATCGACATCGCCGCCAGCCCGGAGCGGGTGTGGCAGGTGCTGACCGACTGGCGGCGCTACCCGGAATGGAACCCGTTCATCGTCGGCCTGCATGGCCGCCACGAAGCCGGCGCCCGGCTGGTGACGACTCTCCATCCGCCAGGCGGACGCCGCCTGACTTTCCGTCCGCGGCTGAGCGAATTCTCCGCCGGCAGCCTGATGGCCTGGCGCGACAAATTGCTCGTTGCCGGCCTATTGGACGGCGAGCACCGCTTCCGGCTGGAAGCGCTGGATGGCGGCGGCACCCGCCTGCATCACGTCGAGGATTTCTCCGGCCTCTTGCTGCCGCTGATCGGCGACGGACTGCTGGAGCGCGCCCGCCAGGGCTTCCTGCAGATGAACCAGGCGTTGAAGCGGCGCTGCGAAGCGCTTGCCAGCCAGGCCCCGGCTTGACACAATCGATGGATTCGTCCTGGCACGGCGCCCGGACCAGATTTTGAAAATTGACCGAAAATCATGAAAACTTCTGAAATTCGCAAGAAATTCCTGGATTTCTTCGCCTCCAAAGGCCACCAGGTAGTTCCCTCCAGCAGCCTGATCCCCGGCAACGACCCGACGCTGATGTTCACCGTCGCCGGCATGGTGCAGTTCAAGGACGTGTTCCTGGGCTTCGAGAAGCGCGATTACACCCGCGCCACCACCAGCCAGAAATGCCTGCGCGCGGGCGGCAAGCACAACGACCTGGAAAACGTCGGCTACACCGCGCGCCACCACACCTTCTTCGAAATGCTGGGCAACTTCAGCTTCGGCGACTACTTCAAACGCGACGCCATCACCTTCGCCTGGGAATTCCTCACCGGCGAACAATGGCTGGCGCTGCCGAAGGACAAGCTGATGGTGACGGTGTACGCCACCGACGACGAAGCCTACGACATCTGGCACAAGACCGTCGGCGTGCCGGCCGACAAGATCGTCCGCATCGGCGACAACAAGGGCGCGCCGTACGCGTCCGACAACTTCTGGACCATGGGCGACACCGGCCCCTGCGGCCCGTGCACCGAGATCTTCTTCGACCACGGCCCGTCCGTCGCCGGCGGCCCTCCGGGCAGCCCGGACGAAGACGGCGACCGCTTCATGGAGATCTGGAACAACGTCTTCATGCAGTTCAACCGCGACGACGCCGGCACGCTGCACCCGCTGCCGAAGCCGTCGGTCGACACCGGCATGGGCCTGGAGCGCTTGTCCACCGTGCTGCAGCACGTGAAGTCCAACTACGAGACCGACGCGCTGGCCTGTCTGGTGCGCGCCGCCGCCCGCGAAACCGGCGTGGCCTACAGCCAGGACGTGCCGTCGCTGAAAGTGATCGCCGACCACATCCGCGCCTGCTCCTTCATGGTGGCCGACGGCATCCTGCCGTCCAACGAGGGCCGCGGCTACGTGTTGCGCCGCATCGCCCGCCGCGCAATCCGCCACGGCTACAAGCTGGGCCAGAAGGGCCTGTTCTTCCACAAGATCGTCGCCGACCTGGTGGCCGAGATGGGCGAAGCCTATCCGGACCTGCGCGAGAAGCAGGCGCATATCGAAGACGCCATCCGCGCCGAGGAAATCAAGTTCGCCGAAACGCTGGATAGCGGCATGCGAATTCTTGAAGACACGATTGCACGCCTTGCTTTCTTTAAGCTCGTACGTGAGAACAACTGGAGATTCACATCCTCAGGCTCAACCATTGGCGGCAAACATACTGCCTTCGGATCTTTTGTTACCAGCACGTCAGGCTCAACACATCACGTATCTGTTTTTAGTTTTACTGACGACGACAATGAAGCCAGAAAAACGTACTCCGAACATAAGGGTGAATTTAATTACCTTGTTGAAGGCAGTCGCACCCTTGCAGATGTAGCTTTTGATGGAACGATCAAAATCGCCTCAGAAACGCTGGACGGCGACACCATCTTCAAGCTGTACGACACCTTCGGTTTCCCGGTGGACCTGACCGCCGACATCTGCCGCGAACGCGGCATCCACGCCGACCTCGAAGGCTTCGAGCGCGCGATGGAGGCTCAGCGCGAGCGCGGCCGCGCCGGCTCCAACTTCAAGATGAGCGGCAAGATCGCCTACGACGGCGACGACACCCGCTTCCACGGCTATGACAAGTCCAGCGTCGACGCCAAGGTTCTGGCGTTGTACAAAGGCACCGAGGCTGTAGACAGCCTGTCCGCCGGCGACGAAGGCATCGTGGTCCTCGACCACACCGCGTTCTACGCAGAAGGCGGCGGCCAGGTGGGCGACGTCGGCGAAATTTCCGCCGCCGGCGGCATCGCCGCGCTGTTCGACGTGGCCGACACCCAGAAAATCCAGGGCGCAGCCTTCGGCCACAAGGGCAAGCTCGCCCGCGGCGAGCTGAAAGTGGGCGACGCTGTCACCGCCACCATCGACCTGCACCAGCGCCAGGCCAGCGCCCGCAACCACTCCGCCACCCACCTGCTGCACGCGGCACTGCGCCACGTGCTGGGCAGCCATGTGGCGCAAAAGGGTTCGCTGGTCAACCCGGAACGTACCCGCTTCGACTTCGCCCACGGCGAAGCCGTCAGCGCCGAGCAAATCGCCGAGCTGGAACGCGTGGTCAACCATGTGATCGCCGCCAACTACGAGGTCAAGGCCGAGCTGATGAGCATGGAAGACGCGCAGAAGTCCGGCGCGATGATGCTGTTCGGCGAGAAATACGGCGACGAAGTCCGCGTGCTGACCATGGGCGACTTCTCCGCCGAACTGTGCGGCGGCACCCACGTCAAGCGCACCGGCGACATCGGCCTGTTCAAGATCGTGGCCGAGGGCGGCGTAGCCGCCGGCGTGCGCCGGATCGAAGCCGTCACCGGCGAAGGCGCGCTGGCTCATATCCAGGCGCAAGACGCCTTGATCAAGGAAGCCGCCGGCGCGCTGAAGGCACAGACCAGCGACGAAGTGCTGGCCAAGATCACCGCGCTGCAGGACAACGCCAAGGCGCTGGAGAAGGAACTGGCCAAGCTGAAGGGCCAGCTGGCCTCCTCCGCCGGCGACAGCCTGTCCGAGGCCGCTGCCGACGTGAACGGCGTCAAGGTGCTGGCGGCCGAGCTCCCTGGCGCCGACAACACCGCGCTGCGCGAGACGCTGGACAAGCTGAAGGACAAGCTCGGCACCGCCGCCATCGTGCTGGCCGCCAAGGGCGACGGCAAGGTGGCGCTGGTGGCCGGTGTCACCGCCGACCTGACCGGCAAGCTCAAAGCCGGCGAGCTGGTCAACTTCGTCGCCCAGCAAGTGGGCGGCAAGGGCGGCGGCCGTCCCGACATGGCCCAGGCCGGCGGCACCCAGCCGGAGAACCTGGACGCCGCGCTGAAAGGCGTGCAAGGCTGGGTGGCCGGCAAGCTGTAAGCCATCCCCTGTTGCGCAGAACAAACGGCCGCATGGATTCCATGTGGCCGTTTTTCATATGTTCATAATTTCTGGTTACACTCGACAGCGGCCCATCCTCAGGAACACGCCATGAGCGATACCGCATTTCGCCTTGCCGGCTGGGACGATCTTCCCGCCATCCGCCTGCTGTTGCAGCAAGCCTTCACTCCCTTGCAAGAGATATTGCCCAGCCGCCCCACCGCACTGGACGAAACCATAGGCAGTCTGACCGGACACCTGGCCAGCGGCAGCCAGATTTTCGTCGCCGAGCGACAAGGGCTGCCCGTCTCCTGCCTGCTGGTGCTGCCGCCCGACGACGGCTGCGCCGAAGTCAAACGCGTCTGCACCCACCCCGATTGGCAAGGCCATGGCCTGGGGTCGGCGCTGATGAGCCACGCGGAGCGGCAACTCAGCCTGCAAGGCGTGCAAAGGGTGAAACTGTCCACTCGCCGCCGGCTGCCCGACAACCTGCGCTTCTACCAGCGGCTGGGCTACAGCCAGAGCGCGACCCAGCCTTACCCGGCCGGCATCGACGACGAGCGCATCGAACTGAGCAAGACGCTGGCGGCAGCCTGAGCATCTTGTAATAGTCACAACTATCCAAACCAACAAAATCTGTAAGTTTGTTTCAAATCAAAGCGCATGAAATCATAAATTACTAATATAACCATGCTTCTTATGGCTTCTCCTTTGTTGTTTGCTTTGATGCCCCGGTACCCCCGGGGCTCTTTTTTTGTCCGCCGCGCTTATAGTGGGAAATGAAAACATGCTGCCGCACCGGAGACATCCATGCGCGTCGCCGTCATCGCCCTGCTCTGCCAATTGCTGGCCCTGTCCGCCCGCGCGGAAGCGCCGCCTCCCGAGCTGCTCGCCCTGACCGAATCCCTGCCCCCTCTCAGCTATGAGGAGGGAGGCGAACACAAAGGCTTTTCCAACGAGTTGCTGCAGATGATGCTGCGCGACAGCGGCCTGCGCGCCGTGATTGAAGTCAAGCCGTGGAGCCGGGCGCTGAGGGAGGCTCAGCAAACGCCCAATACCCTGCTCTATCTGACGGTCAGGACGCCGGAACGCGAGGCATGGTTCAAATGGATAGGCCCGGCGCTGCCGCTGCCGATCGAGGTATTCCGGCTGGCCGGACCGCATGCGCCGCCGCCATCGCCAGACGAAATCCGGCGAGCCAAGATCGCGGTGGCTCGCGACACGCCGGGAGAGAAGATACTGGAGGAAAAGGGCCTCGCCGCCAGCGACACCCTGGTGCTGACCAACGACGAGGCCCAGTCCGCCAGACTGCTGTACGCGCGCCGCGTGCAATTCAGCGCCGGCGTCGGCCTGTTTCAGCGCTACGCCGCGCGCCAGCAAGGGCAAAATCCGGAACAGCTGGAGCCGGTGCTGGTGCTGGACGACCGCACCCGCTTCTATTTCGCGTTGCAAAAAGACAGCAAGCCGGAATACGTCGCCCGGTTGCAGGCGGCGCTGGACAGGATCAAGCAGGATGGCCGCTACGCCGCGCTGTTGAAGCGTTACAACCATCCATAGGAAATAAGCGGAAGGAAACGCGGCGCAGGATCGGGCCTCCCCAAACGACGCCACCGCGGACAAAAGCCCCAAGCCAAGGCGCGCCGCGGCCCAGGCAGAAAAAACCATCGGGCACAGGGGCGCAACGTGGGGTCGGGGCTTTTGTCAGCGGCGCAAAAAGCTACAAAACCAGCTTGCCGCCCGCCAGCGCCAACATCACCGCCAGCGCCGGCCGCAGCCAGTGGTCAGACAGGCGGCCGGCCAAGCGGCTGCCCAGCCAGATGCCCGGCAAGGAACCGCTGAGCAGCTTCAACAGCAGCACCCAGTCCAGGTGGCCCATGCCGGCGTGACCTAGGCCAGCCACCAGCGTCAGCGGCACCGCGTGGGCGATCTCGGTGCCGACCAGCCTCGTGGTGGGCAGCGCCGGATACAGCATGAACAGCGCCAAAGTGCCCAGCGCCCCGGCGCCGATCGAGCTCAGCGTCACCAGCACGCCCAGCACGCCCCCGACCAGCGCCGTCGGCCACCAGCGGCCATCGGCGCCCAGCTTGGCCGCATGATGGCCTCCGACCTTCAGCAGCCAGGGCTTGAACAGGATGGCGAAGGCCGTCAGCAGCAGCGCCAGTCCCAGCACGAAGCGGAACAGCGCGTCCATCACCTGGGCCGGCACGTGCAGCCAGGACAGCAGGCCAAGCGTCAGCAAGGCAGCCGGCACGCTGCCCAGCGACAGATGCCAGGTGATGCGCCAATCGATGTGGCGCTGCTTGTGATGAACCACCACGCCGCCGGCCTTGGTCACCGCGGCGTACAGCAGGTCGGTGCCGACGGCGGTTGCCGGCGAAATGCCGAACCACAGCAGGATGGGCGTCATCAGCGAGCCGCCGCCCACCCCGGTCAAGCCGACGATGAAACCGACGGCCAATCCCGCCACCGTATATCCCAAATCCATGGGAGCCCCCATTCATGCTGCAAGATGTCGTTGATCCTACGCGCTTTGCTTATAACAATTTAGACCTATTAGCTACAACTTTATGATCAACAACACTAACCCATGCTTCCATGCAGGTTTCATCGCAGCGTCAAGCCGGCGTAACACGGCTCGACTATGTTTCGATATGAACAAAACGACAAGGAACGCCACAACCCCTTCCCGATTTACACCCAAGTGCTTTACAAACCAGGCAAATCGAGTCAACTTGATACTGTCAGGGCGCAGCCTGACCGCTTGCGACACCCAATAGCACGCCAGCCGCCAGGCCCCCCTGAGAAGCCCACGTTTCGAGATCGAAAGGTGCAGGATGATTTCTCGTATCCCCCTGAGCGTTCGCAGAAAACAAGCCCGTGACCAACATGAAAGCTTTCTCTACGCAGTAGCCAAGCCCCAGCTGAGCGACGAGGAACGATCCCGCCAACAGAAGGTTCGCCAGCGCGCGCACGACCGCGATGACGCCCGCTTCCTGGCAGATCGCTGCGACGATCTGTTCTGAACTCTCCGCCCGGGGCCGCTGGCCCCCTGCAGCCTTTCCCCGCCCAAGGCTGAGCGTCTCCTGTTTTTCTTTACATCTCCCTCTCCCGCCCTAACGGCCCGTTGATGCCCGACGGACAAAGCCTTCAAACTCGCCGACATCCCGGCTCTCCAGCTAAAGAAAATACCAAAAAATAGCCAAACCGCTAATTAATCAATCAAAAAATTGCCAATAAAGATAATTTTTATATTTTCTTTATGTCCATTGGCGCGCTTTTATCATGTTTTTGACGCCGGTTTGATTACCTTCCACATCGCACATTACGTATGGAGATTTTCGTTATGGATCTGCTCTACCTGGGCCTCATCGCGCTGTTCGGCGCGCTGACTTGGCTCTTGATCGCAGCCTGCGACCGTTTGGGAGGCAAGCAATGACTGCCTGGTATCTGATCAGCGCCTTGCTGGCGCTGGGACTGTTCGTCTACCTGATCTACGCATTGGTCAAACCGGAGAATTTCTAATCATGAGCACACCCGCCATGCTGCAACTGGGCTTGTTCCTGGTTGTGCTGATCGCGCTGGCCTGGCCGCTGGGCGCTTACATGACGCGCGTCATGCAGGGGGAAAATGTCGGGCCGGTCCGCTTCTTCGCGCCGCTGGAGCGCGCGTTCTACCGCCTGGCCGGCATCAAGCAGGATGAAGAGATGGGCTGGCGCGGCTACGCGGTGGCGCTGATCCTGTTCAACGTGCTGGGCGTCGTCGCCGTCTACGCGCTGCAACGGCTGCAGGGCATGCTGCCGTTCAATCCGCAGGCGATGGCCGCGGTATCGCCGGACTCCTCGTTCAACACCGCCGTTTCCTTCGTCACCAACACCAACTGGCAAGGCTACGGCGGCGAAACCACGATGAGCTACCTGACCCAGATGCTGGGACTGACGGTGCAAAACTTCGTGTCCGCAGCCACCGGCGCCGCGGTGGTGATCGCGCTGATCCGCGGCTTCGCCCGCCACAGCAGCGCCAAGATCGGCAACTTCTGGGTGGACATCACCCGGATGACGCTGTACGTGCTGCTGCCGCTGGCCGTGGTATTCGCGCTGGTTTTCACCCAGCAGGGCGCCATCCAGAACCTGTCCGCCTACAAGGACGTTCATACCGTCGAAACCGTCAAATACCAGCAGCCCAAGCAGGACGCCAAGGGCAACCCGGTGCTGGGCAAGGACGGCAAGCCGGTGATGGAGGACAAGACCAGCCAGACGCAGACGCTGCCGATGGGCCCGGTGGCCTCGCAGGAAGCGATCAAGATGCTGGGCACCAACGGCGGCGGCTTCTTCAACGCCAACTCCGCCCACCCGTATGAAAACCCGACGCCGCTGGCCAACTTCCTGCAGGACATCGCGATCTTCCTGATCCCGGCCGCGCTGTGCTTCCTGTTCGGCCGCATGGTCGGCGACCGCCGCCAGGGCTGGGCCATCCTCGCCGCGATGACCATCATGTTCGCCACCGCGGTGGTGGTGGAAACCAGCGCCGAGCAAGCCGGCGTGCCGCAGTACAGCTCGCTGGGCATAGACCAGCGCGCCAGCGCGTTGCAGTCCGGCGGCAATATGGAAGGCAAGGAAGCCCGCTTCGGCATCATCGACACCTCGCTGTTCGTCGCCGTGACCACCTCCGCTTCTTGCGGCGCGGTCAACGCGATGCATGATTCCCTGACGCCGATCGGCGGCCTGGTGCCGATGTTCCTGATGCAGCTGGGCGAAGTGGTGTTCGGCGGCGTCGGCTCCGGCCTGTACGGCATGCTGATCTTCGCCATCCTGGCGGTGTTCATCGCCGGCCTGATGGTGGGCCGCACGCCGGAGTACCTGGGCAAGAAGATCGAAACCTACGAGATGAAGATGACCGCGATCACCATCCTGGTGACGCCGACCCTGGTGCTGGCGCTGACCGCGATCGCCGTCAGCCTGGCCGCGGGCAAAGCCGGCATCGCCAATCCGGCCGCGCACGGCTTCAGCGAGATCCTGTATGCCTTCACCTCCGCCGCCAACAACAATGGCAGCGCCTTCGCCGGCCTGTCCGCCAACACGCCGTTCTACAACATCATGACCGGCCTCGCGATGTTCTTCGGCCGCTTCTTCATGATCGTGCCCATCCTGGCCATCGCCGGCTCGCTGGCCGCCAAGAAGCGCCTGGCCGTCACCGGCGGCACCCTGCCTACCCACGGCCCGCTGTTCGTGACGCTGTTGATCGGCACCGTGCTGCTGGTGGGCGCCCTCAATTATGTTCCGGCCCTGGCGCTGGGCCCGGTGGTCGAGCACCTGCAAATGCTCGCCGCCCGCTAAGCGCGTCAGTCAAGGAAACTCGATATGAACGACCATAATCATTCCAAGCAGCTGGCGGCCCCCGCCGCCAGCCACAAGAGCGCGAGCAAGTCGCTGCTCGATCCGGCGCTGATGAAGCCGGCCATCGTCGACTCGTTCAGGAAGCTGTCGCCGCGCACCCAGTGGCGCAATCCGGTGATGTTCGTGGTGTACGCGGGCAGCATCCTGACCACCGCGCTATGGATCCAGTCGCTGGGCGGCCATGGCGAGGCCCCGTCCGGCTTCATCCTGGCCGTGGCGCTGTGGCTGTGGTTCACCGTGCTGTTCGCCAACTTCGCCGAGGCGCTGGCCGAGGGCCGCAGCAAGGCCCAGGCCGCCAGCCTGCGCTCCGCCAAGAAGAATGTGGTGGCCAAGAAGCTGGCCGGCGGCAATCATGGCGCCGCCAAGAGCATCGTCGACGGCACATCCCTGCGCAAGGGCGACTACGTGCTGGTGGAAGCCGGCGACGTGATCCCGGTGGACGGCGACGTGATCGAAGGCGTGGCCTCGGTGGACGAGTCGGCCATCACCGGCGAATCGGCGCCGGTGATCCGCGAGTCAGGTGGCGACTTCTCCTCGGTCACCGGCGGCACCCGCGTGCTGTCCGACTGGATCGTGGTGAAGATCACCGCCAATCCGGGCGAAACCTTCCTCGACCGCATGATCGCGATGGTGGAAGGCGCCAAGCGCCAGAAGACGCCGAACGAGATCGCGCTGACCATTCTGCTGGTGGCGCTGACCATCGTGTTCCTGATCGTCACCGTGACGCTGCTGCCGTTTTCGCTGTTCAGCGTGGACGCGGCCAAGGCCGGCACGCCGATCAGCATCACCACCCTGGTGGCGCTGCTGGTCTGCCTGATTCCGACCACCATCGGCGGCCTGCTGTCGGCCATCGGCGTGGCCGGCATGAGCCGCATGATGGGCGCCAATGTGATCGCCACCTCCGGCCGCGCCGTTGAGGCCGCCGGCGACGTGGACGTGCTGCTACTGGACAAGACCGGCACCATCACGTTGGGCAACCGCCAGGCATCGGCCTTCATCCCGGCGCCGGGCGTGTCCGAGAAAGACCTGGCCGACGCCGCCCAACTGGCCTCCCTGGCCGACGAAACGCCGGAAGGCCGCAGCGTGGTGGTGCTGGCCAAGCAGAAGTTCAACCTGCGCGAACGCCAGCTGGCCAGCCATGAAGCCGTGTTCATCCCGTTCACCGCGCAAACCCGGATGTCCGGCATCGACTACGACGGCCGCCAGATCCGCAAGGGCGCCATCGACGCCATCCGCCGCCACATCGCGGAACAAAGCGGCCAGTTCCCGGACGCGCTGGCGAAAAGCGCCGAGGACGTGGCCCGCCGCGGCTCCACCCCGCTGTTGGTGGCCGAAGGCAACCGCGCGCTGGGCGTGATCGAGCTGAAGGACATCGTCAAGGGCGGCATCAAGGAGCGTTTCGCCGAGCTGCGCCAGATGGGCATCAAGACGGTGATGATCACCGGCGACAACCCGCTGACCGCCGCCGCCATCGCCGCCGAGGCCGGCGTGGACGACTACCTGGCCGAGGCCACGCCGGAAGCCAAGCTCAAGCTGATCCGCAGCCATCAGGCCGAAGGCAAGCTGGTGGCGATGACCGGCGACGGCACCAACGACGCCCCGGCGCTGGCCCAGGCCGATGTGGCGGTGGCGATGAACACCGGCACCCAGGCGGCCAAGGAAGCCGGCAATATGGTGGATCTGGACTCCAATCCCACCAAGCTGATCGAGATCGTCGAAATCGGCAAGCAGATGCTGATGACGCGGGGCTCCCTGACCACCTTCTCCATCGCCAACGACGTGGCCAAGTACTTCGCCATCATCCCGGCGGCGTTCGCCAGCACCTACCCGCAGTTGAACGCGCTGAACGTGATGGGCCTGAACAGCCCGGCCTCGGCCATCATGTCGGCGGTGATCTTCAACGCCGTCATTATCGTGGCGCTGATTCCGCTGGCGCTGAAAGGCGTGAAATACCATGCCCGAAGCGCGGCCGAGCTGCTGCGCGGCAACCTGCTGGTCTACGGCCTGGGCGGCCTCTTGGTGCCCTTCGCCGGCATCAAGCTGATCGACATGCTGCTGGGCGCGATGGGCCTGGTGTAAGCGGCGGCCGCGGTTCCCGGCATGCCGGGAACCCGGCGATGCGGAGCGCGGCGCGCTCCGCGCCAATAGAATGGAAAGGATTATCATGAAAGTCATTCGTCCCCTGCTGGTGATCTTCGGCGGCCTGTCGCTGATCACCGGCCTCGCCTACCCGCTCGTCACCACCGGCATCGCCCAGGCGGCGTTCCCGTCGCAGGCCAACGGCAGCCTGATCGAGAAAGACGGCAAGGTGGTGGGCTCGCGGCTGATTGGCCAGAGCTTCACCGGCGAGCAATACTTCTGGGGCCGCCCGTCGGCCACCAGCCCGATGCCGTACAACGCCGGCAGTTCCGGCGGCTCCAACCTGGGCCCGACCAATCCGGCGCAGCTGGCCGCGGTGAAAGGCAATGTGGAAGCCATCCGCAAGGCGCACCCGACCCAGACCGGCCCGGTGCCGGTGGACTTGGTGACCGCGTCGGCCAGCGGCCTGGACCCGGAAATCTCGCTGGCCTCCGCCTATTACCAGGTTGACCGCGTGGCCGCCGCGCGTAAACTGCCGGCAGACGCGGTGCGCAAGCTGGTCGACGGCCGCGTCGTCGGCGAAACCTTCGGCTTGCTGGGCGAGCCGCGCGTCAACGTGCTGGAGCTGAATCTGGCGCTGGACGAACTCTCCAAGAAAGCTTAAACCCGCATGACCGATCAGCGCCCCGACCCGGATGCCCTGCTGGATGAACTGAAGCGCGAAGAGCTGGAGGCTCAGCGCGGACGGCTGAAGATTTTCTTCGGCGCCTGCGCCGGCGTCGGCAAGACCTTCGCCATGCTGGCCGCCGCGAGGATCAAGCAACAGGAGGGGGTCAAGGTGCTGGTCGGGGTGGTGGAAACCCACGGCCGCAAGGAAACCGCGGCCCAGCTGGACGGCCTGGAAGTGCTGCCGCCCAGCCGGATCGAGTACAAGGGCCGCGCGCTGTCGGAATTCGACATCGACGCGGCGCTCGCCGTCAATCCGCAACTGATCCTGATCGACGAGTTCGCCCACTCCAACGCCCCCGGCTCTCGCCACCCCAAGCGCTGGCAGGACGTGGAGGAGTTGCTCGCCGCCGGCATCGATGTCTACACCACTCTCAATGTGCAGCACCTTGAGAGCCTTAACGATGTGGTCGGCCAGATCACCGGCATCATCGTCAGGGAAACGCTGCCCGACCATGTGTTCGACATGGCCGACGAAGTCTCGCTGGTGGATTTGCCGCCGGACGAGCTGTTGTCCCGCCTCGCCGCCGGCAAGGTCTATCTGCCGCAGCAGGCCGAGCGCGCGGTGAAGAATTTCTTCCGCAAGGGCAATCTGCTGGCGCTGCGCGAACTGGCCCTGCGCCGCACCGCCGACCGCGTCGACGCGCAGATGCGCGCCTACCGCGCCGATCAGTCGATCAAACCGGTCTGGCACGCGCGCGAGCGGCTGCTGGTCTGCGTCGGCCCCGGACCGGGCACCGAGAAGCTGGTGCGCAGCGCCAAGCGGCTGGCCGCCAATCTGGACGCCGACTGGATCGCCGTCTACGTGGAGACGCCCAAGCTGCAGCGGCTGCCGGAAGAGCAGCGCGCGCGGATATTGAAGGGGCTGAGGCTGGCGCAGGAGCTGGGCGCCGAAACCACGGTGCTGGGCGGCAGCTCGCTGGCCGCCACCTTGCTGGCCTACGCCCGCACCCGCAACGTATCCAAGCTGGTGGTCGGAAAATCCAGCCGCGGCTGGATCGCCCGGCGGTGGGAAGGCTCGCTGGTCGCCGAGCTCAGCCGCCTGTCCGGCGACGTCGACGTCTACGTGGTGGCGCATGAGCTGGAGGAAGACGCGGACAAGCGCGGCAAGCGCGTGCCCAGCCTGCTGTTCAGCGACAGCGAGTCCGGCAACGCCGCGCGCGGCTACCTCGCCGCCGCCGCCATCTGCTTCGCCACCACCGAGCTCAACCACCTACTGGTACCCTATTTCGCGCTGTCCAACGTGATCATGGTGCATCTGCTGGCGGTGGTGCTGATCGCCACCCGCTACGGCCGCGGCCCCGGCGTGCTGGCGTCCTTCCTGTCGGTGGCGGCGTTCGATTTCTTCTTCGTGCCGCCGCAGCTGTCGTTCGCGGTGTCCGACACCCAATACCTGCTGACCTTCATCGTGATGCTGGTGGTGGCGCTGATCATCAGCCAGCTGACCGCCCGCTTCCGCTTCGAAGCCACCATCGCCACCTACCGCGAGCGCCGCACCCGCGCGCTGTACGACCTGGGCCGCGAACTGGCCGGCGCGCTGACCGCCTCGCAAATCATCGAAACCGCGGTCGGCCGGCTGGAGCCGCTGTTCCGCGCCAAGGTGATGCTGTTCATTCCCGACAGCGAGGACCGCCTGCGCGCCGCCACCGACACCGGCAACGACGCCGACGCCGGCGTCGCGCAATGGGTGTTCGACAACCAGCAGCCGGCCGGACTCGGCACCAACACGCTGCCGTCCAACGCCGCGCTCTACGTGCCGCTGAAAGCGCCGATGCGGGTGCGCGGCGTCATCGCGCTGCTGCCGGAGGAAACTGTCCATCCCTTCCTGCCGGAGCAACAGCGGCTGCTGGAGACCTGCGCCGCCCAGATCGCGCTGGCGCTGGAGCGGGTGCATTACGTGGAAGTGGCGCAGGACGCCATCGTGGCGATGGAATCGGAGCGGCTGCGCAACAGCGTGCTGTCGGTGGTGTCCCACGACCTGCGCACGCCGCTGACCAATATGCTGGGCATGGCCAATATGCTGAACGCCCCCACCCTGCCGCCGGGCCAGCAAGCCGAGATCGCCCAGTCCATCCAGGACGAGGCGCTGCGGATGACCAAGCTGGTGACCAATCTGCTGGATATGGCCAAGCTGCAGTCCGGCGTCAAACTGAACAAGGAATGGCAACTGCTGGACGAAGTGGTCGGCAGCGCCGTGCGCGCCTGCGAGCGCAGCCTGCGCCGCCACAAGCTGGAGCTGGATCTCAGCCGCGACCTGCCGGTGCTGGAATACGACGCGGTGCTGATCGAGCGCGTGCTGGTCAACCTGCTGGAGAACGCCGGCAAGTACACGCCGGCCGGATCGCGCATCGAGCTGGCCGCCCGCCACGACGGCGACAAGGTCCGCATCACCGTCACCGACGACGGTCCGGGCCTGCCCGCCAGCATGGAACACCGCGCTTTCGACAAATTCACGCGCGGCGCGCCGGAATCCACCACGCCCGGCGTCGGCCTGGGCCTGGCCATCTGCCGCGCCATCATTGAAAACCACGGCGGAACGATAGAAGCCGGCAATGTCCGTCCGCACGGCGCCCGCTTCTGCTTCACGCTGCCGGCGGGCGCGCCTCCCGCGCTGCCGCCGGACGACGCCTGATACCACAAGAGCGACAAGACATGAACGACGCACCCATTTCCGTAGTGATCATCGAAGACGAAAAGCCGATCCGCCGCTTCCTGTCGGCGGCGCTGGAAGAGGAGAATCTT
Source organism: Chromobacterium indicum (assembly GCF_039708975.1). Lineage (NCBI taxonomy): Bacteria > Pseudomonadati > Pseudomonadota > Betaproteobacteria > Neisseriales > Chromobacteriaceae > Chromobacterium > Chromobacterium indicum. The sequence continues at coordinate 189,201 of NZ_JAYFSJ010000006.1, forward strand.
ACCGTCTACGAGGCCGAGACCGGCAAGCAGGGACAGATAGAGGCTGCGACCCGCAAGCCCGATCTCGTCATCCTGGACCTGGGCCTGCCGGACATGAACGGCATAGACGTGATCAAGAGCCTGCGCGAGTGGAGCGACATCCCCATCCTGGTGCTGTCGGCCCGCACCCAGGAGACCGAGAAAGTGGCGGCGCTGGACGCCGGCGCCGACGACTACCTGACCAAGCCCTTCGGCGTCGCCGAATGCCTGGCCCGGATCCGGGTGCTGCTGCGCCGCCGCATCCACGGCAGCGCGGCGGCTCAGCAAACTTTCCAGTTCGGCGACATCAAGGTGGATCTGGTCAACCGCCTGGTGCACAAGGGCGAAACGCCGGTGCATCTGACGCCCATCGAATACCGCTTGCTGTCCACGCTGATCCGCAACGCCGGCAAGGTCATCACCCACCGCGAGCTGCTGCTGGCGGTATGGGGGCCGTCATTCTCCGAACACAACCAATATCTGCGCGTCTACATGGGCCATCTGCGGCAGAAGCTGGAAGACAATCCGGCGATGCCGCGCCACATCGTCACCGAAACCGGCGTCGGCTACCGGCTGGTGGAGCAGGAGCTGCGCCAGCCGGCGGATTGAAAGCCTTTCAGCGCGCGGCGGCGCCGGACAGCAGCATGCCGATGAAGGCGTCGATGTCGCGCTCGGCGTCCAGTTGATCGGTCAACAGCCGATACCAACAGAAGCCGAATATCATGTCCAGCAGCAGCTCCAGATCGGCGTCCGCCGCCAGCTCGCCGCGCCGCTCGGCGCTTTCCAGCAGCTGGCGCGGCAACTCTCGCCGGCGGCCCATGAATTCGTTCTTCATCTGCATCAGGGTCTGCGGGTCCAGCTGCGCCTCGGCGATCACGCTGCGGAACGCCTCGCCGCAGATCGAAGAGCGCCACACCCGCCATAGATTGTGCAACAGGAAGGACAGGTCCTCCCTCAGCGAACCGCATTCCGGAAACTGCCTCACCTGCCCGCTTTCGCTTTCATACACCTCGGCGATCAGCGCCGCCTTGTTCGGCCACCAGCGATAGATGGTCGGCTTGCTGGCGCCGGCCCGCCGCGCCACCGACTCGATGCTGATGCCGCAATAGCCGACTTCCTTGAGGATTTCTATCGTCGAAGCCAGGATCGCCTGATGCGTCTGCGGATTGCGCGCGGCTCCGGTCGAGCTTCTTATGGTGTTCTGCGACATGGGAATCCATCCTCCTATTCCATTCATGATTAAAATGCCGCCGGCGAGCGGTGCGCCTCTCCAGCGGGTCTCGGCGCTGCGCGGAAAGCCGCGCGGGCATGATGGCGAGGCTAATCCTGGCGGCCTGCGTGACAGAGAAAAAACGAAACGTTTCGTTTTATTATCATGCGTCAAGACTCTGCTGAAACAAAATGCCCGCAGACCATAAACGCCAACCGAGCCGACATTCTTATCTTTTCCAAACAAGCAAAGGCATCGGCGCATGCATGCAGGACAACTGCGCCGAAATCAAAAATATCGTGTGCGGCAACATATCACCGAACCGCCTCGCCGCGACACTCATCGCCGCCGCCACCGTGTCTTGCTTTGTAAAAAAACAACAACAAACCAATGAATCCTTCAGACCAGAAATTCATTCCAAAGATAAAATTCTTATAAAAAACAATATCAAAACAAACAAATATCACTCCATCCGGCTGCCTGCGCCAAGTTCTGCCAGCCAACAATACCGCCAGTAAAAAAACCTTGTCCTCAAACAACAAAACCGCATAAGCGCTAAAGAAAATTTCCAGCTCAAGCAAAAATTGTCCACTTTTCATCAATTGCGCAGCAAAAAAATCTCACTTTGCTTAGTCTCGATTGATGAATCATCAAGAAAAACCAAACTAGAACAGACATTCACGCAGACTCCATACCTGCCGCGCGCCGTCGATTCATTCAAACCATCATCTCAAATAACATTTCAATTAGTCCATTTTGTTCATTAAGAAAATAATTCATGCTCGGCTGAAATTATAAGTTCACGAAATTTACCATTGACACGAAATGCCAATGGCATGCTAACTAAAAAAAGGAAACGGTACGTTTCGTATTTTTTAGCGGCATGCCCGTCCATCACGCCAAAATCTTCGGCGCCAAACGGGCTGCGACCGCCCACGCACAATCCTGTTTAGCGAAGAGGAAGCGCCATGAAGAAGGCAGGCATAGTGAGCTATGGCAGCGCCATCCCGGTTTGCCGGCTCAAGATAGAAGATGTCGTCGACGTCTGGAAAAACACTGAAGCCGCGTTGGTGCGCGACCATCTGGGCGTCAGCGAACGCGCGGTGCTGCAGCCCGACGAAGACGTGATCACGCTGGGCGTGCTGGCCGCTCAGCGCGCGCTGGAACACGGCGGGCACCCCAGGCTGGACGCGCTGTACCTGGGCACCTGCACCAACCCGTACGAATCCCGCGCCTCCGCCGCCGTGATCCTGGAAATGCTGGGCCAAGGCTATGACCTGTACTGCGCCGACATCCAGTTCGCCGGCAAATCCGGCACCTCCGCGCTGCAGATCGGCCAGGCCCTGGTGAGCGCCGGCATGGCGGAACACGCGTTGATCGTCGCCGCCGACGCCATCGGCCGCCACACCGCGCCGGGCGATCTGACCGAGTCCTACGCCGGAGCCGGCGCCGCCGCGCTGGTGCTGGGCAGCGGCAAGGTCATCGCCGAGATCGACGCCACCTTCTCCTGCGCCGCCGACGTCGCCGACAACATCCGCCCGCAAGGCGAGCGCTACATCCGCTCCGGCATGGGCCTGGGCTCGGACAAGAACGGCATCGGCCTGGAAGAGCAGACCCGCCGCTCGGTGCGCGGCCTGCTGGACAAACTGAAGGCTTCGCCGTCGGACTTCGACTACGCGGTGTTCCAGCAGAACGTGGCCTCCACGCCGCGCTCGCTGGGCCGGCAGCTGGGCTTCGCCGCCGAGCAAGTGGAAGCGGCGCTGTTCGCCGGCAGCGTCGGCGACACCGGGGCGGCCAGCCCGCTGCTGGGCCTGATCCAGGTGCTGGACCAGGCCCAGCCCGGCCAACGCATCCTGCTCGCCTCCTACGGCTTCGGCGCAGGCAGCGACGCCGTGGCACTGACGGTGACAGACGGAATCGTCGAACACCAGCGCCGCGCCAAGCCGCTGGCCGCGCAACTGGCCGCCAAGCGCCATATCGATTACGGCACCGCGATCAAGTACGAGTTCAAGTACCTGCGTCCGGACTACGCCCTGACCGCCTACCTCTGAGATCGAGCAACAGGAGAATAATCATGAGCGCACGACGCGTCGCCATCGTGGCCGCGGCCTACACGCCCAAGCCGGGCAGCAGCCGGGTCCGCCAGACTTTCAAGGAAATGATCGTCGAGTCGTCCTACCAGGCCTTGGCCAACGCCGGCATGGATGCCCGCGAAATCCAGGGCGTGGCCTATGGCTACCACGGCGAGGGCATCTCGGAATACGGCGGCCTGGGCCCGACCATTTCCGACACGCTGGGCGTCAGCCCCGCCCCCACCTTCATCACCAGCTCGAACTGCACCAGCAGCTCGGTATCGTTCCAGATGGGCCACCAGATGGTCGCGTCCGGCGAGTACGACATCGTGTTGTGCGGCGGCTTCGAGAAGATGACCGACCACTTCAACTACGCCGAATACATCGGCTCCAGCACCGAGTGCGAGTACGACTACTTCCTGGGCATCTCGCACACCGACGCCTTCGCGCTGGCCACCTCGGAATACTTCCATCGCTACGGCTACGCCGGCCGCGAAGCCGACGTGCTGGCCGCCTTCGGCCGCCAGATGCGCGTCTATGCCCACAACACGCCGACCGCCACCCGCTTCGGCCAGCCCATCCCCTCGCTGGACGAGCTGAAAAAGAGCGAGGCGCACGGCTCGATGCTCGCCTGGGGCGAGGCCAGCGGCTGCGCGATCCTGGTGGCCGAGCACCTGGCGCACAAGTACACCGACAAGCCGGTATTCATCAAAGGCTGCGCCTACACCGGCGTGTCGCACTACTTCGGCACCCGCTACCACAATCCGACGCTGCGCCACCCAGGCCTCGCCACCGACACCGGAATGGCGCTGTCGGCCAACTCGGTCGCCTGCGCCGAGATCGCCTACAAGAAAGCCGGCATCAGCGCCAAGGACATCGACGTGGCCCAGGTCTACGACCTCTTGGGCGCCGGCCTGATCCAGATGGAATCGATGGGCATCTGCAAGCCCGGCCAGGCCGGCCATTTCGTACTGGAAGGCGGCATCGCCATCGACGGCGAAGTGCCCTTGAACACCGACGGCGGCAACATCGGCCGCGGCCACGCCTCCGGCTGCGACGGCATCCTGCACATCACCGAGCTGTTCCGCCAGCTGCGCGGCGAGTCCGACAACCAGGTGAAGAACGCGCGCATCGCGGTATCGCAGAACCTCGGCGGCTACGCCGCCCACAACTCGGTCATCGTACTGGGCAACGAATAAGGAGCGTCAGCATGTCCCTGTATCCGGAACACATCCACCGCATGACCACCGCCAGCATGCTGCGCGAATGGCGCGAGCATGGCGGCAAGTACCGCCTGGAAGGCACGCGCTGCAAGGCGTGCGGCGAAATCTTCTTTCCGCGCCGCAGCGTGTGCGGCGCCTGCAACTCGCAGAGCGTGGAAACCTACCGCTGCGCCCGCGCCGGCGTCATCGTCGCGCTGTCGGAAGCCGCCAATCCCATTCTCGCCGGCATGGGCTACGGCGAGACCGTGCCGCGCCACATGGCGATGCTGAAGCTGGACGACGGCATCGGCCTCGCGTCCGAAGTCGTGGACGTGCTCGACCCGTCCCGGCTGAAGATCGGCGCCCGCGTGCGCATGGTGCTGCGCAAGCATGTGCGCGAGAGCAACCTGGCCTGGCAATACGCCTACAAATTCGTGCTGGAAGATTGATCGCGGCCGGGCGGGACCCGTCGCCCCGCCCAGCGCGCTGGATGAAAACGACGCCCCCGAATCTTAGCCACTCACTGATATAAAGGTCTGAACCATGTCCACGCTCTGCCAACCGTCCGTGCTGTTCCCGCAATACAAGATCACCCAGGCCCAGATGATCGAGCACCTGGAAGAACTGCACGGCGATCATCCGCGCCTGCCGCTGGCGCGCAGGATGATCCAGAACACCGAGGTGAACACCCGCCACCTGGTGCTGCCGATCGACGAATTGTCGGTGCACACCGGCTTCACCCACCGCAGCATCGTCTACGAACGCGAGGCGCGGGCGATGTCGTCCAAGGCCGCGCTGCAGGCGCTGGAAAGCGCCGGCCTGACGCCGCAGGACATCCGCATGGTGATCGTCACCTCGTGCACCGGCTTCATGATGCCGTCGCTGACCGCCCACCTGATCAACGACCTGAACATGGCGCAATCGACGATCCAGCTGCCTATCGCCCAGCTCGGCTGCGTGGCCGGCGCCGCCGCCATCAACCGCGCCCACGACTTCGCCAGCCTGGGCGGCCGCAACCACGTGCTGATCGTGTCGCTGGAATTTTCGTCGCTGTGCTACCAGCCGGACGACACCAAGCTGCACGCCTTCATCTCGTCCGCGCTGTTCGGCGACGCGGTGTCGGCATGCGTGGTGCGCGCCGACGACGACGCCGCCGGCTTCCACATCAAGGGCACCCGCTCCTTCTTCCTGCCCAAGAGCGAGCACTTCATCCGCTACGACGTCAAGGACACCGGCTTCCACTTCACGCTGGACAAGGCGGTGATGAACTCGATCAAGGACGTGGCGCCGGTGATGGAGGAGCTGAACCAGCAGGTATACAACCAGCAGTGCTCGTACAACGACTTCTTCGTGTTCCACACCGGCGGCCGCAAGATTCTGGACGAACTGGTCAACAAGCTGGAGCTGCCGGCCGAGAAGGTGGCCCACTCCCGCAACAGCCTTTCCGAAGCCGGCAACATCGCCAGCGTGGTGGTGTTCGACGTGCTGAGCCGCCGCTTCGCCGCCAACACCGAAGAGGGCTCGATCGGCATGCTGGCCGCCTTCGGCCCGGGCTTCACCGCCGAAATGGCGGTGGGCCAGTGGGCGGCCTGAGGCCATCCGCCTGACAGGCGCGCCAGAACGGCGCGCCTGCCCTCTCCCGTCGTCTCCTTCCCTTTCGCCACTCCCGCCGCGGCCAGCCGCCGGCCATCGGCTCCCGATTCATGCGGGCGGCCGCGGGCAGGCTCGCCCGTCGGCGACGCCTCAGGAAAACGCGATGAACAAGCAAACGCTGCCCGGCCCCGGCGCCGGGCGACACGAAACCATCATGGTGGCGCTGCTGTCGCTGGGCTTCGGCCTGGTGGGGCTGGACCGCTTCATCATCCTGCCCTTGTTCCCGGTCATCATGCGGGATCTGCAGATGAACTATCAGGACCTGGGCAACCTGTCCGCCGCGCTGGCCATGGCCTGGGGCCTAGCCGCGCTGACCGTGGGCGGCATGGTGGACCGCCTGGGACGCAAGGCGGTGCTGGTCGGCTCGCTGCTGCTGGTTTCGGCGCTGTCCGGCCTATCCGCGCTGGCGGGCGGCCTATTCGGTCTGCTGGCGCTGCGCGCGCTGATGGGCGTGTGCGAGGGCTTGTTCACGCCCGCCGGCATCACCGTCGCCACCGAGGTGTCCCACCCGGACCGGCGCGGCTTCAATCTGGGCGTGCAGCAAGCGTTGTTTCCGGTGCTGGGGCTGGCGCTGGGGCCGCTGATCGCCGTCTGGCTGCTGGAAACGCTGCGCTCCTGGCGCGGCGTGTTCGCCGTGGTGGCGCTGCCCGGCTTCCTGCTGGCCTGGCTGATCCACCGCCATTACCGGCCGGAGCTTGGCCACCTGCCCCCCGCGTCCGGCCAACCCGCCGGCGCTCCCCTGCCATGGCGGCAGTTGCTGCGGCTGGGCAATATCCGCCTGAACGTGCTGCTGATGTTCTGCATCCTGGCCTGCCAGTTCGTGCTGTGCGCGATGCTGCCCAACTATCTGACCGACCACCTGCGGCTGTCGACGATGGAAATGGCGTCGGTGATTTCCGCCATCGGCATCGGCGGCTTCATCGGCCAGTTGATCGTGCCGGGCCTGTCCGACCTCTACGGCCGCAAACCAGCGGTGATGCTGTCGTTCGCCGCCAGCGCGGCGCTGGTGCTGCTGCTCAAGATGGCGCCGGCCCAGCCCTGGCTGCTGTTCATCCTGCTGTTCGGCATTTCCTTCTTCAACTGCAGCCTCACCTGCCTGACCGTGGGCCCGCTGACCGGGGAGTCGGTGCCCGCCGCGCTGCTGCCGGCCGCCACCGGCATCGTGGTGGGACTGGGCGAGGTGTTGGGCGGCGGCGCGGCGCCGGCGCTGGCCGGCCTCGTCGCCACCCGCTTCGGCCTGCCCGCAATCCTCTACGTGGCGCTGGGCGGCAGCCTGGGCGGCCTGGCGCTGTCCACGCGGCTGAAGGGGCCTAGGGAAGAGCCTTCCAGCCTGCCGATACCCGATGAAATCCCGCCGACCGTCCGCGCGCTGCCGGAGCGGGGCTAGCGGAAAAGCGGTGTTGACAGCCCGCTGCCATCGGCATAATCTAATGCTCATGCGCCGATTTGACACAGCTTGCGGGCGCTTGATAAATGCCAGCTAAAGCGTATTCGGATCAACCCGCTTGCGCTTAATGGCCAGCGGGTTTTTTCATGGCTGGCCGGGGCATGCTCTCCCGCAGGCGGTTTCGGATCGGTTCAGGCGCCGAGTTAATGACAACTTGCAGGGCGCCGAAAAATCCTGCTAAAGCGTCGCCGGCCATCCAGGCCCGGCACGCGCAGCGCGACCGAACCTGGGAGAGCCAAAAATGTACGACTGCCTGCAAGACAGCTATACCGATTTCTCTTTTGCGATTTTTGATGCCGTGGGAAGACCTCGCCCCCTCTGTGGCAGCCTGAGCGCCACACCGCTGCCGTCTGGCGACGACAGCGCCCTGCACGACCTCGCCGCCTTCGCCCGCGACCAGGGCTATGAGATAGACCGCTGCGAACGGCAACTGACCGTCCGCGACATCAGCCTGGCCGACGCGCTGGCGATCAACACCCGCTTCGGCGGCGAGCTGATCATCAGCTGCGATCTGCGGCGCGATCCGCCGGTACGGTTCTAAGCGCGTCCTGCCAAGCGCCTGGGTCTATACTCCGTAGCGCAACGTGGCGCATGTCCACGGGGCTTGGCCGTCCTTATGCAGACAGTATGCGGGCGGGGCGGCTATAATCGGCAGTTTCTGCCCCAAATCCGCAGGACCGCATGCTGTTCGAACTCAACCGCGCCTCGCGCGCCGAAATCCTGGCCGAAGCGCGCCAGATCGCCGGCCTCGCGCTGCCGATGATGGTGGCCCAGATCGCCCAGGTGGCCACCAGCTTCGTCGACACCGTGATGGCCGGCCGCGTCGGCACCGACGACCTGGCCGCCGTGTCGCTGGGCGCCAGCGTGTTCATCACCGCCTACGTGACGCTGATGGGCGTGGTCGCCGCGCTCAATCCCATCCTGTCCCACCACCTGGGCTCCCGCGACCAGCGCGCCTTCGGCCACGACGCGGCCCAGGGTTTGTGGTTCGGCCTCATCCTCGGCATCCTAGGCGGCGGCCTGATGCTGGCGCTGGAAGCGCCGCTGCGCCACTGGCTGCACCTGCCGCCCGAGGTCACCGACAAGGTGATGCTGTTCATCACCGGCGCGGCCATCGGCATGCCGGCGGCGATGATCCACCGCGCGCTGCACGCCTACGCCTCCAGCCTGGGCCACCCCAAGGCCATCATGGTGGTCAGCCTCTTGGCGCTGGCTCTGAACGTCCCACTCAACTACATCCTGATCCACGGCCTGTTCGGCATGCCCAAGATGGGCGGCGCCGGCTGCGGCTGGGCCACCGGCATCGCGTTCTGGTTCAACTGCCTGGCGCTGCTCGCCTATGTCAGCTGGCATCGCAATTTCCGCGACAACCGCATCCTGGCCGGACTGGCCGCGCCGGACTGGCGCCGCTTCCTTGCCTTCTTGAGGCTGGGCGTGCCCATCGGCCTGTCCTTCTTCGTCGAAGTGAGCCTGTTCTCCTTCATCGCGCTGCTGATCGCCGAGCTGGGCACCGTGGTCGTGGCCACCCACCAGTCGGTGCTGAACTTCTCCAGCCTGATCTACATGCTGCCGCAAAGCGTGGCCACCGCGCTGTCGGTGCGGGTCGGCCATCACGCCGGCGCCGGCGACTACAAGGCCGCCCGCTTCATCTCCGGCGTCGGCATGCTGATGGGGCTGGCGATGGCCGGCGGCGCGATGCTGCTGGTGCTGCTGCTGCGCGAACCCATCATGTGGATGTACAGTACCGATCCCAGAGTGATCGCGATGGGCACCTCGCTGCTGCTGTTCGCCGCCGTCTATCAACTGACCGACGCCGCCCAGACCATCGCCTCCGGCGCGCTGCGCGGCTACAAGCTGACCGCGGTGCCGATGCTGATCCACATCACCTCGTTCTGGATGGTGGGCCTGGGCCTGGGCATGCTGCTGGGGCTGACCGACTGGATCGTGCCGCAGATGGGCATCTATGGCTTCTGGACCGCGCTGGTGATCAGCCTGACCGTGGCCGGCCTGCTTCTGACCTATTATCTGGCCCGCGCCAGCCGCAAGCGGCTGCACCGCGACCAAGGAATCCTGTTATGACCCTGCAGTTTCGCGCGGATGTCGACCTGCGCCCCCACAACACCTTCGGCATGGCCGTCCGCGCCGCGCATTTCTGCCAGTTGGACGATGCGAGCGACCTGCCGGCCCTGCTCGCGCATCCGCTGTACCGACAAGGCCCGGTGCTGTGGCTGGGCGGCGGCAGCAATCTGCTCCTCACCCGCGACTATCCCGGCCTGGTCATCAAGGTGGCGCTGGCCGGTATCCGTCTGCTGGGCGAGGACGGCGATGACGTGATCGTCGAGGCCGCGGCCGGCGAGAACTGGCATGGCTTCGTCCAGCACGCGCTGGCCCAAGGCTGGTTCGGCCTGGAAAATCTCAGCCTGATACCGGGTACCGTCGGCGCGAGCCCGGTGCAGAACATCGGCGCCTACGGCGTCGAAGTGAAGGACCGCCTGCTGGAAGTGGTCTGCGCGCAGCTGGACCGGAACGGCGAGGCGCTGACGCTGTCGAACGCCGAGTGCCGCTTCGGCTACCGCGACAGCGTGTTCAAGCATGAGGCCGCCGGCCGGCTGCTGGTGACGGCGGTCCGTTTCCGGCTGCCCCGCCGCGCCGAACTGCGCACCGGCTATGGCGATATCCAGAAACAGCTGCAGGCCGACGGCGTGGAGCAACCCACGCCGCTGGACGTCAGCCGCGCCGTGGTCGCCATCCGCCAAAGCAAGCTGCCCGATCCCGCCGTGCTGGGCAACGCCGGCAGCTTCTTCAAGAATCCGGTGATCGCCGCCGGACTAGCCGCCGCGCTGCTGGAGCGCCATCCGCAGTTGCCGCACTACCCCGCCGCCGACGGCCGCGTCAAACTGGCCGCCGGCTGGCTGATCGACCAATGCGGCCTGAAGGGCTACCGCGACGGCGACGCCGGCGTGCACAACAGACAAGCGCTGGTGCTGGTCAACCACGGCGCGGCCAGCGGCGCTCAAATGCGCGCGCTGGCGCGCAAAGTGCAGGATGCGGTCAAAGAAAGATTCGGCGTGGAGCTGGAGCCTGAGCCGCTGATTCTGTAAGCCCCGCGGCCGTCCCGACAACGCAATATCCTTGGAGAGCAAATGAGCAAGCAAGCGGAAGTATTGGTATTCGATCTGGGCGGCGTCTTGGTGGACTGGAACGGCATCGATCCGCTGGTGCGGCTGTCCGGCGGCAAACTGGAGCGCGAACAGGCGCGCCTGTTCTGGATCAACAGCCCCTGGGTGGCCAAGCTGGATCTGGGCGAATGCGAGCCGCGGGAGTTTGCCGCCGCGATGACCGACACCCTGCAGCTGGGCGTGGACGCCGATGCGATGCTGCGGCAGCTGTCAGACTGGCTGGCCGGCGCCTACCCCGGCGCCCGCGAACTGCTGGCCGACCTGTCCACCCGCTTCCCGCTGGCTGCGCTCAGCAACAACAACGCGCTGCACTGGGACAAGATAGACCGCGAATTCGGCTTGCTGCCGCACTTCCGGCACACCTTCGCCTCCCACCTGCTGCATCTGCGCAAGCCGGATGCCGCCGTTTACCAGCACGTCCAGCAAACCCTGGGCGTCGCACCGGAAGCCATCGCCTTCTTCGACGACAACATCGAATGCGTGGAAGCCGCGCGCGCTCAGGGCTGGCAAGCCTTCCACACCGCGGGCCTGCCCCAGGTCCGCGCCGCGCTGCAGGCGCAGGGCTGGCTATAAGGCGATGACGCCGCCGGCGCGCAGAAACAGGTAAAGCACGGCCAGCAGGCCGATCAGCCAGGCCAGCGAGCGCAGCGCCGCCTTGTCCGCCACGTACAGCAGGCCATGCGCGACGCGCGCCAGCGCGAACACGGCGGCGGCGGCGTTCATCTCAGCCACCGGCACCTTCATCAGCCAGGCGGCCGTTACGGCCGCCAGATAGGTGGGCAGCGCCTCCCAGGCGTTCTGCTGCGCCCAGTTGGCGCGCTGGCGGTAACCCGCCAGCTGCGCCGCCCACTCCCGCGGACGATGGTTGTCGTAACGCACCCCGGCCTTGGCCACGCCAGCCCAGATCAGCGGCAGCACCGCGGCCAACAACAGACTCCATAGTACGAACGGCATCGACTTCTCCTTGTCTTGACAGCGCTCAGCCGGGGCCCGGCTTGCCTCCAAGATAGCGCCCGTCGTCAAAGGTCGCCACCCAGCGCGGCTTGTACACCACCAGCACCGCGAGCAGCAAGCCGGTGGTGAAGGCTTCCGACCACGACAGCAAGAAGTAATAAGGCAATGCTTCCTCCAACAGCGCGTCCCAGGGATAGGCGCCGGCCAGGCCCAGCGCCAGCACGCCGCACAAGGCCGCCGCCAGCAGGCTGGCTCCGCCAGCCAGGAAGCCGTTGACGAAGACGTAGATGAAAAAATGCGCGGGCAAGCGCCGCCGCGCCAGCTCCAGCATGCCGGATGTCACCGCCACCGCGGGCAGAGCCGTCAATAGCCAATTGAGCCCCAGCGCCCGCCAGTCGGCGTGGCCGGCCGCGGCCAAGGCCAGCTGCACCACCGCCAATGCCAGCATCGCCAGCCACGGCCCCATCAGCAAGGTGAACAAGGCCGCTCCCAGCAAATGGAAGGACAAACCCGGCTGCAGGCCGCCGCGCAGCAGCCATAGCGCCAGATCCAGCACGCAGGCCCCCATCCAGGCATTCAGCGCGGCCGGATCCAACATGCGCCATCGCACCCGGAACGCGGCGAAAGCCAGCGCCCCGGCCGCGAGCGCGCCGGCCAGCCACGGCGCCCAGCCGGCAAACAGCAATGCGGACAAATCCATGACGTTCAAATCAAAAGAAACCGGGCTTCAGCATAACAGATGCCCGCGCGCCCTCCGGGACTTTCGCCGCCAGCGGACGCGCCAACTCCGGCTCCTGCCGTTACAATACGCTTTTGGATGGAGACCTTCATGCCCCTGCCCGCCCACCACCTGATCGCCCAACACGTATCCCTGGCCCTGGCCGAAGACATCGGTTCCTGCGACTGGACCGCCCGGCTGATAGCCGCAGACAAAACCGGCGCCGCCCGCGTGATCGCCCGCGAAGACGCGGTGATCTGCGGCCAGGCCTGGTTCGACGAGTGCTTCCGCCAGGTGGACGCGGGCTGCGCGGTGGAATGGCTGGCGGCCGAAGGCGAACGCGTGGAAGCGGGCCGCGAGCTTTGCCGGATCAGCGGCCCGGCCCGCGCGCTGCTCACCGCCGAGCGCAGCGCGCTCAATTTCCTGCAGCTGCTGTCCGGCGTCGCCAGCGAGACCCGCCGCTACGTCGACGCGGCGGCCGGCCATCGCGCCCGCATCCTGGATACCCGCAAGACCGTGCCCGGCCTGCGCCTGGCGCAAAAGTACGCAGTCACCGTAGGCGGCGGCGCCAATCAGCGCATCGGCCTGTTCGACGGCATCCTGATCAAGGAAAACCACATCATGGCCGCCGGCGGCGTCGCCCAGGCGATGGCCAAGGCGCAGACCGGCCTGCCGCCGGGCGTCACGCTGCAGATCGAAGTGGAGTCGCTGCCGCAACTGGAGGAAGCGCTGAACCACGGCGCCAAACTGGTGCTGCTGGACAATATGTCGCTGGACGACATGCGCCGCGCGGTGGAGATCAGCGCCGGCCGCGCCGAGCTTGAGGCCTCGGGCGGCATCGACCTCGACAGCGTGCGCGCCATCGCCGCCACCGGCGTCGACCGCATCTCCGTGGGCAAGCTGACCAAGGACGTGCGCGCGCTGGATCTGTCCATGCGCTTCACCCTGTAACGCGCTACGCAGCCATGGGCAGAGCTGTCATACTGGGGACATGCCTACTATAAGCAAAGCATAGCCCTCACCGTTCATGGACATGACTCCGCCCAGATTCGGCTCCCGCTCCGCCCGCCACGCCAAATGGGGGGCCGCGCTATTGTTGCTGGTGACCCTCGCGTTGCTGGCGGTGGACCTGTCCACCAGCTACCGCCAGCTGGAAACCGAGGCCGGCCGGCAAGCGAGCGGCCTCAGCCAGCTGCTGGCGGAAAGACTGAGCTCCGGCATACACGAGGCCGGCCTGATCCTGCAGAGCAGCAACCAGATTCCCGAAATCCAGCGCCTGCTGCGCAGCGGCACGTTGGAGCCCGGCACGCGCCAGAACCTGACACAGAAACTGCTGCAGCTGCTGCAGCTGGCGCCCTACCTCAGCCGCGTCGAAATCGTGGACACCGCCTGCCAGACGGTGTTCAGCAGCAAGCGCGACAGCGCATCCCCCCCGCACCACAACGAATTCTGCCGCTGGCTGCACCGGATCGACCCCAAGGAAAGCAACTACACCACGGTGATACACAGCCCCACCGACGGCGGCATCGTGCTGGCCAACAAGCTGTACGACGGCGAAGGCAACCTGATCGGCATGGCCACCGGCCTGATCAAGCACAACTTCATCCAGGACGAGGTCAGCCGGCTGACGGTTGGGGAGCACGGCGAGATCCTGGTGCTGGACCAGCGCCAGCTGACGGTGACGCGCTGGCCTCAAACCAGCGGCAACGATCCGCAAAGCTACCGGCCGCTGCAGCCACGCGAAATCCTGTCCCACGACCCCGGGCAGATGCTGTTCGACGCGCCATCCAGCTTCGACGGCCGCGAACGGCTGTACAGCATGCGCCAGACCGGCAACTACCCGTTCCAGGTGGCGGTGGGCCTGTCGCGGCGCGACTTCACGCGCTACGTCTGGGACAAGGCCTGGCTGGCGATCCCGGGCTGGCTGTTCCTCTCCGCGCTGACCCTGCTGGCGCTGCGCAAGCATCTGTCCAATCTGCGCCAGCACCAGCTGCTGCTGCAAGGCAACGAGCGCATACGCGCCAGCGAGGAGCAGGCCAGGCTGATCCTGGACACCGCTCCGCTGGCGCTGCTGCTGGTGAACCCCCAGACCATCCGCATCCGCCACGCCAACTCACCGGCGCGGGAAATGCTGGGCCTGCCGCCGCGCGATCCCGAGCAGGCCGCCGACAATGAATTGAACCTGCCCTTGAAGCTGCAGCCGGTGGAGCAATGGCTGCGCGAGGGAGAGGACGCGTTGCAGCAAGAGGTGGAGCTGGAGCTGGAGGACAAGAGCCGGCTGTGGGCGATCGCCTCTCTGCGCCGGCTGGGGCACGACAGCCAGCCGTCGGCGCTGATCGCGTTGTATGACATCTCCGGCCGCAAGCTGCTGGAACAGCAGTTGCACGAAAGCAATCAACAACTGGCCGAGATGGCGGTCACCGACCCCCTGACCCGCCTGTACAACCGCCGCCACGCCGACATGGTGCTGCGCGACGAGATCAGCCGCTGCGAGCGCTACGGCCAGACCATGGCCATCGCGGTGTTCGACATCGACCACTTCAAGCGCTTCAACGACCAATATGGCCACCAGGCCGGCGACGACGTGCTGGTGGCCGTCGCCAACGCGCTGCGCGACACCACCCGCAACACCGACATCAACGCGCGCATCGGCGGCGAAGAGTTCATGGTGATCTTCCCCTACACGCGGCTGCGCGACGCGCAAAAAGTGATGAGCCGGCTGCAGATCGCGCTGACCCACACCACCTTCCCCTTTGTCGAACAACGCATCACCTTCAGCGGCGGCGTCACCGACTGGCGGCCAGGCGACAACCCGGCGCTGATGATGTCGCGCGCCGACAAGCTGCTGTACGACGCCAAACAGTCGGGCCGCAACGTGGTGCTGTCGGATCAGGAAGAAGCTTGAGCCGGCGAATCCGGCGTTAGAAAGACGCGCCGCCCAGCGCGTCCGCCAGCATCCACATCATCGCCGCGGTTGCGCCCCAGATGGTGTGCCGGTCCCATTGCAGCGACAGATACTGGCCGGCCACCCCATCGCGGACATAGTCGTGGCGGCTGTACGCCTGCCGATCCAGCAGCAGCGGCAGCGGCACTTCGAACACCTCCGCCACCTCGTCCGGCGCCGGCGCCAGCGCCAGCGGCGGATGCAGCAGCCCCACCACCGGCGTGACCAGATAACCAGTCACCGTCACGTATTCCGGCAAGCTTCCCAGCACCCGCACCGACGATTCCGGCAGGCCGGTCTCCTCGCGCGCCTCGCGCAGCGCGGCCGCCTGGGCCGACGCGTCGCCGCTCTCCAGCTTGCCGCCGGGAAAACTGACCTGGCCTGGATGGCTGGACAGGTGGTCGGTGCGGCGGGTGAACAGCACCGTGGCGCCGTCCGCGTGCCACACCAGCGGCACCAACACCGCGGCAGCCTTCAAGCCGGGCGATGCCGCCCGATAGGGCAAATCGGCCACCCTGCCGGTGAAATCGTAGGATTGCAGCCGTCCGGCGATCATCGCGGCGGCCTCGTCTGCCTCCATGGACCACATATCGTTATCCTTTTGTCTCCCGGCGCCCGCTCTTGCGGCGGACATGTCTCCAATGTACCAAAAAAAATGCCAGACCGGCATGGTCTGGCATCTTGGCTGGCGGATATCGCTCAGCGGCGCATCGAGTCGAAGAAAGCCTGGTTCGACTTGGTGGCCTTGATCTTGTCCTGCAGGAATTCCATCGCCTCCAGGTCGTCCATCGGGTACAGCAGCTTGCGCAGCACCCAGATGCGCTGCAGCTGGTCCTGCGGAATCAGCAGCTCTTCGCGGCGGGTGCCGGAGCGGTTGATGTTCATCGCCGGGAAGATGCGCTTTTCGGCCATCTTGCGGTCCAGATGGATTTCGCAGTTGCCGGTGCCCTTGAATTCCTCGTAGATCACATCGTCCATGCGGCTGCCGGTGTCGATCAGCGCGGTGGCGATGATGGTCAGGCTGCCGCCCTCCTCCACATTGCGCGCGGCGCCGAAGAAGCGCTTGGGACGCTGCAGCGCGTTGGCGTCCACGCCGCCGGTCAGCACCTTGCCGGAAGCCGGCACCACGGTGTTGTAGGCGCGGGCCAGACGGGTGACGGAGTCCAGCAGGATGACCACGTCCTTCTTGTGCTCGACCAGGCGCTTGGCTTTTTCGATCACCATCTCGGCGACCTGCACGTGGCGGGTGGCCGGCTCGTCGAAGGTGGACGACACCACTTCGCCGCGCACCGAGCGTTGCATTTCCGTCACTTCTTCCGGACGCTCGTCGATCAGCAGCACGATCAGCACCGCGTCGGGGTGGTTGGCGGTGATGGCGTGGGCGATGTGCTGCAGCATCACGGTCTTGCCGGACTTCGGCGGCGCCACCAGCAGCGCGCGCTGGCCGCGGCCGATGGGCGCGATCAGGTCGATGATGCGGCCGGTGATGTTTTCTTCGGCGCGGATGTCGCGCTCCAGCTTGAACTGCTCGGTCGGGAACAGCGGCGTCAGATTCTCGAACAGAATCTTGTGCTTGGAATTCTCCGGCGCCTCGCCGTTTACCTTATCCACTTTCACCAGCGCGAAATAGCGCTCGCCATCCTTCGGCGTGCGGATCTCGCCCTCGATCGAATCGCCGGTATGCAGATTGAAGCGGCGGATCTGCGAGGGACTGACGTAAATGTCGTCAGGGCCCGCCAGATAGGAGGTATCCGGGCTGCGCAGGAAACCGAAGCCATCCGGCAACACTTCCAGCGTACCCTCGCCGAAAATGCTCTCGCCCTTCTTGGCCTGGTTCTTCAAAAGCGCAAAGATCAGATCCTGCTTGCGCAACCGGTTGGCGCCGTCGATCTCGTTGGAAATGGCCATTTCAACGAGCTCGGATACGTGGAGATGTTTGAGATCAGATAAGTGCATAGCGGTCGTGAGGTCGACTCGGTAGTAATGAGGCGGAGCGCCTATCGGGGGTGTGGAAGCGTAAACGAAACGGGCGGCTTGTTTATGCCACCCGTCATGAAAGATTGTGCGTGGAGAATAGACGCTTTACAGTTGACTGTCAATGAAGGCGGTCAGCTGACTCTTGGACAGCGCTCCCACCTTGGTGGCGGCGACTTGGCCGTCCTTGAACAGCATCAGAGTCGGGATGCCGCGGATGCCGAATTTGGGCGGAGTCTGCTCGTTCTGGTCGATGTTCAGCTTGGCGACTTTCAGCTTGCCTTCGTATTCCTTGGCCACTTCGTCCAGGATCGGAGCGATCATCTTGCACGGACCGCACCATTCGGCCCAGTAGTCGACCAGCACCGGGCTGTCGGCCTTCAGGACATCGTTTTCAAAAGAATCGTCGGTTACGTGCAGGATCAGATCGCTCATGGCTTCCTCGTCAAAATTGGGTGTGCTTAATTCGGGATGGTAGCAAGCGGCGGAGCGGGCGGCAACCTGCGGCACAAAGTTCCCTTCCCCCTTCGTTCAAGGGGTTATCCTCGCATAAACGAGCGCCTGACTTCGACGACGCTGCTGCAAATCGCCGGCATTCGGTATAATGACCGGCTGTTTACATGAGAAGGACACCAAATGGGCTTTCTGCAAGGCAAGAAAATCCTGATCACCGGCATGATCTCCAACCGCTCGATCGCCTATGGCATCGCCCAGGCCTGTCATCGCGAAGGCGCCGAGCTGGCGTTCACCTACGTGGTGGACAAACTGGAAGACCGCGTCCGTGAAATGGCGGCCGACTTCGGCTCCAAGCTGGTTTACCGCTGCGACGTGCAGAACGACGACGAGATCAACCAGCTGTTCGCCGACCTTGCCAAGCAATGGGACGGCCTGGACGGCCTGGTGCACTCGATCGGCTTCGCCCCGCGCGAAGCGCTGGAAGGCGACTTCCTGGATTCTCTGAGCCGCGAAGCGTTCCAGATCGCCCACGACGTGTCGTCCTACAGCTTCCCGGCGCTGGCCAAGGCCGCGCGGCCGATGATGCAGGGCCGCAAGGCCGCGCTGCTGACGCTGTCCTACCTGGGCGCGGTGCGCGCGATCCCGAACTACAACGTGATGGGTCTGGCCAAGGCCAGCCTGGAAGCGTCGGTGCGCTTCATGGCCGCCAGCCTGGGCAAGGAAGGCATCCGCGTCAACGGCATCTCCGCCGGTCCGATCAAGACCCTGGCCGCCGCGGGCATCTCCGGCTTCTCCAAGCTGCTGAACATGGCCTCCAGCCAGGCCTGCCTGCGCCGCAACGTGACCACGGAAGAAGTGGGCAACGCCGCCGCCTTCATGCTGTCCGACCTGGCTTCCGGCATCACCGGCGAGATCACCTACGTCGACGCCGGCTACAGCGTCAATGCCTTGAACGTGCCGGAAGAATAAGCGCTTCCGCGTTCCAGACGTGTAGGCGGTCAGAGTAACTGAAGGCTTTGGTCAAAGTTAATGAAAACGCACCATAGTGGTGCATACCAAGAACAACTGAAGGACTTTGAATTAAGGCTAGCTATTTAGCCCAAGACCAACGTCGAGCACTAAAGCCATAACCTGACTTTTACACAGCCTCAATGCTGTCGTAGTAAGTCTCTTCATTACTAAATCTTAAGGGATTTCAGAATTCTGAAAACCTCTCCTGATTTTGGTAAGGGCTTTTTGTTTTTTAAATATTTAGCTCATAAATTTCTAATCAGGGCCTCGACCGCTTTCGGTTGCGGCCCTTTTTCTTTTGATCAGCATCTCACATCCCTTTAAAGCTTCAAGCCCCCTCCTCTTTTCCCCACGTACGGCAACTCAAAACCTCGGAATTAGCCCAAAAAACCCCTGATTCACAGAGAAACTTTATTTGGACTCTCGCCTAGAATCCAGTATCGATTTTTCGTCAGCGAAAGGAGAAACATAAAGCAGCCATCAGAATTTTTACAAACAGCCAAATAGATCATGTACTTATCACCCCAAAGGAGATTTTTCACTGCCGACAATAATCGGAATTTGGGCGCGCGCGGCCCTACCCGCATAGAAAGGGACAACCTTTAGAACTAATCTGATAAATGAGGAAAATCAATATGAAACAGAGGAATAGAAAAGAAAGGATCGTCATGACGTAAGCACCGCAAAGCAAGATCGCACTATTGCGAACGCCAGATAGCAAACAGGGCATCCTGGGGGGATGCCCTGCCGGCAGCGTGGGGAGACCACACGATACAACTGTTGACATAGTCAGTATCGTTCGCGGGCTCCCGCCGGTCAAGCCATCCCCATGCCCTTTTTCAATTTTCTCGGTCGCGAGAGGGGTACATGCGCCCTAAAAACGACCGAGCGGGAGTCAAGATGAACAAACCAACCCTCTTTCAACTACTGGTCGCGAAAGTCCTCGAGCAACTTAACTCACGCAGTTCCGTGCGTGACGCATACCACTCGCATGGGAGCTCGTTTCGTGGACTAAACCCATCAAACAAGGGAGTTGGAGGCGCCATCCCATTCGAATCTGGTTTAGCCAGACAGGCACTCAGACTGTTCGAACTGGCGCCAGAGGTAGTCTTTATCGTCAGCGAGCCGTTCACCATGGAATACATCCTGGACGGAAAAGTCTACCGCTATACTCCAGATTACCTGTTGCATCTACGCGACGATCGACGCTCCGTAGTTGAGATCAAGAGCCTAAAGGCGGCCAATTATGATTTCAACCGCCGTCGTTTCGAGGCGATTCAGGAAGTCCTTGAGGCCGCTGGAGTAATTTTTGCTGTCCTCACGGAGGAGTCTCTTTGCTCCCCAATCCTTCAACGGAACATGTCTCTTGTAGAACGCCACAATCACTTGGACGTTCCTGCCGTCGCATTGAGTCAAATTTTGGGACACTTACGCCATGGCAGCATCCGGCTCGGCCTGTTGGTTGATTTAATTGGGTGCCGCGCTACAGTGATGGCAACCATCGCCCAGGGCCATATAACAACAGATTTTCGCTCAGCCGAACTCACTGATAACTCTCTGATGAGGAGGGTCTAATTATGAGGCTCCCGAATTTTCTCAGGGAGCCTCAGGGCTCCCCAACTGAAGCGCTACAGCAAACAATCGCTGTTAGTTCTAGTCGCCCGTTCGACTCCTACCCTGTTAGCACACAGGAAGAGGCAATGCGACGCCGAGCCTACGTCGACGCGCTCTGCGCCCAGGCATCTGTCAGTTACACCACATCAAGACTGGAGGTGATTATCCAGCGAGTGGCTCAAACCATCGGAGACTCACGCCCGCCTTCTGCCAGTTCGCTTTATCGCTGGCATAGGGCCCTCGTTAAAAACCCAGATGATCTGCGAGTATTGATTCCACGATTCGATGCGCGAGGCGGTCATGGGCATCGCATGAGTGATGAGATATTGGCGTTGCTGGATGATGTTATCAGCCGGCTTTACCTCACGCTACAGAGGCGCCCGATGACCTCGGTGATGGAGGCATTGCGAATCCGAGTGGCACAAGAAAATACGACAAGGTCCAGCAATCGCCAGCTAACCCTACCCTCCTACGCAACCATTAAACGGTACATCCGATCCCTACCAAAATACGATGTTGATTTGGCTCGTTACGGTCGGGAATACGCCCGGAAAAAATACCGACATAGCAGCATTAGTCCGCTGGCCACCTATCTGCTCGAGCGAGTCGAGATCGATCACACTCCTCTGAATTTATTCGTGATTGATGAGGAGACCTTCCTGGCCCTAGGGAGGCCCTATGTGACCTGGATGATCGACTGCTATAGCCGAATGATTCTGGGCTTTTACATCTCTTTCGCACCACCAAGCATTGATGCCGTGTTTCGATGCATGAAACATGGATTCGAAAACAAAAGGTATGCGCGGGAGCATTATCCAGATATCAACCATGACTGGCCATGCTATGGAATACCAAAACTGGTGGTGGTCGACAACGGCCTTGAATTTCATTCAAAAGACCTGCGTAGAGCCACATTTGAATTAAAGATCGACTACCAGTTCTGCCCACCACGCACGCCTTGGTTTAAGCCAATAGTTGAGCGTTCTTTGAGATCGCTGGCAGAGCAATTCGCCCACCTGATGCCAGGCACCAGCTTCGCAAATTGGTTCGACCGTTATGGCTACGACCCGCTCAAAGAGGGCGTGGTGACCATGCCCGAGCTGGTTCACGCCCTACATGTATGGATCATTGACGTCTACGCGCAGACTTATCACCGAGGAATCAAGCAGACGCCTTATGCGGCCTGGAAAAAGGGTGAAGAACTCTGCACCCCAAGAAAGATTGCGACTGAGCGGCTGACTCTGGCGCTTTCTCAGCAAGCAAATCGGGTTCTTGGCCACGCAGGCATCGAGCTTCACGGCCTCCGATATAACAATGAGGACATGCTCGTTCTACGCAAGCAATTGGGTCATCGCCTCAAGATCCAAGTGCGATTTGACCCAGAGGATCTGGGCCTGGTGAACGTTCTTCATCCTCTCACCAAAGAACCTATCCCGGTCCCCTGCCTCACACCCGAGTACGCCAATGGCTTGCGTTTGTATCAGCACCAATTGATACAGAAGGCTATTCGCCGCGAGGGTCTGCGGGTAACCGACCCGCTAGCGCTGGCGAAGGCCAAACAACACATGCAGGACATCGTCGGCAACCTGCTTCGCAGCAACAAACTAAACGATCGCAAGAAAGGTGCCAAGGCGAAGGGATCTAACTCGAGCCTGAAAACACTTCACCCTCGCCCCTACACCCTGCCTGAAACGAATTGGGATGCCCCCTTCATGCCCGATATCCCGCCAGCAGAACTTGCAGTAATTACCTTGGATAGGGAGGACAGTCATGAATAATCGCCCCTACACCATCGCCGACCTGCGCAGGGCTGAAAACATCCAGGTCATGCATGCTGAGTTTGCCGCTGCTCTCGAGCGATTGACCGATTTTCACACCCTATGGCTTGCGGGATCTGCCCCCAGGAATCTGCTATTAGTCGGAGACTCGGGGACAGGCAAAACCTCTGTGCTAAAGACCTTTGCCAGTCAACACCCCAACAGACCGACCATGGAGGGACAGTATCTTCCAACCGTGTATGTGCGGGTACCAGCCAATCCGACGGTAAAGGGCCTAGCCGAAGCGATCCTCATTGCTCTGGGGGCAAGCCAGCAAATGCGGAGCAGTGCCCAAGAAAAGACAAATCAGGTGATTCAGCTTATCCGCGGCTGTCGGACCGAAATGTTGTTTCTGGATGAGTTTCATCACTTTGTCGATTCGGGTCGCCGTACCTTTGAGGAGGTTACCGAGTGGCTAAAAATCCTGATCGACGCAATGTCGATCCCGACCGTTCTGTCTGGGCTGCCCGAGTGCGAACTGATTTTGCGATCGAATGAGCAGCTCCGCCGGCGGTTTGCTGCACGGGTCACCTTGCCCCCAATCGATTTTTCGAAAACCGAAGACAAGATGCTGTTCCGCGACGTACTTCACGCCTGGGATACGCAAATCAACCAAGGCCGTACGATATGGGGACTCGCAGAGTGGGAACGTGTGCGACGGATGCACTATGCCAGCAATGGGCGCCTGGGATATGCATCCAAAGTCATTATTGGAGCCTTAGAGCTCATGATTCGCTCAGGTGCCACGGAGCTTAGCGATGACATGCTCGAGCAGTCCTTCATCCGTTATGTCTGGAACGAGGGCCGTGGTGAGATGAATCCGTTTAACCCTGCATTTACCTTCCGGCGTTTAAACCAGGCAGGCGAACCCTTCGAGCCGACTAGGTTTACGCGCAAAGGTATCTTTACTACGGCGACTTAACAGGAACCCATAGAGGGCCTGCCATCAAGGATGGGCCCTCTATTCCCATCAATCGTTGGCACTCGATCACACGGGTTATCCCTGCCAGGTAATGACTGGCTCGAAACCTACGCGAATCGTAGGAGAAAACATGCCTCACCGGTTGCTACTACATCCAACCGCTCTTCCAGAAGAAAGCGTCTATGGGTATTGCTTACGCCTGTCTCAGGTGAACGGCTTACGAGGACTCCGTGGACTTCATCGCTACGCTGCCTCCCAGCAACAAATGCCTAATCTCACAATCATCACCGGCCACACCGCACAGGCCCTCTCCCATCTGCGCGGCCCCGCCCCTGCTTGGCTCGAACATCAAGAAGCCTGGGAGCAAGGGCTCACTGTCACCTTCTGGATTAAGTCCCATCGCCGTTGGTGCCCCCAATGCCTCTGTGAGCAGCCGTTTTGGCGAGCTTACTGGGCGCTGGCTCTTGCTACTGCCTGTGAAACGCATAATGCATTGCTGATTGACATATGCCCTAGCTGCCGAAAGCATGTTCCATGGACTGCCGGCGACCTGACGCACTGCCAATGTGGGCAGGATCTCCGTTGCATCCAAACATCTTCGGCAACTCCCCCCGCTCTGCAAAGCTCCCATCATTTACGCCGAGCACTCAACCAAACCGCCAGTACTGCAGACTCTCAATCGGAATCGACGACCCTTCGTGACCACAGCCTGTTGGCAGCAATCCATCTGGGCCAGCTTTGCTCGCTGCTCTGGTTTTTCGGCGCCTATCTATATCACCCTCGTGCCATCAAACCCCAGAAGATCACACAGCATGGAAGCATCTCGGTCGTCCTACCACTAGTAACCATGTCAATGTCAATCCTGGAGGACTGGCCCCATCACTTCCATGCATTCATTGATCGCTTTAGCAAACCCGTCCAGGGCTGCACCGCATCTTTGCGCGTCCATCTAGGGGTGATCCATCAAGCCCTATTCCAACTGTTGAAACACCCTGAACTACACTTTTTACAGATCGAATTTGAACGCTATGTCCACGAGCGCTGGGGGGAGGCTTTCCTCTACGCCGAAGGGCTCAAACACGAGCACCCTATGATATCGGGAGCAGAGGCCGCAAAGATTCTCGGAGTCGATATTCGCTACCTCAAACGGCTCATCGCCGAAGGAGAGCTCCAAGCCACAGGGACAACCAGCTCACATGGCCGCAAGCAACTAGTTGTCGACCGTACAAGTGTCCTTGCCCTCAAGCAGTACAAAGGAGAAGAGATCCCTCTCAGAAAAGCAGCCAAAATCTTAAGAATCAGCCCTCCCCGCATACGGTTATTGGTTAAGGAAGGGCTGCTGCGCCCTGCGTACCCAGGCAGAGGGCATCTGTCGAAACACCTCACCCTTTACGGTAAGGACATCAACACGTTCCTGGCTCTGCTCAGCCATGATGAATGCCATCAATATGCCGAGAGCACGGACCTGATCAGCGTATGGCGAATTGGGAAGCAGTGGCTGCGCGGCGACGAAAATTTCCTACATCTGATCACTGCTCTGACCCGCGGGGAGTTGAAGGCTGCAGGCAGAGATCCTGATCAATTTGGAATCCGAGCATTACTACTCCATCGCCTCGAATTTCGTGCCTGGTTCGACCATCTACACGCCGAACAAGAACTCATGAGCATCCCGGATGCAGCCCGATTTCTGCATATCGACGACTGCACCATTTACTACTTTGTCCAAGCAGGTCTACTGGCCTTGGATGAACATCGGCTTTATCGCTTTGGAAAACATATTCCGGGGCTTCGAAGAGCCACCTTGGTCGATTTACAGAGGCAATACTTGTGGGGAGAGAGATTGGCACAAGCCACTGGGATTGACCGTCTCCATGCAGCGGCCAACCTGATACACCAAGGTGCCAAACCTGTCGCAGGTCCTTGGATTCACAAGCACTGTTGCTATGTTTTTAGAAAAGAAGACATTTTGAAAGCAACGACAGGGCCAAGGCTAGAGACGTCAGCCAATGGAACCCACTGAATCGCCCCTCCTTTCCTAGACACCTCAAGAGCCTCACTGGACTGACTCGGCACATGCATTGGATCCGCAGCTCACCATCAGAGTGGAGGCAAGACGTCCTGCCATCGAACACACCCTCGCAGTCCTCAATGCTCGCGAATTGAACAGCCCGCCAGCCAGAGCTATCAAACATTAAGGTAGGCAGGAAGGCATGCTATTTTTAGCACATGTGGGCGTGTTACTTTAGGCTTTTTCATTTATTTAGCTGTACAGCTAAAGTAGCAAAGCAAGCTAACGACAGCCGAGCATAGCAACCCAACAACCATCTGGTGCTGGTTATCAAAATTAATCAATTTATGACACTTAATAATTAAATGTTTTAAGCAAATGTCATTTTTAGCAAATTTTATAAGTTTATCTTTTTTTGCTAAACCATGCATACATCGCTAAATGCTCTATATCTGCCTCCAGTCGCGCGCCAAAAGCTCCCTATCGCCAGGTCACTCACCCCGTAAAGGTAGCTGCCGCATTTATGAAAAAGGCATATACGCAGAAAAATCATACCTACGGTCGTATTTGACGAAAACGTTCAGACCCATCTATTAAGCGCAGACAGATCAATGAGAAAAGCAGCTCAAGCAAGGCTAACATTCATCCCAATAAAGTGATGAATAGTTCACCGTATATATAAAAGCAGATAGATCACATGAATGACATTTGCGCATTATGGAAAAATGATTAGCCAGAGCATTAAAAGCCACTTTAGCAATAGCAACTTTAAAGTTGAAATATAAAATCCAACAATATTCTACAAACGCTCTTCATTCTCACAAAAAAAACTTAAAGGACCAAAATTAACTTGAGTGACATGATCTGTCACAGGGATAAAATTCATCAAATGCTTCGTTCCAACATCAAAAAGATGATATTCATCAGCCAACCCACCATACTCTGATCTAGAAATATTTTTTCTCTCAATAACTAATGACACGGCCTCACCATTCATGGCGTAGCTTGGCGAAAACTGCAATATCCTATTAACAAAATCTCCCGTTTTAGATTGAAAGAAAAAATGTGCAGTTCCATTCTTCATGTCCAAGTCAATAAAACCGCTTACCATGGCCTCCATCCCATTTTTACGGGGAAATTTCATTTCAGATATTTTAGCCGTACAAACAACACTACTATCGAATAGATAATTATTGGCAGCATATCCCACAAAAATGAAAGACAAAAATGAAATCAAAGCAATTAAAAGGTTATTTGATTTTTGCAATTCAAATCACTCCTATCTTTTTTATCACAAAGATATACAGCCGTACTACGTCGACTTTTTATATAAAATACATCACCACTTGACTTGACTATCTTCGGCACATCTTTATAAACAACGCCTACTGTATAAAAGCTACTACTCCCCAAATTGATTTTATGCACATAAAAACTAGGCATGAAGTTAGAAATCTGCCATCCCAGAGCAAACCCCAAGCTCCCAACAATAATAAAAACAAAAAAATTAGCCAGTGCAGCACTATCTTTCCAACCAAGTATAAACTGACTCACCATATAAACTAGGCCACCAACATTCCTAGCCCCCTTTAATTCCTCGTGCACTTTTACTTTATCATTTTCACCTTCTAACACATCCTCAACCAATTGACTCTCATCTGACTTCTGAGGTACAGACTCTATATGGCCAATAGACGAATCACCCTTAAGCTCGCAAACCCCAGTGAACACGCATCCACGTCTAGGAACTGTTTTAATCAGTTTTGGGTCCAAGCCAACCTTTTCGAACTGACCTCTCAGTTCAAATATTAGCTTATGATAGCTTGAATCAGTTACAATTATTTTTCCCCAAATAGCATCTATGAGACTAGCCTTTTCAAATACTCCTCTAATCAATTGAGCAAGAAGAAGATTTTCATTATACTTCAACTCAATACGCTCCCCACTCTCTGCTTGCAAATAGCCATCAGAACAATCGTAAATAACCTTACTCTCAATTAACCACTTCCCAGGTGTCATTCTACAATTCCTCACATTCTATTAATCAGCCAAATTGACCAGCACCCAATTCAACATCATCTCGTATTCATTATAGATTATAATTCACCCCTTACTCCAAAATGCAAACACCCCCTGTCAAAACTCCCGCCCGATGGTACTATATTTTTTGGGGCAGCCATTTTGTACCAAACAACCCAAACAATCAACTTCACATAAAGACAAACAGTTAGCATGTTTAATTAAAGATACGACGACTTATTAACAATTTCCATTCTCAACTAGAATTGATTTCCTACAAAACTTCGCTCTTACTCTCATTCATAAATATGCCTGCACTTCCACATACTTCCAGGCAAGACACCACAAGCACGCAAGAGGAAACTTAAACCATATCCATTAAGGGCCAACAATAACAAATAACGCTTAGTAAGATTTAGTAAGAGTTACTAACTGGACATCCCTTCTCTTAGGTTGTACATTTACCCTAATCCAAACACTACTAGGCAGACCTGAAATGTCACAATCTTTTCAACTCGTATTTGACAACTCTTTGCTAGATGCTCTTTCTTGCGAAAACCAAAGCATTTCCCTATCAATATGCATTGGAAATCGAAAAGTTAGCGACATTCAAATCTGCAAAAATACCGTATCTTCTATTTTGACTCATAGCACGGCATTCTCAGTAGAAGATACATATCGAGGGAATGAAGGGCATCAGATAAATTTCAAGCCAGCTACTGGTTGGAATCAAGCAGATGTTTTAAAGTCTATGCATGCACCCTGGAGAGACTTTCCTGTTCAAAAACAAGAAAAATCAACCTTTCAACACATCGCTCTCTCAGGGGCATCTGGCGATAATTTTTAATTTAACCTCACGCAGCACAAAAGGCAAAAACTGGGAGATAATACCCAGCCTTTCCAATTACAATTCCACTTACCCCCTCCCTATCTATTGACCTCCTCCCGACTAACCGAGCGGTCTAGTCTAGCGATTTCCGGCTTCAAGGTGAGCAAGTCGGAACTCGCTCGGAATCTGGTCGCCCAGCGAACTGTGAGGCCTGAATTCGTTGTAATCCTGTCGCCAGCACTCGATTTTGTCACGTGCGTCATCCAGCGACAGAAACCAATGCATATTCAGGCACTCATCCCGCAGACTGCCGTTAAACGACTCGATAAAAGCATTATCCGTGGGTTTGCCTGGCCGCGAGAAGTCCAGCGTGACACCTTGTTCGTATGCCCATTGATCTAGCGCCATCGATATAAACTCGCTGCCATTGTCGACCTGAATCCGTTGCGGCGTCCCGCGCAAGGCTTGCACATGCCGCATCGTAGCGACCACGTCCACGGCTTTCAGCGCGCAATCCACCGTGATCGCCAGGCTCTCCCGGCTAAAATTATCCACAACAGTTAAGGCCCGGATTTGCCGGCTGTTGAACAGCTGATCGACAACGAAAACCATACTCCAACACGCATTCAAATTGGAGGCGGCCGGCCGGATTTGTCGATGCGCGGCTGCCACCCTCCGCTTGCGCCGCAAGTTCAAACCTTCCTCGCAATAAATCCGGTAGGTCTTCTTGTGATTGATCAACCAGCCCTCGCGCCGCAGCAGGATGTGGATGCGGCGCGCGCCGTAACGAATGCGGGTGGCGGCGATCTCGCGGATTCGCTGCCGCTCGGCACGATCATCACGCGGATGTGGGCGATAAAAATAGCTAGCTTGCCGCAGTTGAACGACGGCAGTGGCGCGACGGATGCTGACGCGGTACGCGTCAATCAGGAAGTTGGCCAACTCGCGTTTGCGGGCCGGCCTCACAGCTTTTTTTGGATGACTTCCTGCAGCATCTGCTTGTCCAGGCTCAGGTCGGTGACCATGCGCTTGAGGCGGGCGTTCTCCTCTTCCAGTTGCTTCAGGCGGCGCAGTTCGCTGACGCCCAGGCCGCCAGATTTCTTCTTCCAGTTGTAGAAGGTGGCTTCGGAGATACCCATCTTGCGGTAGACCTCGGCGACAATGGTGCCGGATTTCGCCTGCCACAACGAGAAGGCGATCTGTTCTTCGGTAAACTTCGATTTTTCATAACAAACCTCCTGCCCAGGTGGGCTTAAATTTGTCAGAAATCTCTACATCTTACCGCTACGTTTTTTCGAAAGGGGATCAGTTACGATCAACAAATATTTCACTTTGCAATAAAAAATATCAGAAATTAACCGCACATTCATGATGCGTAGATAACTCATATCAAAGATTAGTATCAAACGTCACCGTCACCGCGCCGCGGTACTCCCCCGCCGCCATCGCGGCACGCGTATTGCTGTCCACCTGGAATTGCAATTCGGCATTGTTTACCGCTCGTTGAAAAGCAGCAGTTCCTGTATAGTCAAATCGCGTCGCCTGGTCCCTGCGCACCCGCGTTAATGTCCCATTGTTGTAGCCTGGAATCGATGCCGATACCGTAAACGGCGCATGGTGGCTATTATCACCCGTCCTCACCAATGGGCAGTTCTGCGTATACTGATTACCCGCCTGACCCGTTATTGCGGTACAAGCACCCAACCGAATGCTAAATGGGGCATTGCTAGCCAAGGCCAGTGGCACACGCCCAAATAAGGTGCCATCATCTTCTCTCTCCAAGTTGACGTTTGTATTTTCTACTTGAACCACTAAATCTCGTTGAACCGTTAAGATAACATAAAGATCAAACTGCCTATGTGAGTGGGTTCTATAACCAGGAGTAGTAAATATAATGTCTCCTCCTGCTCCTTCCTGAGTTAACAAGAAAGAAACCCGTCCTCTATAGGTACCGGCTGGCAAGTCATCCAAGTTGGCATGAGCAACTTGATACTCCAAAAATGGAGAAAGTAACCCATACCTATTCCCTGCAGGTAAATTATCACTAGTGCACTGATTTACACCCTGACCAAAATTCCATAAGAAATAGACCCTACCAGCAGTATTCCCTACTGCACTCACTGTACAACCAGTAGAGACTGTGCTCAAAAAATCAGATTCATTTCGCTCTAATGTCCCTCCAACTGAGTTAATAGTGACATTCAACATAGCATTTGAACCATTAGGGAGAACGCCTGCATTGAAAACCACAGCTTTGGTTCTATTTACAAGCCTTACCCCATAAGCTGTTGGATGATTATGTCCATTGTAAGCGATAGACCAATGTCCTGCTTCCAGCGCAATCATCCGCGCTCGCTGAGTATCAGTACAAGTCATCAATCCACACTGATATGCAGGCCTCCCACGCGCACCCGTATTAAATACAAGTGGATTAATTGCGGTAGGGTTAAAGTTTACGTTCACGTCCACATCTACAGCCTCTGCCACCGATGACGACAACCCACCCATGCCCAGTAGCAGCCAAACAGCCAGAGCACGCCAAAAATTCAAACCATTCCTCATCCTGCGTTCTCCTGATCATTTGCCTGCCCACCGGCCAACTGCTCTGGGCAACCGATATCACCCAAAAACACCACCTCGCCGTCCCGCGGCCAGGTGGCTGGGTCGAAAACCAGTTGGCAATGCTTGACCCCGGCACGCTCCACGCTCAGTTCCGGCGTGCTGGCGTGCACGTCCAAGGTGAACACGCCGCCCACATCGCTCAGCGTGCGCCCGGCATGGTTGACCAGGCTGGCACCGGCCCAGGGCTGGCCGGCGGCATCCAGCAAGCGCCCCATCACCGTGACCACCCGCATCAGCTTGAGTTTTTGATAGCCAACGCCGCCACGGTTCAGGTGGTAGCCGGCGCTAGCCGGCCGCAGGCTGAGCGCGGCGCCTCCCGCCGCTTGGCCCAGGCTGAAATTCAGCCGCCCCGGCTGGTAGGCGGATACCGGCACCAGATTGCGCCCCGGCCGCAGCCGCTGCGCGCCCCAGCGGCCCTGAGCACTCAGGGCCGCGTCCGGCTGATCAGTTTCCACTTCCACAATCATCCCGCCGCCTCCGCCTGCCAGGCCGCCGCTCAACGCCGCGCCGCCGCCGCCCAGCGCCACCGTGCTGCGCAGATTCAGGCCGCCGCTGAAGCGGTGATTGGCGCCGCGGCTCAGATAGGCGCTGCCGTCCGCCAGCGCGTGGCTAAAGCCGAGACTGCCGTTGACGCCCACGCCCCGGCTGTCGGCGTTCAGGCCGACGCCGGCCGAGCGCAGCGCCGACTGCTCCCATTGCTGCTGCACATTCACCGCGGCATAGGCCTCGTTCGAACGCCGGCCCAGACTAACGTTGACGCTGCGCCTGGATTCGCCCAAGCTCAGGCTCAAGCCCGCCTCCATCCCGCGTCGTCGCGGCTGCGCGGCGGCGCCGGGCTGATCAAACAACGTCAGCCGCAAATCGACATCCCGGTCCTTCCAGCGCTGACGCCGGTTCAGGCCCAGGTCCACCCCCACGCCGCCCCGCGCCTCATGACGCAGATTCAGGCTGACGCTGTTGCGCTCGCCCAGCTGCCGCTGCCAGGCGGCCGACCATTGCCTCTGGGCCTGGCCCTGCGGCTGCCATTGCTGTTCCATGCCCAGTTGCAGGCCGCCCGTGGCGAACGTTCGCGCCAGCTGCGCATGCCAGCCCTGGCCGCAATCGCGCAGGAAAACACCGCCGTCCAGCCGCAGCCGCTCGGCCAGTTCCCAGTCCAGGCTGGCGCCCAGCTCGCCGCGCTCGCCCTGCCACAGCGCGGCGGCACCCAGCAGCAGCCGCGGATGCCACAGATAATTGAGTATGCCACCGGCGCTCCAGCCATGACCTTGATGCAGACGGCCCTCCGCCGCCAGGCTGCGCTGGCCGGCAAACAGGTTGTAACGCCAGCGCCGCTCCGGATCGCCCCAACGCTGCGGTTTGTACACCCACTCCCGCCGCCGGATCAGTTCGACGCCGTCCTTGCTCACCCGCAATTCCACCGGGTAAATGCCGCCGGGCAAACGCTTGGTATCCAACGCTTGCAAGCCGCCATCCAGCCGCTGGCTGTACAGCAGCACGCCATCACGATAGAGCTCCGCCACGCTGGCAGCTTCGGCGCTGACCTGGATCGGGCTGAGGCTAGGGAATTCACTATCGCGCAGCAGAGCATCGGAGCTGCCGGCCATCACCCCCACAACCGTGTCGCCGCTGCGGCCCGGCATCCGCACCATGCCCTGAGCGCCGGGCGCAAAGCGGCCGGCGCGGAAAAAATGGCGCGGCCACTCGCGCTGGGCATACCAGTGGCCTAGCGTCTGCCGCCAGCGCTGCTGCCGCGCCGCGCTTTGCGCCAGTTGCAGGCCGCCGGCCAGCGTCCACTGCCCCAGGCTGCCGCTGACATCCAGGTTATAACGACCGGTCAGTTGCTCCTGCCCGGCACCGGAAAGACTCAAATCATTGCTCAGCAACAAGCCGTCGCCACCGCTGGCCGGCAAGGCGTAAAAAGCGCCGGCCGCTGCCAGTTCCGCACGGCCGGTCAACAGCTTGAGCCGGGATTCTGCGATATCGTATTCCAACGCCAGCAATTGCTCCGGACACTCGCGCGCGCATGGCCCCAGCGCGCGCGGCTGCGCCAGATACGCGCGCCAGCGCGCCAACTCGGCGTCTTCTTTCGCGTCCACGACCGGCAGCAACCGCACGCTCCCGTCCCTGCCCAACTCCGCCTCCACCTCGCCCAGGCTTCGGCCGTCCAGCCACAGCTCGGACCAACGCGGCACCAGCAAAGCCTCGCGGAACTCCGCTGGCATCCGCGCCAGCTGCTCGCGCCAATCGGCAGGCTCGGCGGCGGTACGCTGCGCCAATAGCAAGGCACTTGCCGGCAACAGCAACAGAGGAATAAGGGGAAAATAGAATGACATCACGCAGGGTTCGAAGACAAATGTTCATAGATATCTGGAAAGCGGGCTGGGAGTGGATCGCCGTGGTCATGACAAACCACATCCGAGCGGCTCTCGAGGCCGATGCCTCCCGCAAGGGTGGC
Source organism: Chromobacterium indicum (assembly GCF_039708975.1). Classification (NCBI taxonomy): domain Bacteria; kingdom Pseudomonadati; phylum Pseudomonadota; class Betaproteobacteria; order Neisseriales; family Chromobacteriaceae; genus Chromobacterium; species Chromobacterium indicum. Next base: position 222,325 of record NZ_JAYFSJ010000006.1, read on the forward strand.
ATCGGCCATATTCCGCCTTACAACGTCGAAGTAAACTCCACCCCCACAGCACCAGCGTAAGCACCCTTCGCTTGGTTGGCTTGCACCGCATTGGCCGAACGAATAACCAAGTCCACATCATGGTTAGTCAGCACATCACCAGTCATTGCGCCTGCCGCCACAACATCCGCAGCAGCGCCAGTCAGCGTATAGGTGGCAGCATGTGCTCCTTCGCGCACAATGTCCGCCGCCAAGGCAATGGTGTTGCTGCCAGACGTCAAAGCAGTAACTGTAGTCGTCCTCGCCCGAACCACCCCGGCATTGCTGTTAAAGCGCAGGGGAAACGTTGCCTTCAACACACCATTCGGCTCCAATGTCATAGCCGTAGCTGCTGCACTTAGAGGGTTGTTACTTCGGTCAGTCACGGTCATTATGTCCGCAACGGTATAGCTCACATTAAAAGTGTGCGTTACCGTCTCAACAGCTGCAGCGCTACCCGACACCAACAGCATAGCCACGGCCGAAGCCAGAATCGATTTCTTGTTCATCATTTGAAATTCCTCATTCAACAACAATTAAAAAAGAGATTTTTCTTCATGGATGGCTCAACCACCATCCATGCCCAAAGTGAGTTTTACGCCACTCGCCGCAGGGAAAAAATCAAGACTACGCGGCACATCAGCGACCAGCCCCAAAAGAGGGAAAGAGACGGTCGCCGACAAACTGATTAGCAACACCTATCCACGCTACAGACCGATGCACTTAAATGCCATTGACATTCAACAATCGATTCCTGCTCTTCAAACACCGATCTGAAGCTCAATGCAAATCAAATGGTCGCGATTGCTCACCCTCCTTCAAGGTAAAGCGATAATGCTGGCCATCCTTAGGCACTAGCTTGCTCTGGCCGGGGCGCAAATGGATCAATTGTTCGCCGCTGCATTGTTGCTCGCGACAGGCTTTGAAATACTGTAGCAACACCGTGCTATTGCCGTTATTGCGAATAATATGCTGGCCATCGCGCTGTTCAATGCGGGTATCAAAATGCGTGCTCAACGGCCGCACGATCAAGATCGCACCGTAACCGGCCAGCACCGTGACTCCAGCCTTGAACGATTGCTGATATTGCTCGGCTGCAGCTTCGTCCAGCTTGAATTCATCCTGGGTTTGCGGCACCACCGGGTTGAAGCCTATACGGTAGTAGCGTTCTTGCTCGCGCTTGCCAATATGCACCAAACGCACCGTAGCCCGGCCTTTGGCCGGCACAATCAAGTGAGATGGACTGGCCAGCAAACCATCTTTCTTTTTAATCGCATCGCCGTCGGCTTTATCATTGGACGTATATTCCTTGCCACCCTCGTCAAAAAATATTTCTACCGGGGTCACCTTGATATAGGCAGTACTGCTGCCTCGATTCCACACTGGCTTAACCAGGAATTGCTTTGACATCGACATATATTCATACATGGATCCGATATCAATGCTCGGCGTCGCCCGCGCCAACGGCGCTATTAGCACGGCTAAAAAAAAACAATACAAGAAATTGCGCTTCACAACCTTAACCTTTGCATTAATCCACCCAGAGCGGCATCTTCGCCTGCACGCTTTCCATTTCAATACCAGCACGATCCATTGCTTGATCTGCCACGCCACCTGCCGAACCAAATAATAATGGCCACTTAAGAAGCATGCTGACCATCGCCGAGAAATAGTCAATCAGACACTAACACTAATCGCCGGACCAATCGCCGCAGTCGCCATAGCAGTGACTTGCGCATAGGCAGCTACACCAGTGCTACTTGCAACCCCTTGGGATAGAGAGGATGCTGGCTCTACACATGACGCCATCGCAGTTTGTCTCTGAAGCAGATCATTCAATGACTGATTCAACAAGCCAGATTGATCTGTAGAGTTGATAGCGTGTGACAAGATACTGCTAAATTTTTGTTGAAAACTCACGCGATGCCCGATATCCAAAGCGGAAAGGATCAGCAAAGCTGCCAAAGGACTTATTTCCTTCTTATCCTTATCATTATTTGAGCCCAGCAAAAAAATAGTCGTTTGCCCCGTCGCAGAAGCCAAATCAGGACCCATGCTAGCAACAGGTGAAATACGGCCAGAAAATTGAGAAATGTTCACTTTTAAAACCTAAATATGAATTTCCAAGAATTACCAGATCAAGCCCTCACCCTACTCAGGCAAAACAACTGAAACCATTAGGCAATGAATTGGCATCCACTCATATGTTTCTCTCTCCCAAACAAGGCTCACAAGCAAAAAATGAAATCCCAACTTGCCTACCATACACACGAGGGGCAATGCATAACAACTGCCAACGCATCGAATCAGAAACGAGTCACATCATACGAAAACCAAGCGAAATATTAAAATTAATAAGCATTACCACTCCGCCGCCTTCATTAACAATCATTACTAGCTGCCCCTCACCCTTACCAAGCCTGACGAAACAAGAGCGCAATGCAAATTCGCATGAGCCCACGCCAAACCCATCCCACCCAAAAGAACCAGCAAAAGTCGTATGCAAAATCACGAATCAGGCCCTCTGACCAATACTACAAGTGCGGTCCAGACAGAAAAGAAAGTGAACTCACCAACAAAGCCGATCAATGATATATTTCCTAGCAGCACTCAATACCAAGCACGGTCCCAAGATGAGAACAACCACAACAGCAAACCAAAAACATAAAACTTTTAGATACATGAACACGAATCAGCCAATCTGAAGCAACAAAACCCACATCAAAATCAGCAGCAATTACCACAAAACACGAAACCCACGCACCTCCGCAAGCATTTAGCAAGCACTCAAATTTAAAACATAAAATCAATGCCACTCTAGTTTAAAGAATCAGCACAATAAAAAAGCCCTGCCATATACCATGACAGGGCTATTACCAACAAATAATCTTACTTATATAGGCAGCGTCAGCGACAGTTCCTCTTTATGACGAGATGGATTTGGCAAGACGCTCTCGCCATCGCCTGCTGCATGCAGGCTGCACATCGCCTGCCGCAGAAGGTCCGCGGAATGGCCACAAACTTGTCCATCCGCCCTTTCCACTCGTTTCAGTTCCACACGCTCTCCCAACACCAGATATTCCCCCGTCGCCCCTTACTCCGTCTTCAAAGTGATAAGCGCACCATCTGCCAGGCCAAAGCCGCAACCCAGTGCGTTCAATGCATTCACCACCTCACTGTGAACCACCCCCACTTTCCCAGATACCTCGTGAGCCTCACACTAAGCCCTACAAAGAGCGACGGCCCTCCGGTATTGAGTAGCACGTGACTTTAAAGCCCAATTAGCTGACCTTCCCTAGTTTAAATAATCAACATAATAAAAACCCTGCCATATACCATGGCAGGGCTATTCCTACATTCACATGCCAAACCAGCCATTCCGAAACAGAGGGGCAGGAAATCCTTCTACTTCCGTATCACGACGGGTTTACAAGATCAGCTTACTCTCCCCTCGCGCAGTCATCCCCCAAGCCGTCTGCACTGCGCTGTTAGCGGACCGATCCATATTGCTGGTAAAACCAGCTTGACCTGCTTCCGGAGTAAAACCGCTCATGGCTTGAACCAGAGCATCCACGGCTTGATGGCTAAGCGCAGTGTAAGAACGTAAGCCGTTCTGTTGAACCTCACCCAACTCCAAGACAAGCTGAGCCCGTTTTTCGGCAAAATAGCCGCTAAAAGTCGCTACGCCGGTTTGCTCGAAGCGAGCCTGGTCGCTAGCCTCCCCAGCCTCATCGCATCGGTTCAGCAACAACTGCAAATCATCGCCATTGCGCTTGAACCAGATGTCTTTTTGATCAATATCATCCAGAACAATATAGTCATCGCCATCAACGTCAATGACTTCGCAATCGATCACCGCCTCCGAAAATACAAAACTATCGGAGCCGGCACTGCCAGCAAAGCGGTTCTGGTAACCACCCAGCACCAGCAAGTCGTCACCCGCGCCCGCATTCAGCTCACTGAATTTGGAGTCGCTATCGGCAATCAGGTGGTCGCGTCCATCTCCACCCGTGATCACCGCGTGGTAGCCCATCAACTTAATCTGATTTCGGCCATGCTCAGCCTGTAGATTGTTATGATTACCAAATATCACGGCAAAATCATCACCCTGCCCCAGGCTCACCTGATTATGGTTGCCTATCGTTACAACAAAGTCTTGTCCGTCACCCGCATCGATACGATTATAGTTGCCGGAGGTCACTAGATAGTCTTGCCCAGCCCCACCTTCAACCATGCCGCCCTCGCCAAAAACATACGCTTGGTCATTGCCATCACCCAAATACGCATGGTTGACACGGCCCGCCAGCACAGCGACATCATCGCCCGCGCCGCCAAACATCATGTTCTCCCTCCCCATCAGCACACCAGTATCATGGCCTTCGCCGCCGGAGAAGATGTTGGAGGTGCCGGTGGCATAGAAAACATCGTCGCCGCGACCGCCCCAGAAGTTGTTGTTTTCCCCCAGGTAGGCGCCCAAATCCTTGCCATCGCCCCCCCAGTTGAAATTGTAGTTTCCTAAGGAAACATGGAGGTCGCCATCACCTTGCAAATGGCCGCTGTGACGGAGGAAGTCGAAAGTCTGCTCTTGCATATTGAGCAAATCCGCACTCAAGTTTTGCTTGAGGTTTTCAAGCAATTGCTTCATCTCCGCCTGCTTATCCTGACTAAAAAGCGTGGCAAACAGGTTTGGCAATTGCAAGGCATTCAGACCAAAAGCTTTGCGATCCGTCTCCGTCGCCGCAGACTCGCTCACAGGCTTCTCGTCATCCTTTTCATCTGGTTCGGCCGCTTGCAAACCATGAGTCTTGGCAAAAGAAGATAAAGCATCCTTGCCCAAAGCTGCCCCCGCTTGCAATGCGTCCAACCAACGGCTGGGGTCGGTGAATGCAGCCAGCTGCTCTCCGCCAAACTCAGCGATGACCGACAGCATTTCACGCAGCATGGCGGGCGCGTCAATGGCCTCGCCGGTTCTGGACACCAATCCGCCTTGCGCGGTGTAATCCACGCCAAATATATCGGCCAACGTGGTGTCACCGCTGACCCCAGCCAAGCGGCCCAATAGGCGATTGCGCAGCTGGCGCGGCAAATCAGTTGGCGTAAAGGTTAAGGTGGTCTTGGCCATACCGCTAGCTGTGAACTGCTGGGTCAACAGGCCAAATAAAGAGCCCAGATTGGTATCCAGAATTGACTGGAGATTATCGCCAAATACGAAGTTCCAGTTAGCCGTGGTGATCTGGATATCCGCGCCCTGTCCGCCCACGCTGAAATTAAACGCCAATTTTTCATTCAGCTGGCGTAGCTTGTCAGCCCGGCTCAACTTGCCCCCCTCCTGCTGTCCCTTGCTGGCTTGCCACTGGTTGAACTTTTTATTCAAACCCGCCTCGATATCGCTCTTCAGACCGCGGCTACTGCGCTCATGTTGGCTGTCCAGCGCGGTCAGGCTGGCATAATCGACACTACTGGCCTGATCCAGACCCACCATATCAGCCAGATATTTTTTAGCGCCAGCCAATGTCCACTGTTCCCACTGAGCGTTCAGCCATTTGCTTTGGCGGCGATCACCAGCAATCGTTTGCAAAACACCCGCTATTCGCGCCGCTCCATCAAAGGGGTTCACCAGCGGTGGCGTTGGAATGGACTTGTCAGCCATCACGATCAAGTCATTACTGCGCCCCAGATTGAAGCTGACGTTGCGGTTACCGATAAAAAGCTGCGCTCCTTCCAAGGCGCGATAACCAGCAATATCGACACTATGTCGGCTGTCGCCATCGCCAATATGCACCATCACATTGTTATCGCCAAAAACCAGTGACTTCATTCCACCGGTGCCAACCTTGATCCCCAGGTTGGAGGTGCCCCAGTTGACAGTGGTAAACTCGCCATCCCCAAGCTGTAGCTGGATATTGCCTGAATAACTCAAGCGCTTGCTATCGGCGCCGCCAGCCTGCTCTTGCTCTGGCCTCGCCCGCTTTTTCGGGGCCTTGAACACTTCTTGATTGTCGGCGATAGCCCCCTGAGCACCGGGGCGGCGCGGCCGTCCCACTTGAGCCAGATCGATATCCCCTTCTGCCACGCCGCTGCGAATCGCCTCACGCCGCATTTGCAATTGCTGGTCATCTCCTCGGCTATACACCACTTTGTGCTCCGCAGCCTTATGCAGCCATTCGCCTTGTTCATTGCGCGTACGTTTGCGGCCCTGGGAGTCCACATCCACCGTGCTACTACGCGCCGATACGCTCACACCTGGCACCGTACGCTCCATCGTCTCGAAAAAGCTGCGCGCAAAACCATCCCGGCTAGTAGCGCTTACCAAAGAGCAGCCAACCAAGCTGACATGATCCGGTTGCTGGTTCACATTATGAGTGCGCGCAATATCATTGCTCACTTGTTGCAAACGTGTGGACAGCGCTTGAGCATCATAGCCGCTCAAGCGGTCATATCCATCCGCCCCTGCTTCACGGCCATGCCCAACCACCTGCCAGCGCAGCTTTCCGCTCAGACGGGACAATTCTCCATACACCACGCGGTATTGGCCATCCTCTCCCACTTGCACCACTACGCTCTTGCCCGGATGCTTGCCGGCCAAGCGCGCCGCCGCCCTGGCGGCCACTGGATCGTTCTCCATCTGGAAAATCAGCTGGCCGTCAAAACGGCTTTCTGCCGTATCGTGGCTACGCGGAGAAACTGGCTCGGTGCGCCATTTATCCAAAGCCGTGGACCTATCTACGGAAGGCACGCGGGGCGGCGTATCAGAGCCTGACGTACTCGATTCTGTCCCTAGCCCCTTCAAGCGTCGGCTGTCGACTGAATCGTCAGTTCCTGACTGCGACGATGCCTCGGCCTGGAATAGATTTTTGACAATCTCGCCGGCATAGTCTTTCATCAAGTCAGCACTGTTTGCATGGGTATACACGGTGGACTCGCCACTCACTTGATAGCCCGCCGTGACTAGGCGCTGTCTAAGCTTTTCACCTTCAGTTCCCATCCCTTCGCTATCAGTCAACAACATAATTGGTACTGTTTTTGGCATCCCCTCCAGATTTTTTTCAACGGAGAATTGACCATTCACCCTTTTTGCGACTGCGCCAAAAACGCCTGCCGGGCCTGCAACATCATGAGCGGCCATTCCCTTAGTCAGACTAGGCATTGGTCTATCCAGCAGTAAGCCCGCCACGGACTCGCCTTGCTTAGAAGCATAGCGCGTCAAGTCCGCAGCAATAGGCGCTCCCATGGAATATCCATGGATGATGATTTTGTCCGGCGAGACACCCCGCTCATCAACCAGATAACGGTACATTTTGCGTGCATCTTGATAGAAGCCAGCCTCATCCGGAGCACCATCGCTATTGCCATAGCCTCGTAAATTGACAGCCAGCATATCGATCCCTTGCTGGCGGTAGTGGTCTGCGATATCACTTGCTTGATCTTCACAGGTAGAGCCGGAACCATGCAGGAAAAGCACCACTTTTTTATCCGGATTATCACCTTCCGAGTGATGATAATATCCCGTCAAGCGTCCGGCCTCGCCACGCAAAGTCACTTCGCTACTCCCCCCCGAGTCCACTCCATAGCGAACCTGATCCTGCGTCAAATCCCCAACAGTACGTCGCGCCTCCCTGGAACCAAATAGTTCACGGCTGAGGAAATTCCGGATGGGATTACGCGAGGAGCCTTCCCGTGGGGCCGAGCCGTCATTTTCCATGGTAAGTACATGGTCTCTGCCTAATTCACTTCCGCGTTTGAAGCCATCCCCACCCAGCCCCTCAAGCTCTTGTCTTTTATCTGCCGAATCCTCCTCCGCAGGCGATCTATTGAACTCACCTTCCGCCCCGCTTGGGGTTCTAGACTCATCCGACTCTCCGGATGACTCTTCCGATGGGCGGCGCTCCATCCGCACTTGACCAGCATCACCATCGGGCACAAAACGAAGGTGGTCCTCTCCCGGTTGCCAGGTCACTTTCAGATTCGCCCCCATCTTCCGATAAGCCGTTTGCAGTTGGGCGACATCATGAATGACGGGTTGCCAGACCCCCCTATCGCACAAGGCCAATGGGAATGAAGGATTGGCAACTGCGCCCACCAGCGGCACGCCTTTTTCATGCGCCCCCATATGCGCCGGGTAGCTGACCTGCGGGCCGTGCTGCACCGTATGGTGTGAGCCGCGACGAAGCGGCCGGCTCTCGTCTTTGGCGGCAACCGCCGCATTCAGCATATCGCGGATGAAACGTTCGCTCCGGCTGCTGCTAGGCACTGAATGCGCGCGACCGCTAAAGCTGAGCATGTCATGCAGATCGTAATCTCCGGTATACATTTTCTGCTGCCACTGCGGACTGTTGCGCAATGTCTCGGTACTACTGCGCATGGACTCAGCGTCACTCACATCCACTGGGAGATAGTAATGGTCAGCATCCACCTTCTGAACACGTTCCCCCAAGGCTCGCGCCGCAGCATCGGCCTCATCGCGCTGATCATACAGATCCTTAGTGACATAGAAGCCAAGCAGTGCTTTGGTTTCCGGATCCCAATGACCAACCAGTCCCGCCAGCCCCAGCTGCTGCAACACCTCCAGTTTCCGGGCCCCTTCCTCTTCGCCATAGGCGCCTGCCAAAGAACTGGCCTTGACCGTTTTTTCCAGAATATCGTGTCCCTTGGCCGCTGCGCCATCCGCCAAGCGCTCCAACGTCAGTCCACCAGCCTCACGCGCGCTAACCGCGAAATTGCCCAGGCTGGATGCCACGCTGAATGCCAGCAAATGCTCTTTGGATATAAAATTGGCCGTAATCCGGCTAAAGCGGCCATCCGGCAAATCAATATCCCGGAATACATAGTCGAGCACCGGCTTCAAGGCGGGATTCTTGCGCAATAGGAAACGCTCCAGATCCGCATCCGGCTGCTTCATCACTTGCTCGACAAAGTCCAACCGCCCCGTTGAAGCACGCGCAGGACTAGATCTGTCACCTACTCCGGACGCCGAGCCCGCCAACGACGTCGCATCATGGTCTGAACCATCGTTGCTAGCGGAGGCCATAGCCCGCCGCGTCGTCTCACCTATACGAACGAGTTCCTCGCGGCTTGCGCACCAAGTCCTGCCAGACTCATCGTCAATCATCGCGTTAAGGCTGGCGAGCGCCGCGTCCGGATCGGAACGCGCCCAACGCAATACCTCCGCCCCCAATTCAGCCTCGCCGCTCCGTGCCGCTTCCCGAGCCAGTTGATATAGCCGCAGGGCCAATTGCGGATTGTCTCTCGCCACTGTCAGCAGGTCTGCGCGCAGCGCCTGCATCCCGCCCGTAAACATCTTGTCTTCGAGTTGCGCGCGCAGCCGCCCTAAGGCCGAATTGCGTCCAGAAGTAGGGTGCTCCGCCAGATAACGGCTGACGCGTTGATGCAAGGCCAAGCCGGCAGCTAGCTGCGTGTCGCCGCTGGCGGCAGGCAGCCGCTCAAGATCGTCCAGAATCGCGCGGTACGCTGGTCCCATCCGCTTGGCGAACACCGAGGCCTCCCGTTGCAACGCTTCACGCGAGATCAGGCCATCGAAAATCCGGCTTTCCGTTTCAGGAGTGTGTCGTCCACTCTCAGATCGGCGCGGCTCTCCCAAGCCTTCCAAGTCCTCGTCATCCGTAACACGTCCGCGTGAGGGAGACTCCTCATCGCCACTCTGTGCCATATGTCGCTTTATAGCCGCCACCAGCTCAGTTCGTTGCTGGGCCGTTTGTGCAGACCACACCATGTATTCAAAAATAGCGCGGCTCAGTTCTCGGGCGTCTTCCGAACCCGACGACTCTCCCAACATACCTGGCAAGTAGGCCTCTGGGTGCCATTGCAAGCCCATGACCGGCGCGCCATGGCGCGACTCATACGCTTCAACGGTCTTAGTGTCTGGATCCTCCGCCGAGATACTCAACCAGCGCGACGGAGTACCGGCCCCATCACGTAGTTTCGGCCCATCCGGGGTATCTTCATGCACAGGCACTGCCCAATGAGTCGAGTTGACACCCTCGACATTCGAATCCGCATCGACCTGGGACCCCATTACCTGGCTTGGAATCTTACCCTCCATGAGCCGGAGTTGGTGCTCCAGCTGCCACGGATTCTGACCGCTCGCTTTGTGATTATCCCGGCTGCTGGTACGCCGCAATGTCCGAACAGCCCCGCCGTAGGCTTCTAGCAAACGCCAGGAGCCCGCGCATACCGCCATAACCGGAATACCACGCGCCCGCGCGATTTCCAATAGCCTCAATTCATATGCACTGCGACTTTGATGCTCACCATTGATACGCTCAAATTTGGCTAATTGCTTCTCAAACTGCCCCTGTTGGACCTCGTACTGGGCCAGCTTCTTCTTGTATTGAGCCAATTCCGCATTGTATTTATTCTGCCGCTTCTTGCTCGCAGACGCGTCAGGAGCCTCAGGTTCGTCGGGCTTGCTGGGGGGCTCGGGGCGCATCTGTCGATTAAAGTTCAACTCCTCCGTATAAGAAGGAGAGCTTGGAGACGAAGACCCCACTTGCACATCGCTCGCAGTAGGCGCACCGGGGATATACAACAAATTAATGCCATCCAGATCGGACCACGCAGCCTTGCGATCAGGTGTAGCACTTCCACTAGCCCCCACCGGCAAGGTGACCGGCACAATTTTAAAAGGGAAAAGTGGTTCGCCGTCTTTATTCTTAAGTTGGTTTAAGGCTTCAATAGCCTTCAAGTCGTGTTCCAGATGCGCTTTGCCATTACCATCGGTACGGAAGCTGACACCTATTCTCAACTCCTTAGGCATGCTTTGCGATTCTGATGCCATTTGGTTTTGCAAAGAGGATACCTGCTTCAACAACGATGATGGCGGAAGCTCCTGCCCAGCCTGAGCCTCCCCAGCTTCACCGTCATTGCCCAAACCCTTCAGGTGCCCCTCAGCCATGCCCTTGGACCGCGACACAGGTACTTGATGCCTCGTTTGATCCGGCCCCGAGACGGAAGGAAGCCGACCTCTCACTCCTGCATTGATTTGCAAGCGATTAACCGCGGCCTTGGCGCCGCTCAAGCCGGCTAGTTCCGACTCTGTCAAGCCCGTACTGGCTTCCAAGTCCACATCATTGTCGAGCTCATCGCCGCCATCATGCTCCACTGCCTCATCCGGCTCATCTGCAATATCTCGGGGAGGGGGAGACGCTTCTCCCGTTGCACGTCTGACATCTCGCTCTGGCTTGCCATCGCCTTGTTGCTTCAAGCTCTTGGCATCGGACTGGGCCTGACCTACTTTCTGGCGGCTGCCACTTTCCGCCTGCTCACCTTCCTGCCTCGCTTGCGCTACATCCTGGCGCGCCTGATCCTGCCGAGCCGTCGCTCCTTGTTGCTGAGTCTGAGCTTGCCGGCCCTGCGTATCCCCGTTGGCAACAGCCTCCTGGACATGATCCCGTCCTTGTTGTCGCGCTTCCTCGCTGCGCTGTCGCCCCTGCTCGCTTTTCTGCACAGCGTCTTGATGCTTTGCTTGTTGCCGCTGGTGCTGATCATCCAGCTGCTGCAGGGCGCCGGAGGCCGCCGTTTGCGATTTCTCTAATTGTTCCTGAGCCTCCGCCGGCAAATTAGAAGCAAAACGATCTCGCCATGTTTGACCGGAGCCGCCCTGATAATCTTTCGCCCCAGCCGCGTCCAGCCCTTGCCTCATCTGATGCAAGCGGGATGTCGCGTCCTCGGCTTCCTTATTCAATGCACCCCTCAGCCAATCGCCATTACGGGACAATTGCTGCTCATCACTGGCCTCCAGTTGTTGCCGGCTAGCTTCGATGCCTTCCAGTTGTCGTGATTTCTCTTGCTCCAGGCGTTGACGATCCCGCTCAGCCGCGGCTTGGTCCTGGCTCACCTGCGTCCCTGCTTGTGGCACTTCGACATCAGGCATTTGTTCTGCATATGCACTGACATTGTCAATCACATAGCCCAAGGTGTCCTCCGGGCCAGTTCCGCTAAAAGAGAGGCGGTTGCTTCCCGCCGCCGCGGTAAACTGCAATTGCTTATGCTGCCACTCAGCCGCGCCCCCTTCGTTGCTGAACACCAAGACACCGTTCCAGCGCACCTCGATACCGTGATCCAGGCCCGCCTGCAAGCGGCGTGCAAAATCAAAGTCCAGAGTCACGACCTGACCAGCACGCAGTCCTTCCAAGTCCTGATAAATCGTTGTATTGCGGTCAGTGGACAATTCACTGGAGAATTGCCCATATTTTTCCTCTGCGGCCAGTCCATAGCCGCTGGCAGACCAGGCTTCAACACCATGGGTTGATTGCCAGCCATGTCCATGTTGCTCGAAATCGCCGTTGACGATTAGGTTGGTTTTTTCCCCTCCCTGTTCGTCAATCGTCAGTCGGCTGGCCTGCTGCTCTTCATCATCCACGGTATCAGGCTGGGATATCTGACCACTCAAGTCGCTGGCCAAAGTCGAGTCTGTCTGGCTGATCTCGTCCAAACCAAAACCTTGCAGCTGCTGGACTTCATCCAGAGCCACACCCGTGCCCTCCTCTTCCCCGCCGGCTTCGCCTTGCTGGTTTACAGACCCTTTTCTCGAGCTTGCCGGCAAGTTGAAACCACCCCGGCCCTGACGGGAAACACCTGAGGTCGCACCCTCATCTCCCTGCACCAAATAATTGATGGCCTGGCTGGCCCCAAGGCCTAACAATGTCTGCTTGATATTGCCAAACAACTCGGCCAATTTATTGCTTGTGGTATTGCTGCTAGCCACCGCAAGGGAGTAGAAGTCGCCATTACCTACTTTGACAACAACATTATTCCGCGCATAGGCCGCAGTAATCATCATGCCGTCGCCAACCTGGATATTGGCATTACCCTTGCCTTTCATCACCGCCACATTGAGGCCGTCGCCCCATTGGGTATTGAGGTTGTAATTGCCCCAGGCAACATTGACGGTGGTGCCTGAGCCCACTTTTAGGTTGCAGTTGAACTTGCCGTAAGTGGCAGTCACACTTAACCCATCGCCTACCATGGTGACTAGGTTGGCGTCGCCCTTGGCCGCTGTGACGTGGATACCATTCCCCACCTTGGTCACAAAGTTGGCTCGACCCAACAAAGCTTGATAACTATCACCATCCCCAACCTGAGTGATAATATTGGCATCACCCTTGGCCAGCACCACCTGTCGGCCCGCGCCCACTTTGGTCACCAGGTTGGCCCGGCCCCAGGCGCCGACGTAATCGTCGCCGTCCCCTACATGGGTCACCAGGTTGGCATCGCCCTTAACGACGCTAATCTGATCACCATCCCCCACCTTGGTCAGAACATTGGCACGCCCTTTGGCCGCACGCATTCCCACGCCGTTACCGATATGCGTCAATACATTCAGTTCTCCCCAGGCTGCTGCAATTTGGCTGCCCGTGCCCACCTTGGTCACAAAGTTGGCCTTGCCCTTGGCAAAGCCAATTTGCAGGCCATCCCCCACCTGAGTCAGCACATTACCCACATCCGAAACCAACAGGCCCACGGTGGCGCCATCCCCCACCTTGGTCAACACATTGCCCTTGCCCAACAACAAGGCAGCCGTGACACCATTCCCCACATGCGTCACTACATTGGCCTTGGCTTTCGCCAATACCCCCAGGAAGCCATCCCCCACCTTGGTAATGATATTTGCCTTGCCCAAGGCCAACACCCCTGTCATGCCATTACCTACATGGGTCATAACATTAGCCTTGCCGAACATTGCCGCCAGCGTTGTGCCGCCGCCTACCTTAGTCATCAGATTGAGGTTGCCGGCAAACAGGCCCAGGCTGACCCCATTGCCCACCTGGGTATAGATATTTGCCTTACCCACCATCAGAGCTGCTGACAGGCCATCTCCCACCTTGGTCAACACATTGGCCTTGCCTAGCATGACAGCAAAGGTCTCGCCATTGCCTATCTGGCTAAACACATTCGCGCCACCAATCATGGCCGACAATGTCATGCCATTACCCACTTTGGTTGCCACATTGCCCTTGGCCAACATCAGCGCCACAGTCAAGCCGTTGCCGATATGGGTAAAGATATTGCCTTTGGCAACCATCAAGGCTAGCGCCTTGCCATCGCCCACTTTAGTGAAGACGTTAACCATTCCACCCATCAGCGCCCAAGCATCGCCCTGTCCAATATGGGTGAACACATTTCCAGCCCCCACCATGGCGGCGATGGATGTGCCATCGCCCACCTTGGTGAAAATATTGCCTGCCGCGGCCATAATGCCTACCGTCTGGCCATGACCCACATGAGTGAGCACATTACCCCAGCCCAGCATCACGGCACTCAAATCGCCGTTGCCAACCTTGGTCAACACATTGGCCGCTCCAAGCATGATTGCCTGGGTATCGCCACGCCCGATGTGCGTCAGCACATTGACTTGTCCGCCCAGCAATGCCTGCAGCTTGCCGTCACCATGCTTGGTCAGCACATTGGCTCCGCCAAGCGCGATAACCCGAGTATTCGCCGCACCAGTTCCGTCATGGATATGAGTGATGACATTGGCGCCCCCTAACAGCCCGGCCGTCAAATCCCCACCGCCCAGCACCGATAGCACATTGCCTCCACCTGCCAGCACAGCATCCACCGGGCCTGCGCCCACTTTTGTCAAGATATTGAAACCGCCAGCAGCCAACCAACGCGCGCGCCCCCGGCCGATATGAGTATGGCTATTAAAGCCCCCCAACATCAGCACCTGGCTCTCACCATTACCCTGCTGGATGGAAATATTGCCATAAGCCAATAGGCGTGCAAGATAATCGCCATCACCGTAACGGATCAAAACATTAGCTACGCCGGCGGCGTATACATCCATACGTCCTTCTGCGCCTAAGTGCAGCAACACATTGGCCAAGCCTGCGCCACGGAAGACCAAATCCCCTCGCCGGCCCTTCTTGATGATGATGTTGGCCGCACCTGCGCCATTGAAACGAATATCACCTTGAGTCACATCCGACTCAATCAGGTTGCCGCCACCAGCACCTTCAAAAACAATATCCCCTTCACTATCGCCTGTCTGACGACGGTTTGCCACCAAATCCTGAGCGGAAAACTCCTGAGTTGCGGGCAGGCGGCCTGTTTCCGTGTGGGCAGAACTCAGTTGGTATTGAATTTCAGTAATTACAAAATCATCATTGCTAACGACACTGTAACCTGAGCTTTCTGCAATAGTCTCTTCCGCAATAGCCGCCACATGATTCCCGCATTTACGCCAAGCGCTAGTGCGGTATTTAGTCTCCCCAGTCTCCGCATCATTGACCAGATCCAGCACTACCAGCTTGGTGTAACCATCCAAGTATTTGGCAAAAATGTAACGGTTTGGCTGAGTCAGAGACTTAATGGCGGCAACATCAAGCTTATCACCAACTGGATCAATTCCGCGCCCTCCCAGCTTGGCAGAAGTAATAGCCATATTCTGTACCGCCTGCTTCACCCCCCCGCCATAACTGACCCAGCGCCCCGCCTGAACTTCATTTTCCACCACTTGCACTTGGACTGTTTTTTGACATTCATAAACCAGATTTGTCAGTCGATAAGCACCATTGCTCTGGGTAGAGGTAAAGCCAGTTTGTTCGCCTATACGCGTGGAGGCTAGTTGATCGAGATGATTACCTGCTTGGTACCAGGAGGTAGAAAGATAACGCAAAGCGCCACTGGAAGGATCATTGAACAGCTCGACCTGATTGACCTTGGTATACGTGCCATCAAAGAAGGCAAACAGATAAGTATTGGACTGGACGGTTGATTTTACCGCAGTCACAGGTCTGGCTTGGGTAATCCACTCGCCACCCAAGGATGCTGAAATTAGGCGAACTGACGCCGCTTCCGCATAGGCAAAAGGGTCTGCAGCAGCACTTCCTTGACGAGAAATGCGGTTGAATCCACCAGCCCCTTGAAAGTGGATATCACCTCTAGCCACATCAGATATAAGCCGGTTATACCCTCCCGCCCCGGCAAAAGAAATATCACCATGAGTGGAAGTAAAATCATCTTCCTCATGACGAAGCCGGGACAATTCATTCCATCCCCCAACCCCCTTAAATTCGACATCGCCATCTCGGCCTTGGCGCAGCACCTTGTTATATGCACCTGCGCCATGGAGTTTCACATCACCAGACTCCACACGAGAGCTAATAATATTAGCTAAGCCAGCCCCCGAAAAAACGACATTACCGCGCGAACCTTGATAGCCTTGGAAACCACCACGCTCCAGCTTATTCCCAGCTCCTGCTCCACTGAAATGCAGATTGCCTACCTGAGTTTGATGGTCAATCTGATTGTAACCACCTGCTCCAGAAAAAAAAATATTACCGGATACGCCTCTCCTTTTTAAAAAATTAGCTAATGCCGCGCCTTGATAGTCAACATCTCCATATTGCCCATCGTGTTCGATGGATGTTGCGCCGCTCAAACCACGAAACTCAATATTACCCGACTGAGTCTTTTCGATTGCCGCATAGCCAGCAGCACCCCTAACCTTTAACCATCCTGACTCGTCAACTATCTTTAGATAGGCAGCCCCCCCATTAACAGTGTCATCGCCCGTTCCCGTATAGACAGTGGCGCCAATCGATCCGACAGTAATGTAGTCATCACCGCCGTAAGCGTGAATGACGCCGCCGAACCCTATTGCAGTGATGGTATTATCCCCATCATCCGCAACATAACTTCCAGTAAAAAAATATTGAACACTTCTCCATACACTCATACCCATGTGAAATCCCTTATTGTTCGATCAAATCAAAAACCACTGTACCTTACGCACGCAGCAATCCTGATCCTCATGAATTGCTCCGCGCACAGTACAAGCCTGTTGGCCTTTCCTAGAAGCAAATACTCGTTGACGCAAATCCCTCACTACAGTTCGTGCATGTCCAAAAGGAGCAATCATTTCAGGAAAAAATACAAAATCACCGGACTGCCAGTCCGTGCTGATCAAATCTCGTTCCCCAGACAACAAAACATTGCGTACCGGTATAGACACCAACGCCCAGTTGCAAAAAGCAACTGGGCGTCCTTGATTATCTTCATAATAACAAAACTGACCTAATTCAAACGCTGGCAAAATTCGATGCGACCACTCCGACACAGAATAACGACGGTGTAATGGGGAATGTTGACTCAACAACATCACCCCACCCAGCATGGCCTGCCTCTGCGTCTGACTTAGTTCACACGCATGAAAAATAACGGCCACATCCTACCTCATTATCATCATTTTTTTTGACGGCCACTTTTCGATTCAGCCATCATTTCTATGCCTCCTTGCTCCGGCTCATCAGCAGCCCCAATCATGCCAACAGTAATCAAACGCTCAAACTCCTTCTCCATTCTCGAGTCCTCCAACATATTTTTAATCATTGAAACCATATACATAAAACCAGCCGCGGGCAGATGAATGGTTTGCTTCAAAACAAGTTGCTCATCCCCACTCTCTATTTTTCCCAACATCAACTTATCTTGATCTTGGCCAACAAAATGGAGAGAAAAGACGCCATTGTTATAGTTGACACTAGAGACCGTTTGTACAAATTTCTCGCTCATGCTATTAACCACTCCTAATCCATTAAAATTACGCCATTCAAAAGATACGTCGAATCAATGTGGCGCGACACCGATCCTAAAATTACTAAAGAAAACACATACAACAAACCAACTACTAACTCAGCAAAGAAAGCAATCAAACACACCTCTTCAGCATAAAACAAATCGCCTTAAAGACACACTGAATAACCATTAGCCAATCTTAATGTTCATTACCCATTGTTTATGGCTTTGTTACACGAATCAGGGCTCGCACCCGCTCGGTAGAATAGCCGCATGAGCAAGCCCCTCCCTCCCAAGTACCAAACCATCAACTGGCAAGCCTGGACTGATCCGGCTCCTGCAGGCAATCCTGACCTATGATTTGAGCCTAGGAGAATATCCATGAGCACACAGCGTTTCACCCCTGAATTCAAAGAAGAAGCCGTCAAACAAGTCACCGAGCGTGGCTACTCCGTGGCCGAGGTTTTCGCTTGGTTTGGGGTTTCTAGCCATAGCCTGTACAAGCAGGTGAAAACCTTCACTGGTTTGTCCTTATCCCCTGGGTTTTATTGCGCAAACTATGGCTTGTGCCTGTCAGCTAGAGCAAGAGATTGGGTCGCCACCTCGGGGCGTAGAACGTACCCATTCTTGGCTAGTTGGCTTCGGCAAGTTGCGCATCCGCTTCGAGCGGCGGCTGGATACGCATTACGCCTTGCTCAAGCTGGCTTTCTCATTGATATTTCTGCGATTTGTCGACAGGTTTTGTTAGCGGGTCTTAAACAGATTTGTGCAACAAAGCCCTTTTTAAAAATCAACAACTAACTCACTTTCTTATCAACGCCGAATCACCCAGTTAATCCGCTCCAACTCCGCCTCATCAAGGACTCCAGCCAATTGAGCCAATACAACTTGAGTTTTTAAATAGCCGTGCTTGCTCCTCACAATGCCGGATTGCACGT
Source organism: Chromobacterium indicum (assembly GCF_039708975.1). NCBI lineage: Bacteria > Pseudomonadati > Pseudomonadota > Betaproteobacteria > Neisseriales > Chromobacteriaceae > Chromobacterium > Chromobacterium indicum. Next base: position 240,819 of record NZ_JAYFSJ010000006.1, read on the forward strand.
CGTAAACAGCCTGCTCCGCTTGCAGCAGATCCAGATTGGTGCGAATCCCCACCTTGACGCCCAACCGGGTTGACGCCAGCTTGTTTTGGCTAGACGCCAACAGCCGCTGCTGCGCGCGCAGCAAGGCGGCGCTGCTATTGAGGTTGCGCCAGGCTTTGCTCACCTCTTCGTCCAGCTGGCGTTGGGTTTCCAGCAAACGGTCCTGCACCGCTTGCTGCCGGGACAATGCTTCGCGCAGCTGCGAGCGATGGCCACCGCCTGCATACAAAGGCAAGGTAACGCTGACGCCCACACTGCTGCCGCGCTGACGCAGGGGGTAGCTGGCGGGATTACGGCTGTCGTTATACGCCGCGGACAAGGCCAGCACCGGCAGGTGCAGACCGCGCTTTTCCGTCACGTCCGCCTTGGCCAGCGCCAAAGCTTGTTCCGCGGCGCGCAGTTCCGGGCTATGGGCATGCGCTCTCCGCAGCCATTCGGCCAGGTTGGCATCCACAGGCGGTGCGGCGAGTACGTCGCCGGCGTGCTGCGCCTGGGAGGCATCCAGGCCGGTCAGCCGCCACAAACGTTGGCTATGCTGCGCCAACTCGTTCTGCTCGCGAATTTCCTTGGCGTCGGCGCCATCAAGCGCCGCTTGCGCTTCATAGAGGTCTAGCGTGGTGCCGGTGCCCACCGTCAGTTGGAGCTGTGCCTGCTTCAATTGCAGTTGATAGAGTTGTTTGCTGGCCGCGGTGGCTTGCAAGGCCTCCTGGGCGTGCAGCACGTCCAGATACGCTTGCACCACGGCCGCCAACAACTGCTGCTGTTTGGCTTGCCATTGGTTGTTCGCCAGTTCGCTGGCCAGCACGCCTTTCCGGTAGGCTGCCATCTTGCCAAGGTCGAACAAGGGTATGCTGAGATTGGCGCCGTAGCTGTAGGCCGCGCTTGGGCTGGCGGCGGCCGGAGTGGTCGGCATGGTGTTGGTGTGCTGATAGGAAACATTGAATTGCGGCAACAGGCCCGCCAAACCTTGCACGCGCCGTTCTTGTCCGGCGCTTAAATCGGCGCTGGCCGCCGCATATTCGGCATTGAATTCGCGCGCGGCGCGCCAGGCATCTACCAGATCGAACGCTGCCGCTGGCGCTGCCAGCATGCTCAGCAGCGCCAGATGGAGAAAATTCTGCTTGCTAATCACTTGTCCACTTTCGGAAAAAGCGGCCGCCAGCGCCTGCAGCACGGCGTGCCGCTGTCAGGCTTAGCGTTCTTTGATGGCTTCGCTGAACACTTCTTTGATGGGAGACAGCAAGTAGTCGATGACTCTGCGGCTGTCTGTTTTGATTTCCGCGGTGACCGCCATGCCGGCCTGCAGCGGCAGTTCAATGCCGGTCTGGCTGACGGCAGGCGCCGACAGCCGGATACGCGCCGCGTAGATGGGACCGCGCTTTTCGTCGGGGATCGCATCCTGCGAAAGGTGCTCGACGCGTCCGCTCAGCGTGCCGTACTTGCTGTAGGGATAGCTATCCACTTTTAGCGTCACCGCCTGGCCGGCCCGGACAAAGCCGATATCCTGATTAAGCACATTGGCATCCACCACCAGGGTATCGTGGTCCGGGGCGATGACCATCAAAGGCTGCGCAGCCTGCACCACCCCTCCTACCGTGTGAATCGCCAGTTGTTGCACATGGCCGCTGACCGGTGCGCGCAAAACACGCTGCTGTTCACGCTGGCTGTAACGAAGAATATTCAATGCCGCTTCAGCGGCCTTGTCTTCTGCATCAGCCAGTTCGGTGAGCGTCTGACGCCGAACCTCCGCCTGGTATTGCCGCAGTTCCGCCTGAATGCGGGCGATATTGGCTTGGTATTGGGCGCTGCGCTGCCGCTCGACTTGCCAGCTTTGTTGCGTGGCATGGAGCTCGTTGTCAAACTCTCGCCATTGCAACCGCGCACCCATTTTTTGATCGCTCAACTGCTTCCATGCCTCCGCCTTTTCCGCCAGCAAGGGCAAGCGGGAGGCCAGCTTGGCTTGCTCCAGTTGGCTGGCTGCCAGCACCGCTCGACTCTCCGCCAACTGCGCCTGCAAGGTGGCAACACGCGCTTGATGAGCCCCCAGCTGTTGTTGCAAGCGAAGTTGCTGGTTCAAGTCTTGCCGATCCCCCGTCAGCTTGGACAGCGCTGGCGTCTGGCCTTGCTCCATACCCTTCAGCGCTGCCTGCAAACGGGAAATGTCCAGCAGCGCCAATTGCCGCTGACGCTGCAGCTGGGACAAGTCGGCCTGCTGTTCGTTATTGTCCAGCACCACCAGGGCCTGACCGGCACGCACATGCTGGCCATTGACCACCTTGATCTGACGAACGATGCCCCCTTCAAGCGGTTGCACCGACTTCACCCCGCCTGCCGGTACCAGTTGTCCGCTGGCCACCGCATGAACATCCACTTCACCCACGCAGGACCAGATCAGCGCCAGCGAAAACAGCAATACGATCAGACCGGCCACCGCCCGCCCAGCTGGAGAGGCCGGCGTATCCAGAACTTCCAGCGCCGCCGGCAGGAATTCGCGCTGATAAGGCTGAGGGCGTTCGGCGCGCCAGCGCTGCCACGCCGCGGCGGCTGTGCGAAGTCGCCCTCCACCCAAGCGCTGGCAACAGGAAAGCAATGCTGAAACGATGGATTGAAGATCAACGCGTAACCACGCCCCCGCCAGCCTCACAAAACGTCCCACTCGTCTCATCGCCTGAGAAATCAGACCTTGCATCCCGCCACCTCCTCTAGTTCTCCTCCGGCCTGCAAGGCGCATAACCGCGCATAGCGCCCACCCAAGGCGAGTAATTGCTCATGGCTGCCATCTTCAACCACCTGGCCGTTTTCAATAGTCAGGATGCGGTCGGCATGCCGTACGGTGGAGAGCCGGTGGGCGATGATCAATACAGTCCGGCCCTGACAAATAGCGCGCATATTGCTTTGAATAATGCTTTCCGATTCGTAATCCAGCGCGCTGGTGGCCTCATCCAAAATCAAGATGCGCGGGTTGGTCACTAAGGCACGGGCAATGGCGATGCGCTGACGCTGTCCACCGGATAGATTGCTGCCACGCTCTTCCAACTGCGTGTCGTAGCCTTCCGGCAAAGCCAGGATGAAATCATGCGCACCGGCTAATTTCGCAGCCTCGATCACCCGCTGCATGCTCATCGCCGGATCGGATAAGGCAATGTTGTCCCGTACAGATCGGTTAAACAGAAGGTTTTCCTGAAGCACCACGCCCACCTGGGTGCGCAGCCAACTGGTATCCACCATCGCCAAGTCAAAGCCATCAATCATCACGCGGCCAGACTCCGGCACATACATGCGTTGAACCAACTTAGTCAGCGTACTTTTGCCAGAGCCCGACGGACCGACAATGCCTATAGTTTGCCCAGCGGGAATCTCCAGACTGATGCGGCGCAGCACCTCGGGCTTGTCAGGGCGGTAGCGGAAGGTGACCTGATCGAAACGAAGTAGTCCCTCAATCCGCTCCAGGCTGGAACGATTTGGATCGTACCCCGGCTCGGTAGGGCTATTAAGTACATCGCCCAAGCGCTCCACTGACAGTCGTGCTTGCTGAAAATCATTCCACATTTGGGACAAGCGCAATACCGGCGCGGTAACATGCCCGGCAAACATATTGAACGCCACTAACTGACCAACAGTCAGCCCCCCCTCAACTACAGCCTTAGCACCAAAAAATAAGATCAGTACGCTGCAAAGTTTGGACGCCAATTGAACAGCCTGACCGGCGATATTTCCTAGGTTAGCCGCACGAAAGCTGGCGCTTACGTAAGCAGCAAGCTGCTCTTCCCAACGCGCCTGAGCCTGCGGCTGCACTGACATCGCTTTCAAGGTTTCCACACCGGTCACAGACTCGACCAGGAACGATTGGCTCTCCGCGCTGCGACGAAACTTCTCGTCAATCCGTCTTCGCAAAACCGGCGTCACCAGCACTGCAATCAGCACATAACATGGCAGCGACAGCAATACCACGGTGGTCAGCTGCGGGCTGTAAGACCACATCACAGCCAAAAACACCACGGTGAACAGCAAGTCCATTACTAGGGTCAATGCCGAGCTGGTGATGAACTCGCGAATATTTTCCAATTCGCGCACCCTTGCTACCGTTTCACCTACGCGACGCGACTGAAAGTACGCCATCGGCAGACTTAGCAAGTGACGGAATAATTTGGCGCCGAGCTCAACATCGATACGGTTAGCGGTGTGAGAAAACACATAAGTGCGCAAGCCCCCCAGAACTACCTCAAACACAGCCACCGCCACCAAGCCGATAACCAGTACATTAAGCGTGCTCATACTCTGGTGTACCAGCACCTTGTCCATCACAACCTGGAAAAACAGCGGTGAAACCAGGGCAAACAACTGAATGAACAATGACATCAGCAGTACCTCTCCCAGCAGACGCTTATACTTCAGTACTGCAGGAATAAACCAGCCGAGATCAAAACTCCCCCCTTGCCCCAATAGTGGAACACGTTGAGTCGCAAAGATTAAATATCCATTCCAATCAGCCTCAAATGCTTCCAAAGACTGCATGGACACTTCACCGCTGAGCCCATCTTGAAGCAACACTTGGCCACCGGCCACTTTGCCAATCAAAACAAAGCTTCCGTCCTGGCGCTCCGCAATCGCCGGCAGTGGTGTACGTTCCAGCTGGTGAATAGATGCTTTGACGCGACGAGACTTTAAGCCAACTTGGCGACAAAGCCTCACCAGCAATAATCCATCTACAGGTTGCCCCGCCAGCTCTCTCAGCAATTGCTCATCATTAGCTGGCCGTCTTAAGAACTGAAATAAAATTATTAAGCAACCAATGGCACTGCTCGCCGCATCCTGCTTCACATTAACACTGGAGGGATCTTCATAAGAAAGCTGCGTCATATATCAAGCATGATCATAAAAATTAGAAAAATGGACTTATTAACTCAATCATTCATCACGCACAATTTCGCTTTGCATCACAAACAAAGTCTAACTGCTCAACGACATAACCGTGTGGAGCCTGTAAAACGGCGTACGTACGCCATTGCAATCTGCAATGCGGTTAAATTAGATTTGGAATATGGTTTCTGAGCAGCCAACTGATTAATGGCCGAGCTTGAAATACCTGATCACTACCGATTACTTCGACGACATCGCATACAGATTACGGTAGATCCGTACAATACATAAATCAAGCATTGAATCAAGCCATCCAATGCAGATCAGCCATGTAGAAAGCTTTGATGTCAGGCCATACGGTGACCTAGACAAGCATATCTAGAAGCGAGGCAGGCCTTTGCAACCAGCCATGGCGATGACAATCAGACTCTCCCTAGCAGGCTAATTCTCCGGATACCACCAGCGGTATGTACAGTGTGTTATCGTTAGAAAAAATCACTAAAGGCTAACCCATCTTTAAATCTAGGACTTCTCTCCTATTTGCTGACATGCTAACTTGAATAGATCAGCGCCACATGGCCTCAAACCCTTGGCCTCCACTCGATTCGCCACCCAACATAATAGGCTCTTCATTCTCACCTGATAAAATTTCACTGGCCGATTGAAAAGCGATAAACTCATGCCAAACTCCACATGCAGACACCACCAAAATAACAGTGGCACAAATTAACAATATTACATATTCCTTCTTGAATGCCATCAGCAACGCCCTCGGTTCCAACAAAGTCTCAAACAATAATATATCAACCAACCTACCTTAAATTTTTACACAGTGAACCATCGCACTTTTCTAGAAAAATACCCTTTCCCTACATGAACCACCCCTTGAACGGCATAGCCAACTTGACCTTTCTTGTCAGAAAAAACACGCCTCCTTAAGTCATTTAAAACAGCTCTCACATTACCAAAAGGAGCAATTAACTCCGTTATAATTACAATATCTCCCGATGCCCAATCTGATACTGCTAGATCACGCTCACCAGCTAACAAAACATTTCTAACCTCAGAAGAAACCAACGCCCAATTACAAAAAGCAATGGGCCACCCATCCTCATCCTCATAGTAGCTATATTGATTTAAATTAATTGATGGCAAAATTCTTCTCTGCCATTGCAGGACAGTATAATCAAGGTGCATGGCCGAATACTGGCTCAAACGCATGACACCGCCTACCAATTTACTTAAATCACTACTATCAACCAAGTCACCACGCCTTATCAAAATCACTTCCTCATAAAATTTAACTGGTTAGTTTTACTTCACTTCAACTCAGCCACTATCACAAAAACTGCACAAGGAGTATATTCATATTTTTTAAAAATTACCTACCACATTTCAACTTAAAAATAGCATATCCTTTAGTCTAAAGAACCAATATCACCCCCTCACACTTGCTACATAGCCAATAAAAACCAGTTACACGACTAACCTCACCACATAGGCCAAACATTAGGCAACTTGCATCGCATCATTCACGCTGCAATATCGTTCAAGCTTTGCATTTTATAAAAACCAACAACTGAATCAAAATATTCTTAGCCCAACTCAGCGAGGGTGCTTTACACAATACAATCCCAATAAACAAGGGAATCAATAACCAATAAGACTGTTCAGACAGCTGCTGATTACGCACCAACTTATCCAGCAATAAAGCAACCAAAGGAAATACCAGGAAACACAGCGACGCCTGAAACGGTGAACTCAATTGATTGAGCTTAAAATACGCGACAATGCCACCAATACTAGCAATCACTCCTAGGTACAAAACAGCAAAAATTGAGGGCAAGCCAAAGGTTGATAAATTTGGCTGTTCCCATACCCAGCCTATAATTAATAGCAAAATCCCTGCAATACAACTTGGCACTGCATTAAAGCTCAAAACATGCACTTTGCAAAAATGGGCACGTACTGCTACATAAAATACCGCATGCATCAACAGGGCCCCGCCTAATAAAATGGCACCCAATACATAATTACCCCCTCCAATTCGAGTCTCCTCCAGTAAGATACTAATCATCGCCACTACTCCAGCCAAGAGCCCGGCATACTGTAACAATTTGAATCTCTCGCGCAGCTGAATCATAGAGACCAACATTACAACTAGCGGCATATTTGCAAATACCACGGCAGCAAAACCAGAAGATACATATTGCTCCGCCAGCATCATCAAGCCATAGGGGATTGCAAAATATCCTATGGCAACCCAGCTTAATCCAACTCTGCCAGTGAATTTCAGAGACACACCACGCCACTTTGCCAATGCCATTAGTAACGGAGCTGCAAAAATAAATCTTAATCCAGTTGCAAATAATGGTGGAATGCTTTCAATAGCGATTGCCATTGCTAACCATGTACTCCCCCAAATTAAACAAACAGAAATAAATAGCAAGCTATGAAACATAAACGCCCTACTTCTATAAATTAGCAATACATAGGCCATACCAACACCTAATGGACTCGCTCAGAGCCAAGGAATTACATCACCCCACACATTAAAAACTAATCGAGACTATTTTAACGTACTCCCCAGTGCAGGATACTCTAAGCAAAAGCCTACCGAATAAAATCTATCAACCACAGCTAGAAAATAAAAAACCTCTAAGCATTCAATTAAATAACTGCTACTTATTTACACAACACTTCAACCTTTCACTCGCCAGCAATCAAATCCTACAATTCCAACTTATCAAGACTTAAATGCAAGCTGCTTCATCACATCCATAATTTCGTCTTGCTCTCTCTGCGTTAAGTAAACAAAACCATCCATGGTTCCCGACTTCAAAACATGACTACATATACGATGAACTCGATATATTTTCACATCACTACAATTATCATTTACCAACTTGGCAATTCGATCACCAATTACCAAATGCAATTTCTCCATAGCACTTCTACGCCAAAGCATGGAGCCTTTCGGCATACCACCAAGCTCAGGCAGCACCATATCCCCAACAATTTTATTTGCCCACATTCCAAATCTCACAAACTAATTTCAGTGACGCAATCTTACCTGCGTGAAAAAATATTGCTCTGACACAACCTTACCCAAATCAATACCAAACCTTTTCCTTCATTCCGTTCCAGTAAAATCCCTTACTAACCTTACCAATACTGAATTAATAGAATAATTCACCACCAAAAACACCAAACAACATTATTAATTCTGCATTGTGAAAATTCGCACCCAAGCACAAACCTTATTACCACCCAACATCCCTACCTACCGATCTCACAGTTCACACCAACTCACTTCTTACATTCGACTACGCAACAGTATCATCATAAAAACAAGATAAACCACACCAGCACTAATCAACACAACAATGATAGAAACAACGTTCAAGTGGAGCTCAGCACAGAACACTTCAAATGCAAACATAACAACGCCCACTATTTTTTAATTTAGCCATTTAAAGTCACTATGACTCACAATCATTTCTCTCACCCTAAATCAAAGACTCCGGCAGAATCAAAGCACAATCAAAAACTCACTTACAATGCCAATCCCTCCACCTTAATTCATCTCAAAAAATTAACTCTCGTCTATTCAAGAGATATAAAACACCCAAGAATCCCAACAAAACCCTCGCCTTAGCAAGATATAATAACTACCTCATCCATCATCAAATCAATCAAAGATAAACTACAAAACAAGAAAACATGAACATGGGGTCATCGAAAACGGAACTCCGACCTTTTGCAACAAATCTCAAATCTAAAAACCGCCATCAATATGAAACTCCATAATCAGACAAGCACAAAGCACAACAACGGCGATCAAAAAACTCATCACCAAAATAACAGCCAAAAGAAGAATTACCATCAATGTATGCCACCTTCCCCCATATGACACAAGTAAGCACTCTCTTTTCAATTCTTTATAAGAGCCTCACTTAACACCCAACAGTCAAAGAATTATCTTTCTATACTCACAAGCCCATCACCAACAATAGCTAGCACCACCAAGAAAACCCTCCACATCACAATGTACCCGGTTAGATCAAAACTTTCTCGGACATACCCTTACTCCATCCAAACGGTTACCTTTTCAATCACAACTGGACATCTACTTTGCCTTACCAAGCATTACAATCTCTGAACCCCCGCCAAAAGCAGTAAAAACTAATGAAGCAAAACATGCATTTCAAGCCAAGCCCTTCACAATTAAAATTACCGAAAAGTAAGATATTTGACGCCCCCTCCGGATATTGAATAGAGGCAACTGGACTGACCCCGCTCCTGTAGGCAATTCTGCCGTATGATTTGAGCATGGGAGGATGTCCATGAGCACTCAGCGTTTCACCCTTGAATTCAAAGAAGAAGCCGTCAAACAGGTAACTGAGCGCGGTTATTCGGTCGCAGAAGTTTCCGCCCGACTTGGGGTTTCCAGCCACAGCCTCTACAAATGGGTCAAAGCGGTCAGTCCAGATAATTCCGAGAAGCAGGCGACCGAGCTGATCGAGGCCAAGAGCGAAATCCTTCGCCTTAAGGCGCAACTGCGGCGTACAGAAGAAGAGCGAGATATTCTAAAAAAAAGCCGCGCGGTACTTTGCTAGGGAGTCCGAATGAAGTACCGCTTCATGAACGAGCATCGTCATGATTGGTCACTTACAACCATGTGTCGTTTGTTGCAAGTTGCCCTGCCGGCTTCTATCAATGGCTACATCGCCCCGAGTCAGACCACGCCAAAGAAGATGCCTGATTGCTGGGTTTGATTCGCGACTCGTGGCGGGCCAGTGGCGGAGTCTATGGATCCCGCCGCGTTCTGGGCGACCTGCGTGAAATCGGGGAGCTTTGTGGCAAGCATCGTGTCGCCAGAATCATGCGGCAACACAGAATCAAGGCCCAGCGCGGCTATAAAGCCCCACGGCCCATCTCTGGGCACCCCTCTTTGTTGGCCCCCAACCATCTTCACGACATCACAGCCTGACCAAGCCTGGGTAACGGACATTGCCTACATCCGCATTGCGAGGACTGGTCGATGAAACCTACATTGAGCCGCGAATTGGCGTTGGATGCCCTGCTGAGGATGCTGTGGCGGCGCAAACCTACTGGTCGCTCGCTGGTTCATCCAGACCAAAGGTCGCAATATGGCAGAGATGACTGGCACCGTTTCTGCCTCTCCCACGATCTTGAACCCAGAATGAGCCGACGTAGCAACTGCTTGGATAACGCCGTAGCAGAGTCCTGCTCCAGCAGTCTGAAGCAGGAGCGTATCCGCAAGCGGATTTACAGAACCCGCAACTTGGCCAAGTCCGATGTATTCGATTACATCGAAGCTTTTACAATCAAGCCCGCCGCCATAGTTACCTGGGTGGCATCAGCCCCGATGCCTTTGAGCGGGCGGCAGCGTGAAGCAGAAATTTGTCTACTGCCTCAGGGACAGTCCACTTCCTAAGCGAAAGCGGCCATTTTCATCGGTCACTCTGTCGTCAGCTTAGGCCGACTTGCGGCCGCTTCAGAGTTCGGGACATCTTGACCAACAAATTTTTTCAACAACTGTGCAGAAAAGTTAGTTTTTTGCAGGAACTCTGCACCTGATCAGTCTTGCTACACCGACAAGAAAGTGCAAAAAGCCTTACCGGACAAGGAAGGCTTTTTTCACTAACTTTGACTCCCTACAAGACGCCAACGGCGCGGCATGGCCCGCGCCGTTTTCCATTCATGCCCCGCCAATCGCCCCCGCCAGCAAAGCCCCCCTCCGGTTTTTTCACGCCACTCGGCGCTGATTCCAGCGTAACTGACCACTCATTCCAGCGAGGGGTCGCTATTTAGAACACACAATGCTGGTGATGACCAGCTCCAGCCACCGTCGCTTGCCCGAAATCAGATATTGAATCGCTCCACCACATTCTTGAGCTTGCTAGCGCGCTGGTTCAATTCGTCCAGGGTGGAGCTAGCGCTTTGCGCCACTTCCGACGTGGAGCGGGTCATGCCGTTGATGTGCTCTGTGGTGTGGGCGATATTGCCGACAGCGGTGGACTGCTCCCGGGTAGCATGGGTGATCTGCGCGAAGGTTTCTACCACCTGCCCCATCAACCCGCCAATGTTCTCGATTTCATTGGCAGCGCTCTGAGCCAGGTCCACGCTCTGGTCCACGGTGCTGCGCGCCTGCTGCATGCTGCTGACGGTGCCGGCGGTCTGCTGCTGCATGCCCTGAGTCATGGTTGTGATTTCAGTCGTCGCCTGCGCTGTGCGTTCGGCCAACTTGCGCACTTCGTCCGCCACCACAGCGAAACCCCGGCCCTGTTCCCCGGCGCGGGCGGCCTCGATGGCCGCGTTCAGCGCCAGCAGATTGGTTTGGTCCGCAATATCCTTGATCACGCCGACGATAGAGCTGATCTCCTCGGAATGCTTGCCGAGGGAGTGCAGGGTATCGCCCAATGTCGCCATCGCCTGGGACAGTTTGCCCACCTCCGCCGATACCTGCTGCATCGCGTGGCGGCCGCGCTCGGCGCTGTCATTGGCCTGGGAAATGATGGCGTTGGCGTCGGAGGTGGTATCGGCGACATGGGTCACGCTGACGGTGATCTGCTCGATGGTCGCGGCATTGGAGCTGATCGCCTGGTTCACCTGATCGGCGTCCGAACTGATGCGGTTGGTGGTCTGATGCAATGACCCCACCGCGCTCACCAGCTCGCCTGCATTGTTGTTGACCTCGCCGATCAGCCGGCGCAACCGCTGGTTCATCACCCCGATCTGGCCCAGCGCGCTGTGTTCCGGCGCATTGGGCACCGCCACCGTCAGATTGCCGGAGGCGATTTCCTGCAGCACCTGCTCGATCTCGCTTACCGTGCCGCCCAGTTGGACATTCAATTGACGCCGGCCCAGCAGAATCAGGAACAGGATCTCCCCCACCAGCAGGATGATGGTCACCAGAAACATCAGCTGCGCATTGGACAGCCTATCGCGCGCCTGTTGCAGTGCGGTATTGGTGCGCTGATCCAGCAGCACGAAGAAGTCGTCGATAGGCTTCATGATCTTGGCCTTGTACTGGTGGTACTCCTTGCTGTGCACCAGCTTGCGCGCCAGTTCCATGTCGGGCTGCCCGTTGACCGTGTAATTGCCCTGCGCGTCGGCGAACTTGCCCTTCACCGCGTTCATCGCTCGCACTTCAAGATTGACCAGGCCGTCGGAGTTGGCCTGCGCTTCCTTGAGCTTGGCGAATTCGTCGTCGGTGAATCCGGCTTGCTTCATCAGGCTTTGCAGCGGCACGGTTTCGCCGTCCGGCCTGGGCTTGTCCTGGCCCGCGGCGACAAAGTCCCAGTAAATGCGGTTGTACTCCTGCGGCCGCGGCGCCTTGCCGTTGCGGATGTCCAGCACCCGGTTGTACTGCTGCTCGTAGGATGGATCCCCGGTGACGACGTAGGTGCGGCCCAGGCGAGTGAGATCATCCGAGCTCTGCCGCAGCTCGGAGGCGAGCAAGTAGGAATGGTAGCGGTTGTCGCTGGCGGCGCTCATCGAGTCAACCGCCTGCCGCATGGATATGAAGGTATACACCACGCCGATGAAGGTCAGCACGATCAGCACCAGCAGGCCGTTGATCACGACATTGCCGCGAAAATTGTTCATGGAGGAAGCTCCTTGCGATACGGGTCCGCCGCCTATCCCGGCGACGGAATCAGATACGGGATGCGGGACCGGTCCCGATAACGACAGCACGCGAATGGGCGGCAGCCGGACTTTGGATGATCGCGCCGACATCGGCGCGTGTCTGGAAACGCTGCATCAGCCTTTGCATCTCATCCGCGCAGTCATTGCCTTTTTCGGAGATGATCGCCAGTTCTTCGACGAGGCATGCATTCTGCTGCGTGGCGGCGCTCAGTTGCTGGATCGTGGCGTTGATCTGCCCGACCGCGCAGGCTTGCTCCTTGGCGGCGCTGGCGATTTCCTGGATCAGATAGGCGGTGCGGCGGCTGGAGTCCACGCTGGCTTCAAGCTGTTGTCCGGCCCGGCCGGCCATATTCACTCCCAGATTGGCCACGCTGGAAATTTCGCGCGCGGCCGTCTGGCTTCGCTCCGCCAATTTGCGCACCTCCTGCGCCACCACCGCGAAACCCCTGCCTTGCTCGCCGGCGCGGGCGGCTTCAATAGCGGCATTGAGCGCCAGCAGATTGGTCTGATAGGCGATGTCGTCGATAACCATGGTGCATTCGGCGATCCGCTTCATGCTTTGCACCGTCTGCTGGACGATATCTCCGCCCTGCTGCGCGTCGACGGCCGCCTTGGCCGCCATGTCTTCCGTCAAGGTCACGTTGTCACTGGTCTGACTGATGGATGAGGAGATTTCCTCCAGCGAGGCCGCCGCTTCCGACAGGTTGGCTGCCTGTTCTCCGGTATTGCTAGAAAGGCTCTGGGAAGTGCTATTGATCTCCGCCGCCAAGTTGGACAGGCGGCCGGCGCTGCTCTGGCTGCTGGCGATGGAGGCATTCAGCCCCGCGATGGTCTGGACAATGGCGCCGGCCATGCTGTCGGCTGGGTAGCCGCCCTCGCGCGCGTTCACCGTCAAATCTCCTTCGGCCACCGCCCGCATCATGCCTGACACATGCAGCGGCTCATCCCCCAGCATCCGGTGCAATTTTCGGTAAATGGTGCGGAACATCAGCACACTCAACACGCAACTGGCGAGCAACAAGCCAATCAGGATGGCCAGCCACAAGCCGGCCTGCGACTGGGCCTGGCTCACTGCGCGGTTAGTGCGCTGCTCCATCATCTGGTAGAACGCGTCCACCGGGCGCATGATAGAAGCCTTATCCTGATGGTACTGGCTATCATGCAAGATGCGTCTGGCCATCGCCGGATCCGGTTCTCCCTGCCGGGTAAAACCGCCCTTGCCATCGGCAAAGCGCCCCTTCATCGCGTTCATCGCCACCGTTTCGGTATTCACCAGCCGGTCTGAATTAGCCTGCGCCTCCTTGAGCTTGGCAAACTCGTCGTCGGTGAAGCCGGCCTGGCCCATCAGCGCCTGCAGCGGCACCGCGACGCCATCAGGCTGCGGCTTGCGGCCATCCACGGCCATGAAATCCCAGTAAATGCGGTTGTAATGCTCTGGACGCGGCAGCTGGCCATTGCGGATGGCCAGCACTGCCCAGTATTGCCGTTCGTACATGGAGTTGCCGGTTTCGGCATAGGTGCGGACCAGCCGGGTCAAGTCGTCTGAACTTTGCCTCAGCTCATTGGCCAGCAGGTAGCTCTGATAGCGTTGCGATTCCGCCCGCGCCTGCGTAGCCAACGCCCGCTGCAGTTGAAAAGTGCATAGCAGGACCAGCGACAGAAGCAGGATCGTCAGCCCCGCGCTTGCCGCCAGCAAAGATTTGATGCTTAGTCTCATACCCCGCCCACCTCGCGCTCAATCGTGGGAATCCGCCCTTCAAGGGGCTGTTTTGGTACCGTTATAGGTATTAATACGAACATTACCAATAGATCGATATCGGACATCGTTCTGCGCAGATGCCGACGGCGCAGGCTATGCCTGCGCCGTTTTCCATTCATGCTCCGCCAGCAAAGCCCTCTCCGCCTTTTCCGCGCCGCGCGCCATACGCGTCAATCCAGCGCCTTCCCCTCGTCCAGCGCGCGCAGCGCCTCCATCGAACAACTGAAAGCCCGCTCCAGCTCCGGCAGCAGATCCACGGCCGATGCCAGATCCTCGCCTTTGCCCAATCGCTCCAAAGTCATGCACAGCGAAGCCAGCGGCTGGGCGCCCACGCTGCCGGCGCAATTCTTCAGCGCATGGGCCGCGCGGAATAGGCCGGCGCCATCGCCGGCGTCCACCGCCTGCCGAATGTCGACCAGCAGCCGCGGCCCCTCGTCCATCCAGGCGCTCAGCATGCGCGGCAGCAAATCCGCCTTGATCCCCCGGATCGCATCCAGCGTGCCGGCGTCCAGCCATTCTCCATCGAGGCTCTCCGCATCGCCTGCCGCCGCTTCCGGTCCGGCTGGCGCCTCGTCTCCCAAAGGCAGCCAGCGGGACAACGCCGCCCCTAGCTCCTGCTGGGTAAAGGGCTTGGCCAGATAATCGTCCATGCCGGCCTCCAGGCAGCGTTCCCGCTCGCCCAGGCCGGCATTGGCGGTCAGCGCGACGATGACCAGGCGCGCGCCCCCGCCGCGCGCCTTCTCCCGTTTCCGGATCGCGCCGGTGGCCTGCCAGCCGTCCATCACCGGCATCTCGCAGTCCATCAGCGCCAGATCGAACGCGCCGTCCTGCCACAAGCGCAGCGCCTCCTCGCCATTGCGCGCCAGCGCCATTTCGCAACCCAGATTTCCCAGCATCGCCGTCGCCAGTTCCTGATTGACCAGATTGTCCTCCACCAGCAGGACACGGCCCTTCAGCTTCGGCTGCCCGTCGTCTCCGCCCTCTTCCCCCGGCGCCACCCTGGCGACGGACGATCCCAGCTGCAACAAGGCGTTGTACAGCTCGGACCGGCGAACCGGCTTGGTCAGCACCTGGCGCGCCAGCTGCGCGGCGCCGTTCAGTTGCTGGAAGTCGTCGGCGGCGGAGCTGAGGATGATCGCCGGCGGCGCGGAGGTCCCCAGCTGCTCCCGCACCAGGCTCAGGAACATCTGCCCGTCCATCTCCGGCATCATCATGTCGGATACGATCAGATCCGCCTCATGCCCCGCAGCCAGCCAGTCCAGCGCCTTCCCCGGCTCATGAAAGGCGTGGATGTGGCACTTCCAGGACGCCAGTTGCTGCTCCAAGATCTCCAGATTGGTGACATTGTCGTCCAGCACCAGCACCCTCATCCGCGCCACGCCGTCGGCCGGAGGCGGCGGCGACAGGCTGCTCGACGCGCGCGGCAGGCTCAGCGTGAAGTGGAACTCGGCGCCGGCGCCGGGTTCGCTCGCCAGTTCGATGCTCCCTCCCATCATGCCGACCAGCCGCTGGGAGATCACCAGGCCCAGGCCGGTGCCGCCGAAGCGCCGGGTGGTGGAGCTGTCGGCTTGGGAAAAAGGCTGGAACAGCCGCTTCTGCTGTTCCGGCGAGATGCCGATGCCGGTATCCCGGACGCTGATCCGGCACGTCAGCTCCGATGACGTCTCCGCCACGCTGTCCACCCGCGCCAGCACCTGGCCAGACTCGGTGAACTTGATCGCGTTGCCCAGCAGATTGGTCAGCACCTGGCCCAGACGCTTGCCGTCGCCGACCACGTCCACCGGCATCAGCGGCAGCGCGCACATCAGCTCCAGCCCCTTGCCGTAGGCCACCGGCGCCAACCGCTCGACGATTTCCTCGACCAGCAGATTGAGAGAGAACGGCCGGTTGTCCAGCTCGAACTTGCCGGCCTCTATCTTGGAAAAATCCAGGATGTCGCTGATGATGGCCAGCAGGCTCTCGCCGGAGCGATGCACCACGCTGACGTAATGGCGCTGCCGCTCGTCCAGCCGGGTTCGCCGCAGCAGGTCGGTCATGCCGATCACGCCGTTGAGCGGCGTGCGGATTTCATGGCTCATCACCGCCAGGAATTCGCTCTTGGCGCGATTGGCCGCCTCCGCCGCGTCGCGCGCCTCGGTCAGTTGGGCATTGGCATCCAGCAAGGCGTGGCTGCGGGCCTCCAGCGCCGTCTCGCGCTCGTGCAGCTTTTGGTACAGCCGGACGCGGTTGAGCAGCAGGTTGTCGTCCAGCGGCTTCATCAGGTAATCCACCGCGCCCAGGCCGTAGCCGCGGCCGATGAATTCGTCGGCCTTGAAAATGGCGGTGACGAAGACGATGGGAATGCCGCGCGTGCGTTCTGTCATCTGCAAATGGCTGGCGGTTTCGAAACCGTCCATGCCCGGCATCTGCACGTCGAGCAGGATCAGGTTGACCTCCCGCTCCAGCGTGATCAGCAAGGCCTCCTCGCCGGAGCCCGCCTCCAGCACCTCGCAATCGTCCAGCCGGCCCAGCAAGGCCTGCAGAGTGACGCGGTTGTTGCCATTGTCGTCCACCACCAGTATCACGAATTTCCTGCTCATGACGCGGCGCTCCGTCCCACGCGATAGATATGGCTGCCGCTGCGATAGAGCTCGAAGCCCATGTCCAGCGCCAGACGGTTCAGGCCGTCCTGCGGCCCCAGCACCAGAAAGCCCTCGGCATGCAGCGATTGCGCGAAGCGCCGCAGCACCTGGCGCTGCAGTTCGGTGTCGAAATAGATCAACACATTACGGCAGACCACCAGCTGGAATTCGTTGAAGATGCCTTCGTCGGTCAGCGAATGGCGGTAAAACAGGATGCGCTGCCGCAGATGATCGTCGGCCTGCAGGAAGCGGCCGTTCCGGGACAGGTAGGCGTCGAACAGCCGCTTGCCGCCGCTGCCCAGGTAGTTGGCGCGATTGGCGTCCAGCGCCTGGGCGGGAAACAGCGCGCTGCTGCCCTGGGCCAGCAGATAGGGATTGAAGTCAGTGGCGAACAGGTGGCTGCGGTCCAGCAGGCCCAGTTCGTCCAGCACGATGGCCAGCGAATAGGCTTCCTCGCCGCTGGAGCAGCCGGCCGACCATAGCTTGATCAGCGGAAAGCTGGACAGATAGGGCAGAATCTCTTCGCGCAGCAGCTTCAGTTGCTCAGGATGGCGGAAGAAGCTGGTCACCCCCACCGGCAGCTCCGCGCACAGGCGCTCGAACAACGCGACGTCGGACAGCACCGCGCGCTGGAAATCGGCGAAGCCGCCCATGTGGAACTGCCCCATCAGGTTGCGGATGCGGCGCTTCAGGCTGTCGCGCTGGTAATTGCGGAAGTCATAGCCGTAATGGCTGACCAGCGCCGCCAGAAACAGCTCCAGCAGCTCGCCCTCCGGCTGGGCGCCGGCGCCGGCCGCCGCGGCCGCGGCCACGCTGGCGATCGCCGGCAGCTTCATCAGGTAATCGTAATTGCCGGCATTGCGCGCCGCGTCCGGCATCACGCGCGCCGGCGCGCACTCGCCGCCGTCCTGGATGATCACGCAGGCGCCGGCGGCGCGCAGCGCGGCGCAGCCGTCGGTGCCGTCCTGGCCGAAACCGCACAGCAGCACCGCCATCGCCTCCGCGCCGTACTCGCCGGCCAGCGACTCGAACAGCACGTCTATCGACGGCCGCGCGAACTGGATCTGGCGGTCGCGGGTCAGATAAACATAGCCATGCCCCACCCGCATGTGGTGGCCAGGCGGAGCCACGTAGATCGTTCCCGGCTTCACCGGCGCCATGTGCTGCGGCATTTCCACGCTGTAGCCGGTGCGCGATTTCAGCAGCTGATCGAGCAGGTTCACCTGGTTTTCCTGAACATGCTGGGCGACGAAGACCGTCATCTCGGACATCGGCAGCCGCTCGACGATGTACAGGATGCACTCCAGGCTTTGCGCGGACCCGGCCAACGCCAGCGCCCGCGGATTCGGCCGCGCGTCGGCCGGCGCGGTCCGGCCGGACACCAGCCGCACGGGCAGATTCAGCCGCGTCAGGCCATGCGCCAGCAAGGCATGGTAGGCGACGATCTTCAGCTTGCCGCCCCCGTTCAGCCGGTCCGCCATCGCGCACAACAGTTCCACGCACAATAAATCAGCATCGTAAAAGCTCAGTTCCAGCGCCTGCTCCGGATTGGCGCGCAGCAGGTCCAACACCACATTGCGGTCCTCCTGCCGATCCAGCCGCCCCAGAATGGCGACCTTGCACTGGCCGGAGCGCTGCTGCACCGTCACGCTCACTTAGCTCGTCCCTCGCACCATTGCGCCACTTTGGCCACCAGCACGTCGTAATCGACCGGCTTGGACAGATAGTCGTCGGCGCCGGTGGCCAGGATCTTCTCGCGCTCGGCCGGCAGCGCCTTCGCCGTGATCGCCACCACCGGAATATCCTTCCAGGCCGGATTGGCGCGGATGGCGGCGATGGCCTGGTAACCGTCCATTTCCGGCATCATGATGTCCATCAGCACCAGGTCCACGCTCTGGTGCTGCAGGAATTCCAGCGCCCGCCGGCCATTGACCGCGCTGTTGAGCTTGGCGCCGTGCCGCTCCAGCGCCGCGGTGATCACGAACAGATTGCGCGGATCGTCATCCACCACCAGCACGTGTCGGTCGGCCAGCAATTTGCTGCCCGCGGGCGCCATCGGCGCCTTGAGCTCGGCCCGCTGCCTGGGCACATCCTTCAGGAAGCGCTCCACGTTTTCCAGCAGCCGCTGCCCGGCTTGGGGCGTCTTGACGATCACGCAGTCGGAATAGGCCCGCAACGCCGCCTCGTCCTCCTCCCCCGGCTTGCCGCTGGCGTAGAACACCAGCGAGATTTCGGGATCCACGCCGCGCAAGGCCTCGGCGACGGCCACGCTGTCCGCGATCTCCGCCTTGCCCAGGTCCAGCACCGCCAGTTGGCTGCGGTGCCGCTCCAGCAGCACCTTCCAGTCGGCGTCCGGCGCCGCCGCCACGATGTCGCCGCCGATGTCTCCCACCAGCTTGGACACCTCGTCGCGGCTGATGCCGCCGCGCTCCACCACCAGGATGCCGCCGCCCTTGCCGCCCACCGCCTTGACCAGCTCTGCCTCGGCCGCGGCCAGCAGCTTGTCGCTGGCAGGCTTGCGCAGGAAGCCGATGGCGCCCTGCTGCAGCAGCGCCTCGTCACGGTCTCGCGCCGACACGATGTAGACCGGGATGTCCGCCAGCGCCGGCCGAGTCTTGATCTCGTGCAGCACCTGGGTGCCATCCATGTCAGGCAGGCCCAGGTCCAGCAGAATCCCGGCCGGCCCGTGCTCGGCGGCCAGCTCCAGGCCTTCCGCGCCAGTCGGCGCCAGCAGCGTCTTGTAGCCCAGCCGCCGGTTCATCGCCACCAGCATCTGGCCGAACACCGGATCGTCGTCTATCAGCAGAATCGCCTTGTCGCCGCGCCGCAGCGCCGCCCTGTCGTCCTCCACCTCCAATGAAACCGGTCCGGCCGACGCCGCTTCTGGCCTGCCGCTCTCAGGCAACCAGACGATGAACTCGCTGCCCTCGCCCGGCTCGCTCTGCAGCTCGATGGTGCCGCCCAGCATCTGGGCGAAGCGCAGGCTGATGGTGAGGCCCAGGCCGGTGCCGCCGAATTCGCGAGAGGTGGAGCCGTCCGCCTGCTGGAAGGCCTCGAAGATCACGCTTCGCTTTTCCGCCGGAATGCCGATGCCGCTGTCGCGCACGCTGATGCGTATCGGCAGCGCCGCGTCCGGATGGCGGCTCATGGAGAGCGTGACGCCGCCGCTGCGGGTGAATTTGATCGCATTGGTCAGCAGATTGCGCAGGATTTGCGACAGCTTGTCCGGATCGGATACGAAATCGCTGCTCAGGCTGTCGTCGACGACGAAGTCCAGCCCCTTGTCGCGCGCCAGATGCTCGAACATGCCTTGCAGCTCGCCGCATACATCCCGGCTGCTCAGCGTGGCCAGATGCACGTCCATCCGGCCGGCCTCCACTTTGGACAGGTCCAGCACGTCATTGATCAGCCGCAGCAAATCCTCGCCGGAGCGGTGGATCACCTGCGCCCACTTCAGCGCCTGATCCTTCACCGTGCCGTCCTCGTTGTTCACCATCATCTTGGACAACAGGATGATGGAGTTCAGCGGCGTGCGCAGCTCGTGCGACATATTGGCGAGAAACTCCGACTTGTACTTGCTGGCCTGGTCCAGCTGCTTCGCCCTGGCCTCCTGCAACAGCCTCGACTCCTCCAGCTCGCGGTTCTGCTGTTCCAGCTGCTGCTGCGACTCCTCCATCTGCGCATTGGTCTGCTGCAGCTCTTCGGTTTGCTGCCGCAATTGCTGCTGCGCCTCTTCCATCTGCGCGTTGCTCTGCTGCAGCTCTTCCGACTGCTGCTGCAGTTGCTGCTGCTGCTCTTCCATCCGCGCATTGCTTTCGCGCAGCTGCTCGCTCTGCTCCCGCATTTCCTTTTCCGCCGCCTCGCTGGCGGCCAGCAGCTTGCGGATGTGGACCCGCTGCTCGGCGACGAACAGGAAGGACGCCAGCATGCCGCCGACGTTGGCCAGGAATTCCAGCTTGCGCTCGTCGAAATGCTCGAAGCTGGACAGCTCGACCACCCCGACCAGCTCTTTTTCGTGCAACAAGGGATAGGTATAGGTGTAGCGCGGCAAGGCCAGCATGGTGCCGGTGACGATGGGCGCGGCGGCGTCATCGCCGCCGACTTCCAGGATGATGGGTTTGCGCTCGCGCGCCACCTGCCCCACCGCGCCCTCGCCCAGCGCGAAGCTGGCGCCCAGATTGTTGCGTTCGGTGTACATATAGCTGCCGACCAGATCCAGCCGCAGCTCATCCTCGCGATACAGGTAGAACACGCCACGCCCGGCGTCGAGATAGCGGCCGATCAGGCCGATGGCGGAATCCGCCAACTGCTCGGTGGACAGATCCCCGGTCAGCGCGGCGGAAATCTGGCTATAGCCATCCTTCAGCCAGTTGCGCCGCTCGTCCTCGGCGCGGGCGCCGCGCAGCATCCGTATCATCTCGTTGATGGCGATGCCCAGCCTGTCCTTGTCCGACGCCAGCTTCACTTCCTGGCTCAGATCGCCCTGGCCGATGGCGTAAGCCCTGCTGGCCAGGTCCTCCAGCGACTCGATCAGGCTCTTGAGCCGCGCCATCAGACTGCTGGCGTCGCCGTCCCGCAAGCGGATGTCGCTCGCCAGATCGCCCTCGGCCAGCCTCTCCGCGATCCCTGCCGCCTCGGACGGCTCTCCGCCCAGCTGCCCCAGAATGGAGCGGCTGGTCCAGTAGCCGATCAGCGCGATGGCCACCAGCATCACCGCGCAGATCACCAGCGTCAGCGCGATGGCGTTGCGCTTGATGACGACCGCCTCGTCGGAAAATTTCTTGGCGATCTGCATATTGTAATCAATATGCTTGTCGATCAATTCCAGCATCTGGTCGGAGATCGGGTCCAGCGCCAGCAGCAGCTGGTGAGCCTTGGCCGCGCCCTGCTCGCCCCCGCCCCCAGCCTGCAGCACCTTGTCCAAACTGGCCTGATAGCGCTGCCAGACCGGCTTTTCCCTCTCCAGCCACGACTTGTCCACTTCGTCGGCGAAGCAGTTGCCTCCGGCGCAGCCATCGATCTCATAGGCCCGGATCGAATTGCTGACCGCGTCGCGCGCCTCCTGAACCTTCTTTTCTATCTTGAGCCGCTCGCCCTTGTCCGCGTCGTAGTCCAGCCGCCCCGCCTGCGTGCTGCTCTCCTGGAAGGCGCGGCGCAATTCGCCCAGCACCTTGAGGCTGGGCACCGCGTTGACGTTGCCGAAATTGGCGCCGTCGTAAACCCTCTCCATCAGGTATTGCTCCAGCCCGGTCAACAACGCCAGGCCCAACAACGCCGCCAACACCAGCAATGCCATGTTCTTGCCGACAGTAAGCTTCACTCCGCTCTCCCGATCGCCGCTATGTCGATGTTGAAGTGTAGACAATCAGCAATACTACTAATGGATTTGAAAACGACTAGACTGGATGTGGTGGAATTATTTGCGGGAGAAGCCGAATGCCGGTGCCAGGTGACATTCTGGTTGTCGACGACACCATGACCGCGCTGATGATGCTGGTAGCCCTGCTGTCCACTCAGGGCTACCAGGTCAGCTCCGCCCAGAGCGGCGCCGAGGCGCTGGATCTGGTGCAAAAACATCCGCCGGATCTGATCCTGCTGGACTTCAGCATGCCGGACATGGATGGGCTGGCCGTGTGCCGCGAACTCAAGCAGAGCCCGCGCACCCGCGACATTCCCGTGTTGTTCCTCAGCTCGGTCAGCGACTCGCAGACCAAGGTCGACGGCTTCGACGCCGGCGCGGTCGACTTCATCATCAAGCCCTTCGAGCGCAGCGAGCTGTTGGCGCGCGTCAACACCCACCTCGACCTGGCCCGGCTGAAGAAACGGCTGAGCAAGCTGGTGGAAGAAAAGACCGAATCGCTGAGGTTGAGCGAGCAGCGCTTCCGCGCGCTGATCGAACAGGCGCCGGAAGCCATCCTGGTGTACAACCTGGACAGCGGCCGCTTCGTCGACGCCAACCGGCAGGCGGAGAAACTGACCGGACGCACGCTGCAGGCGCTGGTCGGCACCAGCCCGACCTCGCTGTACGCGGCGGAGCAGCCCGACGGCCTGCCCGTCGCGGAAAGCGTCACCCTTCACGCCGAGCGGGCGCAAAAAGGCGAGATCGCGCCGTTCGAACGCATCCTGCAGCGCCCCGACGGCAGCACCATTCCCTGCGAAGTCCGGCTCAGCAAGCTGCCCAGCGAAACCGACCACCTGCTCCGCGTCAGCTACATCGACATTTCCTCGCGCGTGGCCGCCCAGGAAAAAATCAACCGCCTCGCCTATTTCGACACCTTGACCGGCCTGCACAATGAAAGCGGCCTGCTGGAGCAATTGAACGCCTTGTTCGCCATCGCTGGAGGCCGCCACCCCTTCGCCGCGCTGCTGGTGGACCTGGGCGACTTCAAGTTCATCAACGACGTGTACGGCAACCGCATCGGCGACCTGCTGCTGCGCCATGTCGCGCAGCGGCTGCGGCAAACGCTGGGAACTCGGGGACACGCCGCCCGGCTGGGGGGCGTGGAGTTCGCGGCCATTCTCACCAGCGTGGCGGACGCCGCTGAGGCGGAAACCATCGCCGGACAAGTTCTGGATGCGATCAGCGAACCGTTCCCAGTGGACGAAATGATGCTCAGCCTGACCGCCAGCGTAGGCGTCAGCCTGGGTCCGGCGCACGGCGCCGACGGGCAGGAGCTGCTGACCCGCGCTGACATGGCGCTATACCAGGCCAAGCAGCGCGGCACCCGCCGGATACAGGTATATGAGGAAGAGCTGGGCCGGCAGATGCGGGAACGCGTCGAGCTGGAAAAATCGCTGCGCCACGCGATAGACCATGGCGAGCTGGTGCTGCATTACCAGCCGCAAGTCGAGCTGTCCACCGGCCGCGTGGTGGGCGTCGAGGCGCTGGTGCGCTGGCAGCACCCGAAGAAAGGCATGATCTCGCCGATGCAGTTCATCCCCATCGCCGAGCAATCGGGCCTGATCCTGCCGCTGGGACGCTGGGTGCTGCGCGAAGCCTGCCGCCAGCTGAAAGTCTGGCAGAGCAAGGGCCGGGACGACCTGAGAATGGCGGTGAACCTAAGCGTCGCGCAATTCACCGACCACGAGCTGCCGGAATTCGTCGCCGACGTGCTGAAGGAAACCGGGGTGGCGGCCCGCCACCTGGAGCTGGAAATCACCGAATCCTGCACCATGCTGTCGCCGCAGCAGTCCATCACCATGATGGAGCAATTCCGCGCGATGGGCATACACAGCTCGATAGACGATTTCGGCACCGGCCATTCCGCGCTGGCCTACCTGACCCGCTTCCCGGTGGACACGCTGAAGATAGACCAGTCCTTCATCCGCAATATCAACAATGACGAAAAAGGCAGCGCGCTGTGCGACACCATCGCCTACCTCGCCCACCGCATGGGCCTGCAGGTGGTGGCCGAAGGCGTGGAAACCCAGCAGCAGCTGACCTTCCTGACCAGCATCCATGTCGACGTGGTGCAAGGCTATCTGCTGTGCAAGCCGCTGCCGGCCGCCGAGGTGGAAGCCTTCATCCTGCGCCAGGCAGACGCCAAGCCGCAGCCCGGCGTGGAATACTTCTGACCCCAGCCATTGCCGCGTCCGCCGATACGGTGTATCACTCCGGCATCAACGCCAGGAGCCCCTCATGCCGGACGACCATCGACTCGCCGCCCACGCCGCCGCCGCGGCCGCCCGATTGCTGCTGGACCTGCGCAGCCGCCACCTGGAAGGTGGCAAGGCGCTGGGCGCGCGCGGCGACGCCGAATCCAACGCCTTGATCCTTGAGCTGCTGCGCGCGGCGCGCCCGGACGACGGCATATTGTCAGAAGAATCAGCGCCCGACGCGGGGCGCCTGGAAAAGCGCAGAGTCTGGATCGTCGACCCGCTGGACGGCACCCGCGAATATTGCGAGCCGGGCCGCGACGACTGGGCGGTGCACGTCGCGCTGGCGGTGGACGGCGCGCCCGCCGCCTCCGCCGTGGCGCTGCCTGCCCGCGGCGAGCTGTTCTCCACGCCCACCCCCCTGCTTGCCGCCGCGCCGGAAGGCCGGCTGAAAATCCTGGTCAGCCGCAGCCGCCCGCCGGCGCTGGCCGAACGCGTCGCCGCCCGGCTGGATGCCGAGCTAGTCCCGATGGGCTCGGCCGGCGCCAAGGCGATGGCGGTGCTGCGCGGCGAGGCCCATGCCTATCTGCACGCCGGCGGCATGAACGAATGGGACACCTGCGCGCCGGTGGGCGCGGCGCTGGCCGCCGGCCTCCACGCCTCGCGGATAGACGGCTCGCCCTGCGCGTTCAACCAGGCGGACGTGAAGATGCCGGACCTGCTGATCTGCCGGCCGGAGCTGGCGGAGACGCTGCTGGCGGCGATAGCGGCTGAGCGGACTCCAGGCGATTAAATACAGTCCCAAACTCGCTGCGCGCCTAGGCAAAATACGCCGACACAGGCCGTCAATCAAACGCGGCCCTGAAACTGCTTCTATCAGCCGATCTCAGGCAACCAGCGTCGAATCGGTTCCAGATTGAGATGCTTCTCCAGCATGTCCGCCAGCTTGTCGATATTGGCCTCTCGCAGCCCTGGGTAGTCCAGCGCCTCCGGCTCCGCCAACCCGGCCCAGCGCAGGATGGCCTGGCAGGCGGCCGGTTCGTCCAACACGCCGTGCAGATAGGTGGCGAAGATCTGGCCGTCGTCCGAGCGCGCGCCATCCACCGAACCATCGTCAAACCTGACAGCCGGATGCGCCAGCGCCGGCCCCTGGCTGATGCCCATATGGATTTCGTAACCGCCAGCCTCGGCCTCATCAAGCGTCAGCCGGCCACGCATCCGCGTCAGCCGCTTCTCCGGCGCCAGCGTGGTTTCCATGTCCAGCCAACCCAGACCGTCGCCGCTGCCCGGCTCGCCTTCCAGTCCGTCCGGGTCGTGCAGCTTCTTGCCCAGCATCTGCAGGCCGCCGCAAATGCCCAGCACCTTGCCACCGTAGCGCAGATGGCGGCGTATCGCCTCTTCCCAGCCCTGCTCGCGCAGCCAGGCCAGGTCCGCCAGCACGTTCTTGCTGCCGGGCAGCACGATCAGGTCGGCCGGCGGGATGGCTTGGCCGGCGCGCACCAGCGTGAACTCCACCTGCGGGTGCAGGCGCAGCGGGTCGAAATCGGTGTGATTGCTGACGCGCGGCGCGGCCGGCGCCGCCACCCGCAGCTTGTCGCCATCACCCGCAGCGCCGCCCGGCTTGTCCAGGCCCATGCTGTCCTCGGCCTCCAGGTGCAGGTCGTACAGATAGGGCAGCACGCCCAGCACCGGCTTGCCGGTGTGCTGCTCCAGCCAGTCGATGCCGGTCTTGAGCAGGCTCGGATCGCCGCGGAAGCGGTTGATCACCAGGCCGACGACGCGGGCGCGCTCGGATTCGGACAGCAGCGCCAGCGTGCCGGCCAGGTGGGCGAACACGCCGCCGCGCTCGATGTCGGCCACCAGGATCACCGGGCAGTCCACCGCCTCGGCGAAGCCCATATTGGCGATATCGCCGTCGCGCAGATTGATCTCGGCCGGGCTGCCGGCGCCCTCGGCGACAATGCATTGATACTGCTCCGCCAGCCTGGCGTGCGACTCCAGCACCGCCTGCATCGCGATGGGCTTGTAGCCGTGGTAGCCGCGCGCCTCCATATTGCCGATGGCGCGGCCCTGGATGATCACCTGCGAGCCGGTGTGGCTATTGGGCTTGAGCAGCACCGGATTCATGTCGGTATGCGGCTCCACGCCGCAGGCCAGCGCCTGCACCGCCTGCGAGCGGCCGATCTCGCCGCCGTCGGCCGTCACCGCGCTGTTGAGCGCCATGTTCTGCGGCTTGAACGGCGCCACCCGCACGCCGCGCCGGGCCAGCAGCCGGCACAGGCCGGTGGCCAGCGCGCTCTTGCCGGCATCGGACGTGGCGCCCTGGATCATGATGGTTTTGGCGGTCATGGCGATCTCCCTGCGCATGGATGGCGAACAACGCTTAGAATGGCGGCTTGATTCATTCCGGCCGCCAGCGGCGCGATAAACTTGCGCATTGGATAATTCCAGGCGGCGGCCGGCCATTATATAGGGCTGTTCGTTGAATTCCGCACTGTTTCTGCCGATCGCGCTATTGCTGGACCGTCTGCTGGGCGAACCGCCGCGCTGGCATCCGCTGGTCGGCTTCGGCCGACTGGTCAAGGCCATGGAGCGGCTGGTCTACCCGGCCGCGCCGCAGGCGGAGCCGGTCTGGCGGATGCGCTTGCGCGGCGCGGCGGCCATCGCGCTGCTGTTGATCCCACCCACGCTGATCGCCTGGGCGCTGGCGAGACTGCCGCTGCTGGAAATCATCGTTCCGGTCATCCTGCTCTACTTGGCCGTCGGCGCACAAAGCCTGGCCCAGCACGCCGAGGTGGTGCGAAAAGCCCTGGCCGACGGTGACCTGGCCCTGGCCCGCGAGCGCGTCGGCTGGATCGTCAGCCGCGACACCAGCGAGCTGGACGAAGCCGGCGTCGCCCGCGCGGCGATCGAATCGGTGCTGGAAAACGGCAGCGACGCCGTCTTCGCCGCGCTGTTCTGGTTTCTGATCCTCGGCGCGCCCGGCGCGGTGCTGTACCGGCTGTCCAATACGCTGGACGCGATGTGGGGCTACAAGAACGACCGCTACCTGCACTTCGGCTGGGCCGCCGCCCGCTTCGACGACGTGCTGAATTACCTCCCGGCGCGGCTTACCGCCGTCACCTACCTGCTGCTGGGCAAGGCCGCCGACGGCTGGCGCTGCTGGCGAACCCAGGCCCCGACCTGGTACAGCCCCAACGCCGGCCCGGTGATGGCCGCTGGCGCCGGCGCGCTGGGCGTGTCGCTGGGCGGCGGCGCGCGCTATCACGGCCAGTGGAAGGAACGTCCGCCGCTGGGTTGCGGTCCCACTCCCACGCATGAGGACATCGGCCGCGCGGTGCGGCTGGTCAACCGCGGCATGTGGCTGTGGGCGAGCCTGTCGTTCGCGGCCGCCATCTTGATCGGAGCGATCCATGCTTGAACACGGAGGCGGCCTGCTGCGCGCGGCCGCGGAATACGGCATTCCCGCCGGCGACTGGCTGGACCTGTCCACTGGCGTCAATCCCAACGGCTGGCCGGTGCCGCAGCTGCCGGCCGACAGCTGGCTGCGCCTGCCGCAAAACCATGACGGGCTGGAGGCGGCGGCGGCGGACTATTACGGCAGCGACAAACTGCTGGCCGTGGCCGGCTCCCAGCCGGCGATCCAGTTGCTGCCCAGGCTGCGCGCGCCCTGCCGCGTCGGCATGCTGGCGCTGTGCTACGCCGAGCACCCGCACCACTGGCAGAAACGCGGACACCAGTTGCTCCGCTTGTCGCCCGATGAACTAGCCGCCGGCATCGACCAGCTGGACGTGGTGCTGCTGTGCAACCCCAACAACCCCACCGGCGACCGCTTCGATGCGGCGCTGCTGGAAAACTGGCGCCAGCGGCTGGCCGCGCGCGGCGGCTGGCTGGTGGTGGACGAGGCGTTTCTGGACGCGGCGCCGCAAGACAGCATGCTGCCGCATGCCGGCAAGCCGGGACTGATCGTGCTGCGCTCCATCGGCAAGTTCTTCGGTCTGGCCGGCGCGCGCGCCGGTTTCGTCTTTGCCTGGCCGGAGTTGCTGCGGGCGCTGGCCGAGGAGCTGGGGCCATGGACGGTGGCCGGCCCGGCGCGGGAGGCGGTGAAGCTGGCGCTGCGGGATGCGGAATGGCAACGGGCCATGGCCAGCAAGCTGCAACGCGACAGCGCGCGGCTGCAGCGCTGCCTGGAGCGGCACGGCCTGCCGCCCGCCGGCGGCTGCGAGCTGTTCCAGTGGGTGCCGGGCGCAGGCAGCCTGCCGCTGCACCGCTATCTGGCTGGCCGCGGCATCCTGACCCGCCATTTCGAAGCCATCCCCAGCCTGCGCTTCGGCCTGCCCAAGACCGACGCCGACTGGGTGCGGCTGGAACAGGCACTGGGCGACTGGCGGCGGCACGCCGTCCGCGATTGAACCGACGCGCCGCCTGCCTCAAGACTTTAGAGCTGCTAACAAAATTCTGTTTCACGCCTGAGGCAAGGCGCGCCGACGCAGACAGTACAAGCAGTACGGCAAGTCGGCGCAACGCAGCATCAGGATTTTTGTTAACGGCGCTTAGGCGGCGGCATTGAACGCCTCATCGTAAGCCACCTCTCCAACCGGCGTTTCCGCGCCGAAAGCCAGCGCCTGGAAATATTCTGCCGGAATGCCCGGCAAGGTCAGGCCGGGATGCGCGCGAAAGCCGAAGCGGCCATAGTAAGCCGGATCGCCCAGCACCACGCAGCCTTGCGCGCCCTGCTCGCGCAGAAGCCGCAGCGCCTCGCGCATCAGTTGGCCGCCTATGCCGCGCTTTTGCCGCTCGGGGGAAACCGAGATCGGCCCCAGCCCATACCAGCCAGCCGCGCCGGAAGACACCGCCACCGGCGAGACGGCGACGTGGCCGACGATGCCGCCGCCTTCGTCGGCCACCAGGGAAACGGTCAGCTGGCCGCGCCGGCGCAGCGCGTCGACGATGAACTGCTCGGTATGGCTGGAATGGGCCTCGTCGCGGAAGGCCGCCTCGGTCAGCGTGAAAATGGCGCCGATGTCGGCGGTTTGTTCCTTGCGAATGATGATGGTCATGCGATTGTTCCTTGAGAACGGCCGCGCCGCGGCAACCCGCCGGTGGCGCGGGCCGGGGGTTAACGGTTGTCGAGTTGGGCGCGCACCGCGCTAAGAGCCTGTTTACGATCTTTTTGCGGCATCGGCCATTTTCTGCCGGATGCAGAGCGCGGAAAACGGCCCGCCGCAGTGTCGCTCACTGCCAGGGACGTTTGACAAAGCCATGCGCCGGCAGAAAATGGCCCCGAAGGGCAGCCCAGCCAGCAGGCCATCTGCGGCGTTGTCGGGCTAGGCCTTGGAATAACCAAGGCCTACGCCCTCCGCCTTACATCTGGCCCGCTGGCTGAGCTGCGATGCTCGTAAAAAGATCGCAAACAGGCTCTAAGGCCTGCCCGGTTGATCAGGTAAGGTTGGCCATTGCGCGACTGGATCAGCCGCTTGCTCTTCAGCTTGGTGAAAACGAGGTAGCTGCAGTCAGACAACAAATACCCTTCGCGGGTATAGCATTCGACGGAACGGATTCGGCCGGCGTCATCGCGCATCTGCGCAATGCGGCCGCCCTTGGCGAGGACGTGGAGCGTCCGTTGCTCTGGCTTGGATAG
This sequence comes from Chromobacterium indicum, assembly GCF_039708975.1. NCBI lineage: Bacteria > Pseudomonadati > Pseudomonadota > Betaproteobacteria > Neisseriales > Chromobacteriaceae > Chromobacterium > Chromobacterium indicum. The sequence continues at coordinate 271,012 of NZ_JAYFSJ010000006.1, forward strand.
ATTCATATTGTCGGAAACGGCAAATCAATACGCGATACCGCATGCGCCGCTTAGGGGCATGCGAAACGATGGGCGTACGGATAAGCAGCCAGCCACGGGGGCGGGTCAACTTATCGGGTGATTGCAATCTCCAACATACAAAGCCTTTGCCTGCGAACGTAATTCTGATGGGAAAGCGCGCCAAATGGACTGGACGCGGACGCGGACCCGGATCATACCCCACTCCCGGACAAAACGCCAAATCCGCCAATGCCTTAGCGCCCTCCGCCCCCGATCCGGCCATCGGCCATCCACCCCGCGCCTTGTTCACAGCATCGGCGTTGTCACGTATGATCCAGTCCAATCAATGACGGTGCCCCTTGATGGGTGAAACGGGAACGCGGTGCGAAACCGCGGCTGCCCCCGCAACTGTAAGCGCAGAGTCCACGCCTGACGCCACTGGCCCCTAGCAAGGTCGGGAAGGCGGCGCCGGACGACGACGCGCGAGCCAGGAGACCGGCCGTCATACGTGTCGACGCAAGCAGAAACCGGGCGGGGTGTACCGGGGGATACGCACATGCGCCGCCCATGGAAAACCAGCGGACTGTGCCCTCGCTTGCGCGACGAGAATCGTCTTCGAGGGCACCATGCATCCATCCACCGCGCCGTCCGCCGGACGCCGTCTGGCGCGCCACGCGCCCATCATCGCCGGGCTGGTCCTGGCCAACCTCCTGGCCTGGGCCTGGGCGTTCGCCGCCTTCGCCGACCATCCGGCCCAGCTCGCCACCGCCCTGCTCGCTTATCTTTTCGGCCTGCGCCACGCGGTGGACGCCGACCACATCGCCGCCATCGACAACACCGTGCGCAAGCTGATGCAGGAAGGCCGCCGGCCGTCCGCCGTGGGCCTGTTCTTTTCCTTGGGCCACTCGACGGTGGTCGTCATCGCCGTCGCCCTGATCGTGTTCGCCGCCAGCGCGCTGCAAAGCCGCGTCACCGGCTTCAAGGAGATCGGCGGCGTCATCGGCACCAGCGTGTCGGCCTTCTTCCTGTTGACCCTGGCGCTGATCAATCTGTCGTCCCTGCGCGCCGTATGGGGGGCCTTCCGCCGCGCCCGCGCCGGCGAACCCATCTGCGACGAGCAACTGGACCTGCTGCTGAACAACCGCGGCCTGATCGCGCGCCTGCTCAAGCCGCTGTTCCGCATGGTGACCAAGAGCTGGCATATGCTGCCCATCGGCCTCCTGTTCGGCCTGGGCTTCGACACCGCCACCGAGATCGGCCTGTTCGCCATCGCCACCTCGCAAAGCGCCAACGGCGTGGCGCTGTGGCACATCATGGTGTTCCCGGCGCTGTTCACCGCCGGCATGGCGCTGGTGGACACGCTGGACAGCATGATGATGGTGGAGGTCTATGGCTGGGCTTTCGTCAATCCGGTGCGCAAGCTCTGGTACAACCTGACCATCACCTTCGTCTCCGTCGTCGTCGCCGTCGGCATCGGCGGGCTGGAAGGCCTGGGACTGCTGGCGGACAAGCTGCAGCTGTCCGGCGGTTTCTGGGACCTGATCTCGGCATTGAATGACGACCTGGCTCACTTCGGCTACTTCATCGTCGCCGTCTTCCTGTTCACCTGGCTCGCCTCCGCCGGCATCTACAAATGGAAGCGCTTCGACCAACTGACGCCGGAGGCGCGATGAGAACCCACGACAAACACGTGCTGATGTGCACCGGCCCGCGCTGCACGCCGGGCGGCCAGGGCTCCGAGGCGATGTTCCTGCACCTGGGCCGCACCATAGACGCCTGCGAAGGCCTGCGCGCCAAGCGCACCCGCAGCCACTGCTTCGCCGTATGCAAGGAAGGCCCGGTGATGGTGGTCTACCCGGACGGCGTCTGGTACCGCAAGGTGAGCGAAACCGATATCGAGCGCATCGTCTGCCAACATTTGCGCGATGGCGTCCCGGTCGAGGAATTGGTGTTCCATAAAACCGGCATCGGCGATATCGAAACGGAGGCACAAGCATGAGCGCCGAAATCGCCCTATTGAGCCACGCCGGCACCGACCTCGCCGCGCTGTCGCGCGCGCGCTGGCCGGAAGACTTTCCCGCCGTCGCCGGCATCGCGCTGCAAGGCATCGCCGACGAGACCGCGATGCAGGCGCTGCTGGACGGCCAACTGGCCGACGCCCGCACCATCGTGCTGCGCGTGCTGGGCCGCGCCGACGCCATCCCCGGCCTGGAAAGGCTGCTGGCCCACGCCCGCCGCCTGCAGGCCGCGGTCATCGTCGTCAGCGGCACCGGCGAGCCGGACCCGGAGCTGCAAGCGCTGTGCAGCGCGCCGGTATCCTTGCAGCAAGACGTCCACGCCTACCTGCAAGCCGGCGGCAGCGCCAACCTGGGCGAGATGATGCGCTGCCTGGCCGACCGGCTGCTGCTGACCGGCTTCGGCTACCAAGCGCCGCAGCCGCTGCCCGAGCACGGCATCTACCACCCGGAGCTGGCCGCGCCCTGCTCGCTGGACGATTGGCTTGAAATCCGCAATCCGGACTGGCCTAGCGTGGGCCTGTGCTTCTACCGCGCCCATTGGCTGTCCGGCAACACCCGCTTCATCGACCTGCTGGTGGATTGCCTGGCCGAACGCAGCGTCAACGCGCTGCCGGTGTTCACCTCGTCCTTGCGGACGATAGAAAAAAATGGCCTGCCGGCGGCGCTGGCGCTATTGGCCGATCCGCGCGCGAATGTTTCGCTGCTGATCAACACCACCTCGTTCGCGATGGGCGACATCAACAACGACGGCCCCACCCAGCCCGGCTGGGCGGTGGAGGCGTCGGACCAGCTGGACCTGCCGGTGCTGCAGGCCATCACCAGCAGCATGACCCGCGAACAATGGGAAGCGTCCGACCGCGGCTTCAACCCGCTGGACACCGCGATGAACGTGGCGCTGCCGGAGTTCGACGGCCGCATCATAGGCGTGCCGCTGAGCTTCAAACAGCCGGCGAAGGCCGGCCAGGCCGAACAATACGCGCCGCTGCCGGACCGCGCCCGCCGCCTGGCCGGCATCGCCGCGCGCTTGGCGCGGCTGCGCCATGTGCCCAATACCGACAAGCGCATCGCCTTCATCTTCACCAACTCCAACAGCAAGGCCTCGCAGATAGGCAACGCGGTGGGCCTGGACTCGCCGGCGTCGCTTTACGCGATGCTGCATGGCATGCAGGCGCGCGGCTACCAAATGGCGGAGCTGCCGCCGAACAGCGACGCGCTGATGCACGAGCTGATAGACCGCGGCGCTTACGACCAGGACTACCTGACCGCCGAGCAGATGAAGAACGCCGCCGCCCGCGTGCCGGCCCAACGTTATCAAGCCTGGTTCGACGAGCTGCCGGACGCGCTGCGCGACAAGATGCTGCAGCGCTGGGGCCAGCCGCCGGGCGGTGCCTACGTCGACGGCGACGAGCTGGTGTTTTCCGGCCTGGATTACGGCAATGTCTTCGTCGCCCTGCAGCCGCCGCGCGGCTACGGCATGGATCCGGACGCCATCTACCACACGCCGGACCTGCCGCCCACCCACCACTACTACGCGCTGTACCGCTGGCTGCGCGATGACTGGCAGGCCGACGCCATCGTCCACGTCGGCAAGCACGGCACGCTGGAATGGCTGCCGGGCAAGGGCGTGGGCCTGTCGCAGCACTGCTTCCCGGATGCGCTCTTGGGCGACATGCCGCTGTTCTACCCCTTCATCGTCAACGATCCGGGCGAAGGCTCGCAAGCCAAGCGCCGCGGCCACGCGGTGATCATCGACCACCTGACGCCGGCGATGACCACCGCCGACAGCTACGGCCCGCTGGCGCAACTGACCCAGCTGGTGGACGAGTATTACCAGGTGGAGCTGCTGGACCCGAACAAGCTGCCGCTGCTGCAGCAGCAGATCTGGGACCTGATCAAGGAAGCCAAGCTCGACACCGACCTGGCGGCGATGCTCAAGCATGACCACGATCACGATCACGGGCATGAGCATGAGCACGAGCATGAGCACGAGCACGAGCATCATCATGATCATGCCCATCCGCATGGCGGCCACCCGCACGCGCCGGCCGCCGTCCACGGCAAGTACCGGCCGCAGGCCGCCAAGCCGGCGATGGTGGCCAAGCCTGCCGCCGCCGCGGCGAAATACCGCCCGGCCAAGGCCGGCCACGACCATGGGCACCACCACCACGATCATGACCACCATGGCCATCACCACGGCCAGCATGACCACCATCATCACGGCCACAGCCACGATCACCACGACCATGACCACGACTGGGACGACACGCTGAACGCAGACGGCGTGCCGCTGAGCCTGGCCAAGATGGACGGCGTGGACGTCGCCCACCTGATCGAGGACATAGACGGCTACCTGTGCGAGCTCGGCGCGGCGCAGATCCGCGACGGCCTGCACGTGCTGGGCAACGCCCCGCAAGGCGAGGCGCTGATCGACATGCTGCTGGCGCTGACCCGGCTGCCCAATCTGGCCATACCCGGCCTGCCCGCCAGCGTGGCGGCGGCCTGCGGCGGCGATTGGGCACTGTGGCAGCAGGACCAGGGCAAACGCCTGGCCGAAGCCCCCACAACCTTGCAAGCGCTGGCCGGCCAGGCTCTGATCACCCGCGCCGACGCGCACGACGCGGTGCTGAAGCTGGCGCGCGCGCTGATCGCCGAGCTGGCCGCGCGCGGCTACGGCGCCGCCGCCATCCCGGCCGCCGTAGAAAACATCCTGCCCGGCATCGAACCACACGCCGATCTGGAACGGGTGCTGAACTTCGTCTGCGCCGAGCTGTGCCTCAAGCTCGCCCGCACCGCCGAGGAGATAGACAATCTGCTGCGCGGCCTGGAAGGCGGCTACGTGCCGGCAGGCCCCAGCGGCGCGCCGACGCGCGGCATGGCCCACATCCTGCCCACCGGCCGCAATTTCTATTCGGTGGACCCGCGCAGCCTGCCGTCCAACGCCGCCTGGCGCATAGGCGATGGCCTGGCGCGCGAGATGCTGGCCCGCCATCTGAAGGAAACCGGCCAATATCCGGAATCGGTGGCCATCAGTGTGTGGGGCACCAGCGCGATGCGCACCCACGGTGACGACATCGCCGAAATCCTGTCGCTGCTCGGCGTCAAGCCGCGCTGGCAGCAGGAAAGCCGCCGCGTGCAGGGCCTGGAAGTGATCCCCTTGGCCGAGCTGGGCCGGCCGCGCATCGATGTCACCGTGCGCATCAGCGGCTTCTTCCGCGACGCCTTCCCCCACCTGATTTCGCTGGTGGACGAAGCGGTACACACCGTGGCGCGGCTGGACGAGCCTGTCGAGCAGAACTTCCTGCGCAAGCACTACCTGGCCGATCTGAAGAACGAACTGCTGGGCAAGCTGCCCGACGCCGACGCGCAATCGCTGTACCGCGTGTTCGGCGCCAAGCCGGGCAGCTACGGCGCCGGCATCCTGCCGCTGATCAACGAGCAGAACTGGCAGAACGACGCCGACTTCGCCACCGCCTACGTCAACTGGGGCGGCTACGCCTACGGCCGCGAGGCCAACGGCGCCGACGCGCGCGACGCCTTGCGCCACCGGCTGGCCGGCGTCGAGGTGGCGCTGCACAACCAGGACAACCGCGAGCACGACATCTTCGACAGCGACGACTACCTGCAATACCACGGCGGGATGATCGCGACGATACGCAGCCTCAGCGGCCGCCAGCCGCGCGCCTTCTTCGGCGACAGCCACAATCCGGAGGCGCCTGCGGTGCGCGGGCTGAAGGAGGAAGTGCTGCGGGTGTTCCGCTCGCGGGTGGCCAATCCGAAGTGGATCGCCGGCATCCAGAAGCACGGCTACAAGGGCGCGCTGGAACTGACCGCCACCGTCGACTACCTGTTCGGCTACGACGCCACCGCCCAGGTGGTGGACGACTGGGTGTACGAGCAGCTGGCGCAAAGCTACGCGCTGGACCCGGCGATGCAGCAGTTCTTCGCCGACAGCAACCCGTGGGCGCTGAACGCCATCACCGACCGCCTGCTGGAAGCCGCCCAGCGCCAGCTGTGGGCGGAGCCGGACCCCGACACCCTGGCCGCGCTCAAGCAGCTGCACCTGGATAGCGAAGCGCTGCTGGAAGCGCGCGGAGAAAACCAAGCATGACGCCGATCTACCCCTTCGCCGCCATCGTCGGCCAAGAGCAACTGAAGCAGGCGCTGCTGATCTGCGCGGTGGACCCCACCGTCGGCGGCGTGCTGGTGCGCGGCGACAAGGGCAGCGCCAAGAGCACCGCCGCGCGCGGCCTGGCCGCCGTGCTGCCGCCTATCCGCCGCGCCGCCGGCTGCAGCTACAACTGCGAGCCGGAACACCCGCTGCCGCTGTGCCCGGTGTGTTCCGGCGGCGCGCGCGAGCTGCATGACGGCCCTGTGCCCTTCATCAACCTGCCGCTCGGCGCCACCGAAGACCGGGTGCTGGGCAGCCTGGACTTCGAAAAGGCGCTGCAGGACGGCAAACAGGCGTTCAAGCCCGGCCTGCTGGCTGGAGCCCACCGCGGCATGCTGTATATCGACGAAGTGAACCTGCTGGCCGACCATCTGGTGGACGTGCTGCTGGACGCCGCCGCGATGGGCGTCAACACCGTCGAGCGCGAGGGGCTGACGGTCAGCCACCCGGCGCGGGTGACGCTGCTCGGCACCATGAATCAGGAAGAAGGCGATCTGCGGCCGCAGTTGCTGGACCGCTTCGGCCTGATGGTGGACGTGGCCGCGCCGCGCGAGCCTAGCCTGCGCGCCGAAGTGGTGCGCCGCCGCCTGGCCTTCGAGGCCGACCCGGCCGGCTTTGCCGCCCAGTGGCAAACCGACAGCGAGGCGCTGCGCGAGAACATCGCCGCCGCGCGCGCGCTGCTGCCGCAAACCCGGCTCAGCGACCAGCTGTTCCACTTCGTCAGCGAGCTGTGCTGCGAATTCGACGTCACCAGCCTGCGCGCCGACATCGTGCTGAACAAGGCCGCCCGCGCGCTAGCCGCGCTGGACGGCCGCGCCGACGCCACCGCCGAGGACATCCGCGACGCCGCCCGGCTGGTGCTGCCGCACCGCCGCCGCCGCAAACCCTTCGAGCAGAGCGGGCTGGACCAGGACAAGCTGGAGCAGATGACGCAGCAGGCGTCCAACCCGCCTCCTCCGCCAACGCAGGACCAAGGCGACGCCACGCAGCCGCCGCCGGACGCCGACGGCGAACAGGAACAGACTCCCCCCGGCCACGCCGCCGAGCAGATTTTCGCCGCCGCGCCGGCCGGCGACATCGCCCGCATCCGCGTCCAGGCGCCATCGGCTGGCGACGCAGCCGGCCGCCGCAGCGACGGCGCCAGCCGCCAGCGCGGCCATTACGTGCGCGCCGAGGCCAACCCGCAGCCGGCCCAGCTGGCGGTGGATGCCACGCTGCGCCACGCGATCTTGCGCGATCCGGACCATTTCGCCGTGACCCGCGCCGACCTGCACGACAAGGTCCGCGTCGCCAAGCAGGGCAACTTGATTCTGCTGGTGGTGGACGCCTCGGGCTCGATGGCGGCGCGCCAGCGGATGGAACAGGTCAAGGGCACGGTGCTGAGCCTGCTGGAAGACGCCTACCGCCGCCGCGACCAGGTGGCGCTGATCGCCTTCCGCGGCCAGAAGGCCGAGTTGCTGCTGCCGCCGTGCAACCGCGTCGAACAGGCCGAGCTGGCGCTGCGCGAGCTGCCCACCGGCGGCCGCACGCCGCTGGCCCACGCGCTGGCGTTGGCGGCCGACACGCTGTCCCGCCAGCTAGGCGGCCCCGCGCCGCTGTTGGTTGTCCTCAGCGACGGCCGCGCCAATGTGGCGCTGGACGGAGATGGCGACCCGTGGCGGCAGGCGCTCGACCTGGCCGGCCAGTTGGCCGGCGCGCCGGCGCTGGTGCTGGATACCGAGCAGGACTTCGTCCGCCTGGGCCGCGCCCGCGAGCTGGCCGAAGCGCTGGGCGCGGAATACCTGGCTTGCGACGCCCTCACCGGCGAGCAGCTGACATTGACGATACAACAAAGACTGGGCCGCTGAGATGACAGGCAAGGTTTATCTGATAGGCGCCGGCCCCGGCGACCTGGACATGCTGACGCTGAAGGCCGCGCGCTGCCTGAAACTGGCCGACGTGGCGCTGGTGGATGATCTGGTGCATCCGGACATTCGCGCCATGCTGCGGCCGGACGCCGAAATCGTGCCGGTGGGCAAGCGCGGCGGTTGTCCGTCGACGCCGCAAGCCGCCATCGAGCAGCGGATGATCGACGAAGCCCGCGCCGGCAAGACGGTGGCGCGCCTCAAGGGCGGCGATCCCTTCGTCTTCGGCCGCGGCGGCGAGGAAATGCTGACGCTGCAAGCGGCCGGCATCGAGGTGGAGATCGTCAACGGTCTCAGCGCCGGCTTGGCGGTGCCGGCCACGCTGGGCATTCCGCTGACCCACCGCAGCTTCGTCCACGGCGTCACCTTCGTCTCCGGCCACCCGCATCAGGACGGCGACGAGCCCAACTGGCAGGCGCTGGCGCAAAGCGGCATGACGCTGGTGATCTATATGGGCGTCAAACGGCTGCCGCTGATCCGCGCCGAGCTGCTGCGCCACGGCCTCGCAGCCGACACCCCTGCGGCGGCGATAGAAAACGGCACCCTGCCGCAGCAGCGCCAGGTGCTGAGCACCCTGGGCGCTTTGGAACAAGACATGAGCGCGGCCGGCATCCACAGCCCGGCGCTGATCGTCATCGGACCGACGGTGGCGCTGGCGTCCTGTAGTCCCTCAGCGCTCGAGCGCAGCGAGGCTCCCTTGCAGGGCAAGGGCGGGGGGATTGGGAATGAACCCAAATGGCTGCCGACTGAACTCGCACAGTGAAGAGGCCCGGCTTTGCCGGGTCCTGTAGAACAAAATCGAATGACTACATTGCAGCCAAAGGAATACGCATGATCATCTGCATAGGCGCCGGCCCCGGCGACATCGGCTACCTGCCGCAGCGCTCGGCCCAACTGATACGCGAGGCCGACGTGGTGGCCGGCTTCAACGCGGTGGTGGACGTGGTGCGCCCGCTGATCCCGGACAGCGCCGAAGTGATACAGATGGGCTACCGCGACCAGGTGGCCCAGCTGGACATCGTCGCCGAGCGCCACCATGCCGGCAAGAAGTGCGTGGTGGTGTTCATGGGCGACATCCACTTCAGCGGCTTCCAGTACCTGGAGCGGGTAGAGCGCGCCTGCGGCCACCCGGTGGAAACGATACCCGGCATCTCCTCGGCGCAGATCCTGGCCTCGCGCGGCAAGGTGTGCTTCGACGAGACCAGCTTCATCACCTTCCACCGCCGCGGCGACCTGACCCCGTTCAAGCGCCACCTGGTGCACGTGCTGCAGGATGGCCGCAACGCCATCGTGATCCCCTGCCCCTGGGACGAAGCGCGCTCCTTCATGCCCTGGCATATCGCCGCCTATCTGCTGGAAAACGGCATCCCGGCCGGCCAGCAAGTGGAAGTGTGGGAAAACCTGACCCGCAACGAGGCGGAATGGCGCGGCACGCTGGCCGAGTGCGCCGAGCAGCGCTTCTCCGACATGAGCATCATGCTGATCCGCACGCTCGCGCCTATGGACAGCCAGATCGAGCCGACCCACAAATGAGCCAGCCAGACTACGCCATCGTGCTGGCCGGCCACGGCAGCCGCGACCCGGACGGGGTCAACGAGTTCATGCAGCTGGTGGACGCGCTGAAGGCGCGCGCCGGCGAGCGCCCCGTCGCCCACGGCTTTCTGGAATTCGCCCGCCCGACCATAGACGAGGCGGTGGACCAGGTGATCGCCGCCGGCGCCAAGACCGTGGTGATGGTGCCTGGCGTGCTGCTGGCCGCCACCCACGCCAAGAACGACATGCCCAGCGAGCTGCTGGCCTTGCAGCAGGCGCATCCGGGCGTAACTTTCCACTTCGGCGCGGCGCTGGACCTGCATCCGCGGCTGTTGGCGCTGTGCCGCCAGCGCATCGTCGAGGCCGAAGCCGCGTCGCCGCACACCGTGTCGCGCAACGACACCTGTCTGGTGGTGGTGGGCCGCGGCACCTCTGACCCGGACGCCAACTCCGAAATCTCCAAACTCGCGCGCATGCTGGAGGAAGGCCTGGGCTTCGCCGCGTCTTTCACTTGCTATTCCGGCACCGCCAAGCCGCTGGTGGCCGACGGCCTGCGCGCCGCCGCCATGCTGGGCTACCGCCGCATCGTGGTGCTGCCCTACTTCCTGTTCGACGGCGTGCTGGTCAAGCGCATCTACGGCGCGGCGACGGACCTGGCGGCGCGCCATCCGGAAATCGAGGTACTCAGCACCGCTTACCTGGGCCCGGACCCGCAAGTGGCCGAAGTGTTCCTGGAGCGCGCGCAGGAAGGCGTGGAAGGCCGCGCCGCGATGAACTGCGCGCTGTGCAAATACCGGGTGCAGATAGTCGGCTTCGAACAGCAGGTGGGCGAGCCGCAGCGCGGCCACCACGGCAAGGTGCGCGGCCTGCTGGAGCGCGAGCCTGCCGCCAATCAGCCGCCGGCCTGGAAGCGCTACACCCCGCATCCGATCGAAGCGGAAAGCATGCGCATCATCGACGAGGGCCGCGACTGGTCGGCCTTCCCCGCCGAGCAGCGCACCGCGCTGATGCGGCTGGTGCATACCACCGGCGACTTCAACAGCGTGGACGACCTGTTCTTCTCGGCCGGCGCCTGCGAAACCGGCATGCGCGCGCTACTGCGCTGCCGCCGCGTGGTCACCGACGTCACCATGGTGGAAACCGGCCTGAAGCGCGAAGTGCTGCGCCAGCTGGAAGTGGAAACCTGGTGCGGCGTGCACGACGAGGAAACCCGGCTGCTGGCCGAAGCCAGCGGCCTCACCCGCTCCGCCGCCGGCATCCGCCGCGCCTGGCAGAAGTTCGGCAACGACTGCGTGGTGGCGATAGGCGACGCGCCGACCGCCATCCGCGAGGTGGTGCGGCTGGTGCGCGATCACGGCTGGCGGCCGCAGCTGGTGGTGGGCCTGCCGGTGGGCTTTGTCGGCACCCGCGAATGCAAGGAAGAGCTGCGCGCGCTGCTGCAAGTGCCGCGCATCACCAACCGCGGCACCCGCGGCGGCTCGCCGTGGGCGGCCACCGTGGTCAACGCGCTGATGATAGACGCGATCGAACACGTCCATCAGCAGCAACAGCAGGAAGTCTGAACCCGGTGCGTCAGCCTTACGACCTCGCCGCCCCGGCCCCCAACGGCATGCGCCGCGGCCGCACCACCGGCAGCTGCGCCACCGCCGCCGCCAAGGCGGCGCTGCTGATGCTGCTGGACGGCGTGGACGCCGACGAGGTCTTCATCAGCTTGCCGGACCCGGACTTTTACCTGGCGGTGCCGGTGCAAAACGTGGCCTGGCTGGACGCGGACACCGTCCGCGCCGAGGTGCTGAAGTACGCCGGCGACGACCCGGACAACACCGACGGCGCGACGATCTTCGCCGAGGTAAAGCTCAACGGCAGCGGCGCGCTGCGCTTTCTGGCCGCGCCCGGCGTCGGCATGGTCACCCAGCCTGGCCTGCGCATCCCGCCCGGCGAGCCGGCGATCAATCCGGTGCCCAGGCAGATGATGCGGATGGCGGTGGAGGAAGCGCTGGCCGGCCGGCCCGACCCCGGCTTCGACCTGGCGATAGGCTGCGTCGACGGCGACAAGATCGCCAAGCGCACCTTCAACCCGATGCTGGGCATCGTCGGCGGCATCTCGATACTGGGCACCAGCGGCATCGTCGAGCCGATGTCGCAGGCGGCGTGGATCGCGTCGATCGAAGTCTATGTGCGGGTGGCGCTGGGCGAGCTGCCGACGTCCATCGCCTTCACCCCCGGCAAGATAGGCCGCGGCTACGCCGCCGACACGCTGGGGCTGCAGAAGAAACAGGTGGTGCAGATCGCCAACTTCGTCGGCGACTCGCTGGACTTCGCCGAATCGGTGCTGATCGAGCAGGGCCGCATCCTCGACACGCTGTGGGTGCTGGGCCACCCGGGCAAGATCGCCAAGCTGCTGGACGGCGTCTGGGACACCCACTCCGGCAAGAGCGGCATGGCGATGGACGCCGTCGCCGGCGTCGCCGCCGACCTGGGCTACCCGCCCGAATTGGTGGCGCAAATCAAACAAGCGAATACCGTGGAGAACGTAGTGCAGATCATGAGCAGCCAGCCAGACCCGCGCGGCTACTGGATGGAGATAGAACGCCGCACCGCCGCGCTGATGGCGACCAAGGTGCCCAGCGTGCGGCAGGTGGCGGTGCGGCTGTTCAGCATGGACGGCACCCCGCTGGGAGAGGCCGCATGAAGTTGGGACGATTGATAGGCATAGGCGTCGGCCCCGGCCCGGCCGGCTTGATCCCGGTGGCGGCGCTGGCCGCGCTGCGCGAGGCAGACATCGTCTACCTGCCGCGCGCCACCTCCAGCGAAGTGTCGGTCGCCCGCCAATGCCTGGCCGGGCTGGAGCTGGACGAAAGCCGCTTCCGCGAGATCGAGTTCGAGATGAATCCGGACCGCGGCGCGTTATCGCGCCACTACGGCGCGCTGGCCGAACAACTGGCCGCCGAATTGAAAACCGGCCGCAACGTCGCCTATCTGACCATAGGCGACTCGATGACCTACTCCACTTACGGCTACCTGCTGGCGGCGCTGCGCGAAATGCTGCCGGAACTGGAAACGCAGACCTTCCCCGGCGTCACCAGCTTCGCCGCCACCGCGTCGGCGCTGTCCTGGCCGCTGGGCGAAGGCAAGGAACGCATCCTGATCCTGCCCTGCCCCGACGATATGGAAGCGCTGCGAGCCGACATCGACAGCCACGACCTCATCGTGCTGATGAAGATAGGCAAGCGGCTGCCGGACGTGCTGGCGCTATTGAACCAGATGGGCATCGCCCAACTGTGCGCCTTTGCCCGCCGCATCGGCCTGCCCGGCGAAGTGCTGTGCGCCGACGTCTCGCAATTGGACGCCGACGCCAGCGGCTACCTCGCCACCATGCTGATCCGCAAGACAGCCAGAGAAAGACGCCACTCATGAAAGTCTATTTCATCGGCGCCGGCCCCGGCGCCGCCGACCTGATCACGCTGCGCGGCAGCCGCCTGTTGGGCACAGCCCCCATGGTGCTGTACGCCGGCTCGCTGGTGCCGGCCGAGATGCTCAGCCACTGCCGCCCGGACGCGGAGATCCACGACACCGCCGAGCTGAACCTGGACCAGCAGGAAGCGCTGTACCGCCGCGCCCAGGCCGAAGACAAGGACGTGGCGCGGCTGCACTCCGGCGATCCGGCGATCTACGGCGCCACCAACGAGCAGATGCGCCGGCTGGAAGCGCTGGGCATCGCCTACGAAGTGGTGCCCGGCGTGTCCTCGTTCACCGCCGCTGCCGCCGCATTGGGCAGCGAGCTGACCCGGCCCGAAGTGTCGCAATCCATCATCCTGACCCGCACCAGCGGCCGCGCCAGCGCGGTGCCGGAGACGGAGTCCATCGCCAGCTTCGCCGCCCACCGCGCGACGATGTGCATCTTCCTGTCCGGCCAGCGGCTGAAACAAACCGTCGCCGACCTGGCGCTGCACTACCCGCCCGCCACCCCGGTGGCGCTGGTGCGCCGCGCCAGCTGGCCGGACCAATCCGTCCACCGCAGCACGCTGGGCAAGATGCTGGACGAGGTGAAACAAAAGGACTGGCTGCTGACCACGCTGCTGTTGGTCGGCGAGGCTCTGTCGCGCGAAGGCGGCGTCGAATCCAGCCTGTACGCGGCCGGCTTCACCCACATCTTCCGCGACGGCGACGACCGCAAAACCAAGCGGGCCAGCCTGCAGAAAGAAAACCAGGCATGAGCCGCGCCGTGTGGCTGGTGCGCGCCGAGGCACTGCCCTTGGGCCAAAAGCTGGCATCGGCGCTGGACGCCCAGCTATACCAGCCGTGGCTGGATGCGGACGCCAGCGGCCGCGAACAATTCCGCGCCGCCTTCCACCTGCACAGCCACTGGATACTGGTGATGGCCAGCGGCATCGCCGTCCGCTACCTGGACGGCCTGCCACAAAGCAAATACAGCGACCCGGCGGTGGTGGTGATGGACGAAGCCGCCCGCTTCGCCATCCCGCTGTTGTCCGGCCACGAAGGCGGCGCCAATGCGCTGGCTTACGAAGCGGCGCGGCTGACCGGCGCGGTGCCGACTATCACCACCGCTACGGAGGCGATCAAGCCGCTGACCTTAGGCATAGGCTGCCGCCGCGGCAAAAGCGCCGAGGCCATAGCACAAGCGGTGCTGCAAGCGCTGGCTGGCCGGCCGCTGTCCGACGTGCGCGAAGTGGCGACGATAGACCTGAAGGCCGACGAAGCCGGCCTGCTGGAATTCTGCCGCCATCACGCGCTGCCGCTACGCGTCATCGCCCGCGAAGACGTCGCCGCCCGCGGCTGGACCGGCGCGCCGTCGGACTGGGTGCGGCAGAACGTCGGCGTCGACGGCGTATGCGAGCCGTGCGCGTTGATCGCCAGCCCGCGGGGGCGGTTGATCGTGCCCAAGACCGCTGTGGATGGCGTGACGGTGGCAGTGGTGGAGGACGGGATGGAATGGCTCGCATGAGCATGACGATGGCCACCGATGCCATAAGAGCGCTCTTTATTTCGGAAGATAAAACACGGGCGACGCGCCCCCACTCCCCTTTGTCGCGCGCCGGTAAAAATCAGGCTGGCAAGGTTTTAAGCTGCCGCTTGTTTGAGCCGTGCGACGCTAGCGCACGGCGAGTTCGGCAGCGCCTTGCCAGCCTGATGTTTGCCGGGAATTCGCGCGACGCAGGGGCGGCCTGGGGTTGTAAGGGGGCTGGCCGCGCAGCCCCCTTACCCGCCCGCCGGGCGGAACCACACATCAACAGCGCCAAAACAATTACAGAATGCAAAATCAAGAGAACACATCCATGACCGGCAAACTCTACCTCGTCTCGGTCGGCCCCGGCCGCGCCGAACTGATCCCCGACCTCGCCCGCCAGGCGCTGGCCGCGAGCGACGTAATCGTCTCCTACGACCTCTACCTGACCTGGGTGCAACCCTGGATCGCCGGCAAAGACATCCGCACCCTGCCGCTGACCCAGGAGCGCGAGCGGGCCCAGCTGGCGCTGGAAGAGGCCCGCGCCGGCAAGACCGTCGCCCTGCTATCCAGCGGCGACATCGGCGTCTATGCGATGGCCACGCTGGCCTACGAAGACATGCGCGAGGACGATGTTTTCGACGTGCAGCTGATCCCCGGCATCACATCGGCCAACTCCTGCGCGTCCTTGCTCGGCGCGCCGCTGTCGCACGACTTCGCCACGCTGAGCCTGTCCGACCTGCTGTGTCCGTGGGAGTGGATCGAAACCCGCGCCCGCCACATCGCCCAGGCCGACCTGGCGGTGGTGTTCTACAACGTGCAAAGCCGCCAGCGCCAGGAAGGCGTCTACCGCATCCTGGACATCATGCTGGAGCACAAGAAGCCGGAAACGCTGTGCGGCATCGTCCGCAACGCCTACCGCGAAGACCAGGCGGTGGAAATCGTCACGCTGGCCGAGCTGCGAACCCGCCGCTTCGACATGCTGACCAGCATCGTCATCGGCAACCGCTTTACCCGCCGCAAGCGCAACTGGATGTTCACCCCGCGCGGCTACTTCAACTGGGACAACACCAGCGACACGGTGAAGGCCGACACGCTGCCCGCGGGCGCGGCCTGGGTGTTTTCCGGCACCAGCGACGGCAACGCGCTGTCGCGCGCCATCGCCGAAACCGGCCGCGCGGTGGTGGTCAGCAGCGCCAGCGATTACGGCAACGAGCAGGCGCAGCAGGCGGCGCCCGGCGTGGCCACCATCAGCGGCCGGCTGGGCGTGGAGCGCCGCCGCGAACTGCTAAGCGGCAGCCGGGCCAGCGCCATCGTCGACGCCACCCACCCCTACGCCAGCGAAATGTCGCAGCAGCTGATGGCGCTGGCCGAGGAGCTGGCCCTGCCCTATCTGCGCTACGAGCGCCCGGCAAGCGGCAGCGCGCATCCAGTCATCCGCTGCGCCGACAGCGACGCGGCCGCCAGGCTGGCGATGACTAAAGGACGCCGCGTCTTCCTCGCCACCGGCAGCAAGGAGCTGCATCGCTTCCTCGCCGCCGATGCCGAGAAACAACAGCAATGGTTTGTCCGTTTGGCCCCGGACCCGCAGCATTTGCAGCGGGCGCTGGACCTGGGCATCCCGCGCTCGCGCATCTGCGCGATGCAGGGCCCGTTCTCGCAGGCCGCCAACGAGGCGCTGTGGCGCGACTGGGGCATAGACTGCGTGATCAGCAAGGACGGCGGCGAGGCCGGCGGCTTCGACGCCAAGGCCGCGGCCGCCGCCGCGCTGGGCATCCCGTTCATCGTCATCGATAGGCCTCAGCTGGACTATCCGCAGACCTTCAGCGACTTTGACGCCGTGCTGGCGGCCCTGCCGCAGGGAGGCCAGCCATGAGCGCGCCGCGCCTTCCCGTCACCGTATTGACCGGTTTCCTCGGCGCCGGCAAGACCACGCTGCTGTCCAAGCTGCTGGAGAACAACAAGCAGCGCCGGCTGGCCATCCTGGTCAACGAGTTCGGCGAGGTGTCGATAGACGGCGGCCTGCTGCGCGACGCCGACGCCGGCGGCGTGGAAATCCACGACCTCGCCAACGGCCTGGTCGCCTACGACGACGACGCCGACTTCCTGCCCACCATGCTGGCGCTGTGGCAGCGCCGCCAGCAGATAGACCACGTACTGATCGAAACCTCGGGCCTGGCGCTGCCCAGCGCGGTGATGGCCCAGCTGCAAAGCGAGGCGCTGGCGCCCTATTTCGTGCTGGACGCCACGCTGGCGGTGGTCGACACCCCGCTGCTGCTGGCCGGCCATTTCGCGCCGGCGGGAGACCAGGGCAAGGCCGATGCGGTGGCGGAGCTGTTCGACCAGCAACTGGGCCACGCCGACATCGTGGTGCTGAACAAGATAGACGCGCTGTCCGCCGATCAACTGCTGGCGGCGGAGGAAGCCGTGCGCCGCCAGGCGCCGTCGATCCGCTTCATCGAGCTGGCTTATCAAGCCAAGCTGGACACCCGGCTGACGCTGGGCCTGCATCTGCACGAAGCCGCGCCGGCAGCCCACCGCCACTACGGCCCGGTGGCCAGCATGCCGGGCCTCGCCATGCGGCCGCTGGCCAACCAGACGCTGCTGGACGGCCACAGCCACGGCGGCCAGGCCGCGCACAGCCACGGGCTGTCCACCCACAAGCATTTCCACGAGCAGGACCCGGGCTGGCAATCGTTCATGATCCGCAGCAAAGAGGCGCAGCGCGCCGACAAGCTGGCCGCCGCGCTGGAGGCCATCGCCCGCGAGGAGCCGCTGCTGCGCATCAAGGGCTTCGCCGCCTGCGCCGACGGCCCAGGCCGGCTGCTGGCCCAGGGCGTGCGCAACCGCATCGAGTTGAGCCTCGACGAGGCGCTGGCCGCGCCGCGCCAGGCGCAACTTATCTTCATCGGCTACCACCCCAGCCGCCCGCGCGTGGTGGCCTTGCTGCGCGACATCACCGGCGCGCACTGGAGCTAGGCGGTGAGCGCATTGGAACTCTACGGCCTGGACTGGTCGCCCGACGCCGCGACAGCACCCGAGGCAAGGCTGCTGCGCGACATCGCGCTGACAGTCCGGCCCGGCG
Organism: Chromobacterium indicum; assembly: GCF_039708975.1. Lineage (NCBI taxonomy): Bacteria > Pseudomonadati > Pseudomonadota > Betaproteobacteria > Neisseriales > Chromobacteriaceae > Chromobacterium > Chromobacterium indicum. The sequence goes on from NZ_JAYFSJ010000006.1 coordinate 288,686, forward strand.
AGTTCGTCGGCGTCATCGGCCCCAACGGCAGCGGCAAGACCAGCACATTGCGCTGCGCCTTCCGCTTCAACAAACCGCTGGCTGGCGAGGCCAGGCTGGACGGCGCCGACATCTGGTCCCAGTCCGCCGCCTCCTTCGCCCGCCGCGTGGCGGTGGTGCTGCAGGAATTTCCGGAGGACTTCGGCCTGACCGTGCGCGAGGTGGCGGACATGGGCCGCATCCCGCACCAGTCGCTGTTGCGCGGCGGATCGGCCGCCGACCACGCCATCGTCGATGACGCTCTGGTCCAGGTGGGCCTGGCGGCGCAGCAGCACCAGCCCTTCGCCACGCTGTCAGGCGGCGAAAAACAGCGCGCGCTGCTGGCGCGGGCGCTGGCGCAGCAACCCCAGCTGCTGATCCTGGACGAGCCCACCAACCATCTGGACCTGCGCCACCAATTGTCGCTGCTGCGCCTGGTGCGCCGGCTGGGCATCTCCGCCGTCGCCACGCTGCACGACCTCAACCTGGCCGCCGCCTTCTGCCACCGCCTGTACGCGCTCAAGGACGGCCGCATCGTCGCCAGCGGCGCACCGGAAACCGTATTGACGCCCCGGCTTTTGGCCGAGGTGTTCGGCGTGCGCGCGCTGGTGGACCGCCACCCGCAAGCCGGCCATCCCCGCATCACCCTGTTGGAAGAAGAAAACGCATGAAACTGAACCCGCCTTTGCTCATCGCCTGCGGCCTGGCCGCGCTGCTGGCCTCCCAGGCCCACGCCACCGCCTACCCGCTGACCATAGACAGCTGCAACCGCAAGGTCACCTTTCAGCGCGCGCCGCAGCGCGCCGTCAGCCACGACATCAACCTGACCGAGATGATGGTGGCACTGGGCCTGCAGAACCGCATGGCCGGCTATACCGGCATCAGCGCCTGGAACAAGCTGAACGCGCCGTTGAAACAAGCGCTGGGCAAGCTGCCGGAGCTGGCGGGCGACTATCCGTCGTCGGAAGCGCTGCTGGCGCGCAACGCCGACTTCTTCTTCGCCGGCTGGAACTACGGCCTGCGCGTCGGCGGCCCGGTGACGCCGGCCTCGCTGGCGCCCTTGGGCATCAATGTCTACGAGCTCAGCGAATCATGCGCCCACGTGATGAAGCGCCCGGCGGCCAGCCTGGACGACGTCTACCGCGACATCGGCAACCTCGGCCGCATCTTCGACGTGGAGCCGCGCGCGCAGAAAGTGGTGACCGACATCCGCGCCAAGGTGGACGGCGTCGCCGCCCGCGTCGCCAAGCGCAAGGCCACGCCGTCGGTCTTCGTCTACGACAGCGGCGAGGACCGCCCCTTCAGCGCCGGCCGGCTGGCGATGCCCGACGCGCTGATCCGCGCCGCCGGCGGCCGCAACATCCTGAACGACGTCAACGCCAGCTGGACCCGCGTCGACTGGGAAACCGTGGTGGCGCGCAATCCGCAAGTCGTCGTGATCATCGATTACGGCAAGGTCACCGCTCAGCAGAAGATCGCCTTCCTGCAAAACCATCCGGCGCTGAACAAGATGGCGGCGGTGCGCGACAAGCGCTTCATCGTGCTGCCCTACGACAGCGCCACGCCCGGCATCGCCAATGCCGACGCAATCATCGCGCTGGCGCGCGGCCTGCACCCGGAGGCCTTCGCCAAGTGATCCGCGCCGCCGTCAACCGTCCGCCGGCCTGGCCGCTGCTGGGCGCCTTGCTGGCCCTGCTCGCGCTGTCGCTGCCGCTGGCTTCCGGCCTGGGCGCCGCGCCGGTCGAGTTCGCCGTCAGCTCCAATGTGCTGCTGCACCAACTGGGCCTGCCGGTGGCGCCGGCCTGGCAGCCGGGCCAGGACCTGATCATCTGGCAGCTTAGGCTGCCGCGCGTGCTGCTGGGCGGCATGGTCGGCGCCGGCCTGGCGTTGGTGGGCGCGGCGCTGCAGGCCACCACCCGCAACCAGCTGGCCGACCCGCACCTGCTGGGCGTCAGCTCCGGCGCCACGCTGGGCGCGGTGACGGTGTTGCTGTTCAGCGGCAATGTGCTGGGCGGCGCCACGTTGCCGCTGGCCGCCTTCACCGGCGCCTTGCTGGCTACCCTGCTGGTCACCGGCATCGCCGTGCGCCAGCGCCGCTTGCAAGCCGAACGGCTGCTGCTGGCCGGCGTGGCCGTGTCTTTCCTGCTGATGGCGCTGGCCAATCTGATGCTGTATCTGGGCGACCATCGCTCGGCCTCGGCGGTGCTGTTCTGGATGCTGGGCGGCCTGGGCCAGGCGCGCTGGGAGCTGCTGCCGGCGCCGCTGGCCGCGCTGTGCCTGGGGCTGATCGCGCTGCTGGCGGTGGCGCGGCCGCTGAACGCGCTGATGGCCGGCGAGCAGACCGCAGTCACGCTGGGCATACGCGTGACCCGGCTGCGGCTGGCGGTGTTCGCCGCCTCCTCGCTGCTGACCGGCACCATGGTCGCGGTCAGCGGGGCGATAGGCTTCGTCGGCCTGATGATTCCGCACATCGCCCGCCGCTGCGTCGGCGCCGACCACCGCCGCCTGCTGCCGGCCTGCGCGCTGTTGGGCGCGCTGTTCCTGATCTGGGTGGACGCCGCCGCGCGAACGCTGATCGCGCCGGAGGACATCCCGGTCGGCGTCGGCACCGCCGCCGTCGGCGGCGCCTTCTTCATCTGGCTGCTGCGCCGCTGACGGCGCCGGCCCCACACAAGGACGACACTATGAAAACCGATCCGGCCTCCCATCAGCGCATGACCGAAAAGCGCAAGGCGGGCTTCGAGAAGAAAAAAGCCGCCGCCACCGGCGAGAAAGGCCTGCTCATCGTCAATACCGGCACCGGCAAGGGCAAGAGCAGCGCCGCCTTCGGCATGGGCCTGCGCGCCGTCGGCCACGGCATGCGCCTGGGCGTGGTGCAATTCATCAAGGGCGCGCTGCACACCGCCGAACGCGACCTGCTGGGCGGTTTCGACAACTGCGACTTCCACACCATGGGCGAAGGCTATACCTGGAACACCCAGGATCGCGAAGCCGACATCGCCACCGCGCGCAAGGGCTGGGAGCAGGCGCTGGCGATGATGGAAAGCGACGATTACGACATGGTGATCCTGGACGAATTGAACGTGGTGCTGAAATACGAATACCTGCCGCTGGACGAAGTGCTGGCCGCCTTCGCCGCCCGGCCGGCGATGCAGCATGTGGTCGTCACCGGCCGCCACGCGCCGGAAGCCTTGCTGGAGGCCGCCGACCTGGTCACCGAGATGCGGCTGGTCAAGCACCCCTACCGCGAGCAGGGCATCAAGGCGCAGCGCGGGGTGGAGTTCTGATGACGCCGCGGTCCTGCCCGGCGTTGTTTCTGACCGCGCCCGCCTCCCACCAGGGCAAGACCACGGTGACGGCGGCGCTGGCCCGCCACCACCGCAATTTGGGACGCCGGGTGAGAGTGTTCAAAACCGGGCCGGACTTCCTCGATCCCTACATCCTGGAGCGGGCCAGCGGCCATACCGTCTACGGCCTGGATCTGTGGATGAACGGCGAGGACGATTGCCGCGCCCGCCTGCATCAGGCCGCCGACGACGCCGATTTGATCCTGGTGGAAGGCAGCATGGGCCTGTTCGACGGCACGCCCAGCAGCGCCGATCTGGCCGCCCTGCTCGACATCCCGCTGGCGGCAGTGATAGACGCCGCCGGCATGGCGCAGACCTTCGCCGCCGTCGCCCATGGCCTGGCCAGCTTCCGTCCCAGCCTGGCCTTTCACGGCTTCATCGCCAACCATGTCGCCAGCGAGCGCCACGCCGAAATGCTGGCGCAGCAGCTGCCCCCCCATCCGCCGCTGCTGGCCGCGCTGCGCCGCGACGAGGCCGTGCGGCTGCCGGAGCGCCATCTGGGCCTGGTTCAGGCGCCGGAAATCGCCGATCTCGACGCCAGGCTGGACCGCGCCGCGGCGCAAATCGCCGGCACCGCGCTGGCCGCGCTGCCGCCAGCGGTGGCGTTTCCCGCTGCTGTGCCAGCCGACGTGCCGAAGCTGCTGGCCGGCCAACGCATCGCCATCGCCCGCGACGCCGCCTTCGCCTTCGTCTACCCGGCTAATCTTGAGATGCTGGCCCAGTTGGGCGCGGAGCTAGCCTTCTTCTCACCGCTGGCCGACGCCGCGCTGCCCGACTGCGACGCGGTCTACCTGCCCGGCGGCTACCCGGAGCTGCATCTTGAAACGCTGTCCGCCAACACGGCGCTGAAAGCGGATCTGCATGGACACGTCAAAGCCGGCAAGCCGCTGTACGCCGAGTGCGGCGGCATGCTCTATCTGCTGGACCGGTTGACCAAGCGCGACGGCGCCAGCGCGGCGATGCTGGAACTGCTGCCCGGCCAAGCGGTCCTTCAAGACAGGCTATGCGGGCTGGGATTGCAGAAAATGTCCTTCCCCGGCGGCGCGCTGCGCGGCCACACTTTTCACTACACCCGGCTGGAGACGGCGCTGGAGCCTATCGCCCGCGCGGCCCGCGCCAGCGGCGCCGGAAGCGGCGAGGCGCTGTACCGCCGCGGCAGCTTGCTGGCCAGCTATTTTCACGCCTACTTTCCGTCCAATCCCCTAGCCGCCGCGAGCTTGTTTCTGCAATGAATCCTCACCGTTATCCGCAATCCGACATCGACGCCGTCTACCGCGCCATCCGCGAACGCCGCGACATGCGCCACTTCAAGCCGGACCCGGTCGACCCCGACACCTTGCAACGGCTGCTGGCCGCCTCCCATCTGGCGCCCAGCGTCGGCTTCATGCAGCCTTGGCGCTTCATCCGCATCCGCGGCGCGGAGCTGCGCCGCCAGTTGCATGCCTTGGTGGAAGAGGAGCGCATCCAGACCGCCCGCGCGCTCGGCGAGCGCGAAGAAGAATTCATGAGGCTGAAGGTGGAAGGCTTGCTCGAATGCGGCGAAGTGCTGGTGGCGGCGCTGATGGACGGCCGCGAGCGCCATGTGTTCGGCCGCCGCACCTTGCCGGAAATGGACCTGGCCTCAGTGGCCTGCGCGATCCAAAACATGTGGCTGGCCGCCCGCGCCGAGGGGCTGGGCCTGGGATGGGTGTCGATCTTCGACCCGGACAAGCTCGCCGCCCTGCTGGCCATGCCGGATGGCGCGCGGCCGGTGGCGATATTGTGCATCGGCCATGTCGAGGCCTTTTACGAGAAACCGATGCTGGAACAGGAAAACTGGGCGCGGCGGCAGAAGCTGGACGATCTGGTTTACCAGGACCGCTGGCCCGAAGCCTGAGCGACGATCACTCCGGCACGCTCCATTCCGGATTCCACGCCACCTCCCACAGATGGCCGTCGGGGTCCTGGAAATACCCGGCGTAGCCGCCCCAGAACGTATCCTGGGCCGGCTTGACGATGGCCGCGCCGGCCATGCTGGCCTGCGCCATTACCGCGTCCACCTCCGCGCGGGAAGCGACATTGTGGCCTATCGTCAACTCGGTGGCGCTGGCCGGCTGCCGCGGCAGGCCGGCGTCGCGCGCCAGGCTATCCCGCGGAAACAGCGCCAGCCTCAGCCCGCCTTCCAGCTCGAAAAAAACGACCGCGCCGTGCTCGAACTCTGCGCCGACGATGCCTTCGCTCGGCCACCCCAGCCCATCGCGATAGAACGCCAACGAGCGTTCCAGATCATCGACGCCCAGCGTCAGCAAGGTGATGCGCGGCTTCATGATCGCCTCCTCACCGCCCCTTGAACTTGGGCGTCCGTTTGTCCAGAAAAGCGCGGGTGCCGATGCGGAAGTCCTCGCTCTGCGCCGCCAGGCCGAAGTAGTCTGCGCCCAGCCGCGCCGATTCGTCCTCGGACAAGGACAAGCCGCGATGCATCGCTTCCCAGCTCAGCCTCACCGCCAGCGGCGATTGGGCCAGCACCTCGCCCAGCAGCGCCTCCGACTCGGCCATCAGCGCTTCGGCCGCCACCACCCGGTTGACCAGGCCCAGCCGACAGGCCTCGTCGGCGTCTATCAGCCTGCCGGTCAGCAACATCTCCGCCGCCCTGCCCTTGCCGATCAGCCTGGGCAAGCGGGTCGTGCCGCCGAAACCGGCCACCGCGCCTATCTTCACTTCCGGATGGCCGAAGCGGGCGTGCGAGGCCGCCACCCGCAAAGCGCATGCCTCAGAAATCTCCAGGCCGCCGCCCAGCGCGTCGCCGTTGATCGCGGCCAGCACCGGCTTGCCCAGCGTCTCGATCCGGCCGGTGACCGCCACCGCCAGCCTGGCCAGCTCCCGCACTTCGGCCGCCGGCGCCCGGTTCAGATAGCGGATGTCGGCACCCGCGGAAAACACCCGGCCATGGCCGGTGATGATCACCGCCCTCACCGCGTCGTCGGCCGCAGCCCATTCCAGCGCGGCCAGCAGCTGCCGCAGCAGCTGGCGGTTCATCGCGTTCAGACAGTCTGGCCGGTTCAGCTCCAGCCGCGCGATGCCGCCCTCCGCCTTGCTGCGCACCACATCCCGTTCCAGCATCCCGCCTCCGTGCCTGCCGCGCCGCCAGGGCGCGGCATCAAGTTGTAAGATCGAGCCTTCCGAACCGCCGGGCTCGTCCACGCCGAACAGGCGCAACCCGCCTCGAATCAACCGCCGGCGAAGCTTGCGGGCGCCCGCGCCAATCTATCGGCAGCGCGGCGGCGACTGTCAGCTCGCCGCCAGCCAGTCCAGCGCCTCCTCCCGGCTCAGGAACAGCCGCGAGAAACGTCCGCGCCTGGCTTCGCGCAAGTATTCGCCGAAACGCTCGCCATAGTCCCGCTCCGCGTCTATCACCACCGCGGTCTGTAGTCGATAGTTCTGCAGCTTCTGCAGGAATTCGCCGGCGAAGCGGCTGCTCAGCTGAAAAAAAGCCGCTGGCAAAACCTCATGCGAAATCAGCAAGCGTTCGCAGCCTTCGCCGATGCAGGCGGAAACCAGCTCGACCGCCTGGGACGCGTCGTTCAACTCGCCACGCCATTCCAGCGCGCGATGCTCGCCCGAAACCAACACTTGATAAGCCATATTTTTTCCCAAGCGAAATCAGCCGGAACGGCGCGCGCGCGAAGCCGAAAGCACAACGGAAGAAGTGGAGCCGACGATCGCGCCGGCGAAGATCTTGGCGATGTCCAGAAAACCGGCCACCAGCGCCGAGCCCTTGCCTGCGCCGGCCACCGAATCGGCGAACAGCGGAAACAACAGTCCGAAGCTGGCGAAAGCCAGGCACAGCAGCGCGCATACGCAGGTAAAAGGGGGAAACAGATCAAAGAAGCCGGGCCGCTCCGCCACCGAGCGCCCTTGCAGCAGCTCGTCCACCGCCTGGCCCAGCGCGCTGACATCCATCTCGACCGCGGCCGGGCCGCCTCCGGACTGGGCGCTGGAAATCTCCTGCGCCCGCTCCCGTATTTGCCGCCTCAACATCGCCAGCCTGTCATCCAACGCCGCCTCCAAGCTGGACGGCCAAGCCGCCCCCGCTTCCGCTCCGCTTGCTTTCATGGTGGGATCTCCGTTGCGATCAGCCGATCATGCCATTCTGAAACATCGCATCAAGCACAATGGCATTTAAATCCGCGCGCCGCATCCATGGCAAGCCCAAACAGCACGCGCCGCCGCAAAAACACGAGAGATAACAAAGAAAGCGCCGCATGGAACTTGCGTCAACTGCCGGATATCAACCGCTTCTGCAAACAGACCGGGCATAGACAGTCGCTGTCCGCGCCGCTTGGCGACAGCTCCAGCGGCAGATCCGCGCACCAGCAGCCGCCGCTCTCTCCGCCCGCGCCGCAAGTGAAGCCATTGCCGCATTGCGGACAGGTCTTGGCCTGCACCGGCATCGGCAGCTTCAACAACCGCTGCCAAACCTGTTCCTTCTGTTCCTTGCCGTAGCTGGACCAGCTGGCGATCTCGTCCAGCGTACGGCGGCAGCCGGTGCAGATCTGCCCGCTGTCGTCCAGACGGCATACGCCAATACAGGGCGACGGCGGCGGCGTTTCCATGCTTGCCCGTTTCATGCGCCCCTCCCTTTGAATGTGTCGTTGACGATATTAGCGCGCGCCTCGCCGCTTGTCCGCGCAAACAAAAACGGCGCGGATATCCGCGCCGTTTGCCGTGAAGCGAATCCGCTTACTTGGCTGCGGAAGCGTCCTTGGCCGCCGCGCCGCCGCCCACGGTTTCCATCACGGTCCACTGGCCGTTCTGGACCTTGTAGACGGTGATGCCGCCATCCTTCAGATCGCCCTTGTCGTCATAGGTCCAGTTGCTGGACGTCACGCCCTGGTGGGTGATCTTGGCCAGCACCGGCAGGTAGGCCTTCGGATCGGCTGAGTTGGCCTGCTCCATCGCCTGGATCAGCGCGCGGGTGGCATCGTAGCCGTACGGCGAGTAAGTTGCCACGTCGGCCTTGAAGCGGGCCTTGTAGCGGGTCTCGTAGTCCTTGCCGCCCGGCATCTGCTCCAGCGGCAGGCCCGCCAGCGAGGCGATGGTGCCGTCGGCTTCCTTGCCGGCCAGTTGCAGGAAGGTCGGGGTCTTGGTCATTTCGCCGGAGATCAGCGGAGCCTTGAGGCCCAGGCGCTTCATCTGCTTGACCATCGGCGCGGACTGCGCGTCGGCGCCGCCGTAGAACACGACGTCCGGATTCGCGCCCTTGATGGAGGTCAGGATGGCGGTGAAGTCGGTGGCCTTGTCGTTGGTGAACTCGCGCTTTACCACATCGCCGCCGGAGGCGCGGGCCGCCTTTTCGAACTCGTCGGCCAGGCCCTGGCCATAAGCGGTGCGGTCGTCGACGATGACGATCTTCTTGGCGTGCAGCTTCTCAACCGCGAACTTGCCCATCACGCTGCCCTGCTGGGTGTCGGAGGTCATCGAGCGGAAGGTGTTCTTGAAGCCCTGCGAGGTGAACACCGGCGAGGTGGCCATCGCGATCATCGGGATGCCGGCATCGGAATAGATCTTGGAAGCCGGGATGGCGGTGCCGGAGTTGAAGTGGCCGATGATGCCGGCGACTTTCTCGTCGACGAACTTCTGCGCCAGCTGGGTGGCGGTTTTCGGATCGGCCTGGTCGTCCTGGGCATTGAGCTCGAAGGTCACCGGTTTGCCGGCGATGGTCGGCTTGGCGGCGTTGGCGTCTTCGATGGCCAGGGTCACGCCATTCTTGTATTCCTCGCCGTAGTGCGACTGCGGGCCGGTCAGCGGAGCGGCAAAGCCGATCTTGATCACGTCGCCGCCGGCGCTGGCCTGGGCCGGAGCCGAGGCGCCGGCCGCGGGCGCGGCTTCTTCCTTCTTGCCGCAGGCGGACAGGGCGACAGCGGCTGCAACCGCCAGGGTCAGGGTGGACAGCTTGGATACTTGCATCTCTTCGTTCCTCTTCCTTGTTGCTTCAACTTCGCGCTTCTACACAACCGGCTTGGGGCCGGATCCCAGTCTTGCTCTTAAAGTAAAAACTCTGGCCGCATTATTCCAACGCGGCCAGAGGCTGGCAAGTTGATCATTCGGTCATGCTCATCAGGCTGGCATTGCCGCCTGCCGCCGTGGTATTGACGCTGAGCGCGCGCTCCACCACCAGCCGATGCACATTGTAGCCATTTTCGCCGCGCAGGATCAGCGGAACCAGCGCGCCGTCGCGGGCGGCCAGCTCGCGCCGGGCCTCCTCAGCCTTTGCGCCGGCGTACAACACCGCCTCGACGTCCGCTTCCAGCACATCGGCCACAAGAGATACATGACCGTTCAGGGCGGAGGCGAATCGACGGCCCAGTTCGCCATCGGCGACCACCGCGCGGTTGCCCGCGGCGAAAACGGCGGCCAATTGCTCGGCCAGCGCCTGCGCGTCGTCAGCCACGCAGCCGACACGGCCTCGTCCGGCGAAGGACAAGACATTGTTCTCGCCGGTCGGACCCGGCAAGATTACATTATGCGCCAGCGGGCTTTCCTTGCGCGCGGCGGCGATGACGCCGTCCAGCGACAGACCCTGCGCCTTCGCCGCGGCGGCCAGCGCATCCAGCGCGGACAGATCGGCGGCCTGATGCGCGGCCGCCAGCTTGGGCTGCCAGGCGGCGCGGGTCAGACGGTACAGGTAGTACGGACCGCCGGCCTTGGGGCCGGTGCCGGACTTGCCCTCGCCGCCGAACGGCTGCACGCCCACCACCGCGCCGACGATGTTGCGGTTGACGTAGATGTTGCCCACCTTGATCTTGCCGCAGATGTCGGCGATGGTTTCGTCGATTCGGCTGTGAATGCCGTGGGTCAGGCCGTAGCCGGTGGCGTTGATCTCGGCCACCACCTTGTCCAGATCCGACGCTGCGTAGCGCAGCACATGCAGCACCGGGCCGAACACTTCGCGCTTCAGCTCGCTGAGGTTGTCGATCTCGAACAGCGTCGGCGCGACGAAAGTGCCCTGCTCGCACTCGGCGGACAGCTTGGTCTGGTGCATCGCGCGGGCGGAGTTCTTCATCCTGGCGATGTGGGCCAGCAGGCCGGCCTGGGCTTCGGCGTCGATCACCGGGCCGACGTCGGTGGTGATCTTGGCGGGATTGCCGACTTTCAGCTCGTCCATCGCGCCCTTGATCATCGCGACCACCTTGTCGGCGATGTCGTGCTGCAAATACAGCACCCGCAGCGCGGAACAGCGCTGGCCGGCGGAATCGAAAGCCGAGCTCAGCACGTCGGTGACCACCTGCTCCGGCAGCGCCGAGCTGTCGACGATCATCGCGTTCATGCCGCCGGTTTCCGCCACCAGCACCGGATCGTCATGGCGCTTGGCCAGCGTGCGGTTGATGATCTGCGCCACTTCGGTGGAGCCGGTGAAGATCACGCCCTGGATGCGCGCGTCGCCGGTCAACGCTGCGCCGACCACCTCGCCGCGGCCCGGCAGGAACTGCAGCGCGGCGCGCGGAATGCCGGCTTCGTGCAGCAGGCGAATCGCGTAGGCGGCGATCAGGCTGGTCTGCTCGGCCGGTTTGGCCAGCACGGTGTTGCCGGCGGCCAAGGACGCGACGACTTCGCCGATGAAGATCGCCAACGGGAAGTTCCACGGGCTGATGCACACCACCGGCCCCAGCGGCTGGTGGCTGGCGTTGTCGAACTCGGAAACGATCTGCGCCGCGTAGTAGCGGCAGAAGTCCACCGCCTCGCGCACTTCGGCGATGGCGTTGTTCAGCGTCTTGCCCGCCTCGCGCACAGCCAGGCCCATCAGAGCCGGCATATTCGTTTCCATCAGATCGGCCATGCGGCGGATGCTGGCGGCCCGCTCGGCCACCGGCGTGGCGGCCCAGGCAGCGGCGATGCCCGCCGACTGCGCGAGCGCGCGGTCCACATCGGCGGCGGTGGCCTCCAACACCTTGCCCACCACATCGGCATGGTCGGCCGGATTGCGCACTTCCAGCAGTTCGCCGTCGGTGACATCGCCGTCGCCCAGCATCGGGAACGCCGCCCAGCGCTGCTGTTCCGACGTCTGCAGGCCCAGCTGCAACGTGGCCAGCACGTGCTCGCTGGACAGATCCAGGCCCTTGGAATTGCGGCGGCCGTCGCCATACAGCGCCTCCGGCAGCGAAATCTTGCTGTGCGGCATGCCAGCGGAGGCGGCCGCTTCGGCCACCGGATCGGTCACCAGTTCGTCAAGGGATACGCTCTCGTCGACGATGCGGTTGACGAAGGAGGAGTTGGCGCCGTTTTCCAGCAAGCGGCGCACCAGGTAGGCCAGCAGCGTCTCATGCGAACCCACCGGCGCGTAGATGCGGCAGGCCTTGCCCAGCTTGTCCTTGCCCACCACCTGGTCGTACAGGGTCTCGCCCATGCCGTGCAGGCACTGGAATTCGTAATCCTTGCCGGCGGCCAGATTGTAGACCGCGGCCAGGCTGTAGGCGTTGTGGGTGGCGAACTGCGGATAGATCGCGTCCTGGGCGGCCAGCAACTTCTTGGCGCAGGCGAGATAAGACACGTCGGTGTACACCTTGCGCGTATACACCGGATAGCCAGGCAAGCCGTCCACTTGGGCGCGTTTGATCTCGGCGTCCCAATAAGCGCCCTTCACCAGGCGCACCATGAAGCGATGGCCGGTGCGGCGCGCGAGGTCGATCAGGAAGTCGATCACGAACGGACAGCGTTTCTGGTAGGCCTGCACCACGATGCCGATGCCTTCGAAGCCGTTCAGATCCGAATCGTTGGCCAGCGCCTCGACCAGATCCATCGAGATTTCCAGGCGGTCGGCCTCTTCCGCATCGATGTTCAGGCCGATGTTGTACTGCTTGGCCAGCAGGAACAGCGCCTTCAAGCGCGGCAGCAGCTCGGTCATCATCCGCTCATGCTTCAGTCGGCTGTAGCGCGGGTGGATGGCGGACAGCTTCACCGAGATGCCGGGGCCGTCGTAAATGCCGCGGCCGTTCGACTCTTTGCCGATCGCGTGGATGGCGGTGACGTAGTCCTTCAGGTAACGCTGGGCATCAGCCTCAGTCATCGCCGCCTCGCCCAGCATATCGTAGCTGAAGCGGTAGCCGCGCGCTTCGCGCTCGCGGCCGTTGGCCAGCGCCTCTTCAATCGTTTCGCCGGTGACGAACTGCTTGCCCAGCATGCGCATCGCCATATCGACGCCCTTGCGGATCAGCGGCTCGCCGCCCTTGGCGATCAGGCGCGTCATCGCGGCCGACAGACCATTGGCGCTGTGCGAGGAAACCAGCTTGCCGGTCACCAGCAGGCCCCAGGCCGCGGCGTTGACGAACAACGACGAACTGTTGCCCAGGTGGGCCTTCCAGTCGCCGCGGGAAATCTTGTCGCGGATCAGTTTGTCGGCTGTCTCGCGGTCCGGGATGCGCAGCAGCGCCTCCGCCAGACACATCAGGGCGATCCCTTCGCTGCTGTCCAACGAGAACTCGTGCATCAGCGCGTCCACGCCGCTGGAGCGGGTACGCTCACGGCGCACCTCGGTCACCAGCCTGCGTGCCAAGTCCTGTACTGATGCGACCTGCTCGGGACTCATCGCCGCCTGCGACAACAGCGCCTGTACGCATTCGCGTTCATCGCGCCGATAAGCGGCGGTGATGGCGTCGCGCAGAGCGGACTGCTGATGAGCAAAGGATTCGAATTGCATGGGTTTCTCCGATATTGTTTGCAGCCCCGGCCTCGCGTCCGGGTGAACCGTCTATTGTATACAAGAGATGACAGTTTTGTTTGACAATATAAAATATTCTTTAGCACTTAAACGCTATCAAAATCAGTCAGCGCAAGGCTTTCCAAGCGGATCAAACCACGCGCGCCGCCACCCGAAAGGCATGATCAAACCAACTTCCCGCCTGCAGCCTCTCCCGATTTACCGCACCGATATCGCGCCAAACCGACACGGATTTCAGATTTGATAGCAATCGAATACTGTCTGCATTTCATAGATCAGATTAATATACAGCAGCAGGATGCGACAAAAAATTTCACCTCCGGCCCAGCCCGGAGCAAGAAACGCAAAAAGCCCCAGGCTAATGCCTGGGGCTTTTTATCGGGAATCTGGCGATGTCCTACTTTCACATGGCGAATGCCACACTATCATCGGCGCTAAGATGTTTCACGGTCCTGTTCGGGATGGGAAGGCGTGGGACCATCTCGCTATGGTCGCCAGAAAAAACGTGAACGCTGTCGCGTAATTCTGGATTCGCTTCTCTCGAAGCGAAGCGCCGAGTCGCATGGACTCGGCGCTATCGTATGAGGCGTCTGGCGGTGTCCTACTTTCACATGGCGAATGCCACACTATCATCGGCGCTAAGGCGTTTCACGGTCCTGTTC